>CBHWEO010000071.1:0-21043 GCA_966112955.1 uncultured Duganella sp. | reverse complement strand
GGTTGTGGTGGTTGGTTTTATCGTAAAACGATTTTGAACCAACCAAAACGTTAAATGGGGGGTCTCCCCCGCGGGAAACCCCCGCCACGCGACCGCCGCCGGCCGGGGTCCGGCCCTTCGGGCCGTACCCCGGTTTTCCGGTTTCAAAGGTTATCAGTCAACATTCCGCCCCCGCGCCTTCAGCGCCGCCCGCACCCCCGCCCCATACGCCGCATCCGCCTTGTCGAAATGCCCCAACTGCCGCTGGATGATCTCATCGCTGACCTGGCTCAGCGGCCCCGCAATATTCTCGAACAGGTTCAGCTTCTCCTGCGCCGGCAGCAGCCGGAACAGGTTACCCGCCTGGGTGTAATCATCCTCCCTGCCGCGCCCATCGTAGCGCCCCGCCCCGCCGTTCAGCGCCAGCGGCGGCTCCCCATGCCCCATCCCCTGCGGATTGGAGCCAGCCGCCTCGGTCGGCGCATAATTCTGCTCCGCCCCACCGTAGCCGGAAGCCATGGCCCCATCGCGCTGCTGGTGATGGAACGGACAGCGCGGCGCATTGACCGGCAGTTGCTGGTGGTTGGTGCCCACCCGGTACAGCTGCGCATCGTGATAGGCAAACAGGCGCGCCTGCAGCATCCTGTCCGGCGAATAGCCCATGCCCGGCACCACATTGGCCGGCGACAGCGCCGCCTGCTCCACTTCCGCATGGTAGTTGACCGGGTTACGGTTCAATTCCAACACGCCGACGGGAATCAGCGGGAAGTCGGCATGCGGCCACACCTTGGTCAGGTCGAAGGGATTCCAGCCGGTGCGCTGCTCCCACGCCGCCAACTGCTGCTCGGTCGCCACCTGCAGCTTCACCTCCCACTGCGGGAAGTCGCCGCTGGCGATGGCGTTGAACAGGTCGCGCTGCGCATGGTCCGGATCGGTGCCGGCCAGCCGCACCGCCTCGGCCGCGCTGAGGTTGCGGATACCCTGCCGCGTCTTCAGGTGCCACTTCACGTAGACACGCTCGCCGGCCGCGTTGACCAGGCTGAAGGTATGGCTGCCGAAACCGTCCATATGGCGATAGCCGTCCGGCGTGCCGCGGTCGCTGAACAGCATGGTGACCTGGTGCAGCGACTCCGGCGTGCGGCTCCAGAAGTCCCACATCATGGTGGGCGACTTGAGGTTGGTCTGAGGATCGCGCTTCTGGGTATGGACGAAGTCCGGGAACTTGATGCCGTCCTTGATGAAGAACATCGGCGTGTTGTTGCCCACCAGGTCCCAGTTGCCTTCTTCCGTGTAGAAGCGCACGGCGAAGCCGCGCGGATCGCGTTCGGTATCGGCGCTGCCGCGCTCCCCGCCCACGGTGGAGAAGCGCACAAAGGTCTCGGTCTGCTTGCCGATGGCCGAGAACAGCTTCGCCTTGGTGTATTTGCTGATGTCGTGGGTCACGGTGAAGGTGCCGTAAGCGCCGGAACCCTTGGCATGCACGACGCGCTCCGGAATGCGCTCGCGGTTGAAATGCTGGAGCTTTTCAATCAGGTGGAAGTCCTGCAGCAGGACCGGGCCGCGCGGGCCGGCAGTCAGGGAGTTCTGGTTATCGGCGACTGGAATGCCGGAGGCGGTGGTGACAGGGGGCTGGCTCATTGGTGTGCTCCTTCAGGTGATCGGTGAAATGATTCTAAAGAAGCACGGTTAATTAATAAATTTGATTAATCCTATGAAATTGATAGCCTAAAACTTTTCATGGATGGCGATGCCCTCGAATGTGTCCGCCCCTGCCGCCCAAGGCCGGGCCTTGAACGCCCGCTGCGTATCCGCATAGCCGGCCTGCCAGCGCTGGCCGATGCCCGCGCTGGAGAAGTCGATGTCCTTGGTATGGTCTTCGCAATTGAGGTGCGGCGCCTTCAGCAGCACCACGTGCATGGACGTGCCGCAGCCCCACAGCGCCAGCTCGCGCACTTCCGGCGTGGCGCGCACGTCTTCCGGCAGCTTCATGGCCAGCTCGCGGATCACGCGCCGCAGGCGGTGCAGCTTGCGCTGCTGTTCGATGTGGCTGGCGCGGCTGGCGTACTGGATCTCCTTGTGCTTCTCCAGCACATCGAGCACGCTTTGCGGCTCGCTGCCGTCCGGATTCCAGACCTGCACCGAAAAGATCACGGAATCGCGGCGCGGCTCGTCGTCCAGCACCGCCTCGATCGGCGTATTGGAATAGATGCCGCCGTCCCAAAACGGTTCGCTGCCGACGCGCACGGCCGGGAATGCAGGCGGGATCGCGCCGGAAGCGATGACGTGCGACAGGTCCAGCGCTTCCTTGCGGGTGTCGAAATAGTGCATCACGCCATTGCGCGCATTGACTGCGCCAACGGTGAGCCGCGTATGGCGCTCGTTGAGGTAGTCCAGGTCCACCAGGCCTTCCAGCGTGTTGCGCAAGGCATTGGTGCGGTAGAAGGCGGCATTCTCGACACCGAGCGGCGCTGCCGGATTCCACCACGCCAGCGGGTTCGGATCGAAGAAGGCGGGTATGCCCTGCGCCAGCGTGAGCGCGTTGGCCAGCAGGGGCGGCAGGCCGGCGAATACGCCGTGCCGCTCCATGGTTTCCCAGAACGTGCGCAAGCGCGGCAAGCGCTGTTCCGGCGGGTTGCCGGCAATGATGGCGCCATTCAGCGCACCGATGGAGGTGCCGATCACCCAGTCCGGTTCCACGCCCGCTTCATGCATGGCCTGGTAAACGCCGAGCTGATAGGCGCCGAGCGCGCCGCCGCCCTGCAGCACCAGCACCACCTGCCCCGGCATGCCCTTGCTCACAGCCGCACCGACAAGCCGACGGTGAACGCCAGGTCCGGCGTGCGGCGGTTCAGGCCCAGCATGACGCCGGCATCCACGTGCAGGTCGCGCGTGAACGAATAGCCGCCGCCGAAGTCGAAACTGGCCGTGCTGCCGCCATCGCGCGCACGGGCAATGCGCGGCGTCGCCAGTTCGACAAAGGTGTAGGCGCGTTCGCCCAGGTTCTTCGCCAACGTGACGCCAAACTGGCCGGTCGGCACATGGCGCCCGCGTTCGTCGCGGTCGAGGTAGTAGCCGGGCATCACGCCCAGCTCGAAATCGTGCGGCAATTCCCATTCGATCGGCACGCGGAAGGAAGGCCGTGTGCCGTTGCCCCTAAAGTCGCGCGAACCGGTCGCGAAGTCCGCCTGCCCAATCAGGCCGACCGAGGGCGCCCCGCCCTCGCCTTCGCGCAGTTGCCATTTGAAGCTCACTGCGGCATCGCCCCAGCCGCGCGTACGCGCCGGGTCGCTGCGGTCGGTCAGGCGGCCATCGGATTCCAGGCGCAACTCGATGTCTTCCGCCACGCCGACGCGCAGCAGCAACGGCGTGCTGCGGGCTTCCTTCGACTGCAGCACACCCGTTTCCAGCTGTATGCGGCCTTTGCCCACCACTTCCGGCGCGTCGACGAAATCGGGGCGGTCGGTGGTGATCCAGCTATCCGGTTCCGCAGCCGCGCAGCAGCAAGGCAGTGCCACGGCGGCGCACAGTACGCGTTTCAGCATCAAGCTCTCCTGGGCAATTTCGGCATAGTATAGGAATATGCCACTACTACCGGAGATCAACAATGCGGCTCAACCATATTGATTTGCCCGTAGCGGACCTGGAAGCCGCCGCCGACTACTTCCAGCGCGGTTTCGGCTTCGAGCGCCTGCCCGCGCGCGCCGAAGGCATGGCGATCCTGCGCGGCGAAGGCGGCTTTGCCCTCATCCTGCAGCAGGCCGAACGCGCGGACTATCCGCCCGGCTTCCACATCGGATTCCTGCAGTCTTCCGACGACGCCGTGCACGCGGCCTACCAGCGCCTGGCCGACGCCGGCTTGCCGCTGCCGTCCGCCCCTGCCGTCAGCTACGGCTGCCTCGCCTTCTGGTGCCAGGCGCCCGGCGGCATCCTGGTCGAAGTCAGCCACCGTCCCGGCTAAGGCATCCGCCCTGTGCGCAGGGCAAACGCCCAATCCGGGCGGCCGTGGCGTTGCGCCGTGTCGGCCGCGGCATGCCAGTCATAGGCCACCGCATGATGCTCGGCAGCCCAGCCGCCGGCCGTGCGCTCGACGATCGCATAGCGCGCATGCGGGGTGCCGTTTTCCGCCGCATGCGGATAAGGCAGGTCGCCCCGATAAGCCTGCAGGCCCACGCTGCCCGGGTTGAGCACCAGCGGCCCGCCGTCAAGCAGCACCGCGCGCGGGATGTGGGTATGCCCGCACAGGACCAGCGAGGCCTGGACACTGCCGGCCCGTTCAAGCACTTCCGCATAATGGGCGCGGCGCTGGCCCGCTTCCGGCTCCACCGTCTCCATCCAGTACACCAGGTCCGAGCCCGGCGTGCCATGCACCATCAGCACGTCGTCCGCCAGCCGCATGGAGGCAGGCAGGGAAGCAATCCAGTCCCGCTGCGCGGGCGTGATGCGCTCATGCGCCCAGCGGTCCGACGATCCCATGTGCGCCGGTTCCTGCTCCACCATTTGCCGCTCGTGGTTGCCGCGGATGGTCGGCAGGTCCAGCGTCATCAGGCGCGCGGCGGTTTCCGCCGGCAGCAAGGGGCCGGACAGGATATCCCCCAGGTTGACCGTCACATCCACCTTGCGGCGTTCAATATCGGCCAAGACCGCATCCAGCGCCCACAGGTTACCGTGGATGTCCGACATCACTGCAATTCGCATCTTTTACGCTCCTCCTCGCGACTATAGCACCCACTTTACACGGAGAAGCTCGCAGATTGTCACACCAACAAATCAATTATAAAAAATACAAATTGATGACAATTGGCGTGTTAGATTCGTGGAGTACTCCGAGCAAGATTGCTCAGGGTCCGCTTTGATCACTCAACGAACCAGGACCAGACAATGAAGAAACTGATCTTCGTGGCAGCGTGCGCGCTCGCCATCAGTGGATGCGCCGAGATGGCGCAGCAGGACCAGCAATCGCAACAGGCTTCCGAAAGGCGCCCGCCGGATCCGGACGACTACGTGACCGGCTCGCGCATCGCGCGCAAGGCGCCGAAGAATTCCGCGCCAGCCGAAGCGCAGGCCGGCGGCGACGGCATCCGCGCCACTTCCGTCACCCGCTGACCTGGAATTCAGTGCCCTTCCAGCGCATCCGCCACCTTGTCCATCTGGGATGCCTTGGCGACGGCGTTGGCGGGCTTTTTCTCGTTTTTCTGCTCGTCCCTGGCCTGGGCCGGGGGCGGCACAGGTAACAGCGAGGCGACGCGCACCAGGTCCATGGCGTACAGGGACGCACCCAGTCCCACCGTTCCGATCAATAACCAGCGCACCCACCAGGACAGCACGATGACCTCCAGCAAACGTATGCACTATTCAGTGTAGTGCCCAAGTTTGCTGGAATTCTATTCAATTGTCACGCCTGCAAGCCCAGTATTTCACTGTTGTGGTTGCTGGGCCATGTAGACCAGTTCCCAGATATGGCCGTCCAGGTCTTCAAAGCCATGGGCATACATGAAGCCATAGTCCTTCGGCTCGCGCGGGGTCTTGCCGCCGGCTGCCACGGCCTTGCGCACCAGTTCATCGACCTCTTCCCGGCTGTCGCAGGACAGGCATACCAGCACCTCGGTCGCCTCTTTCGCGTTGGCGATCGGCTTGGAAGTGAAAGTACGGAAGAAGTCTTCCACCAGCAGCATCGCGTAAATGCTGCCGTCGTGGATCACCATGCTCGCCGCATTCTCGTCGGTGAACTGCGGGTTGAAGGTGTAGCCCAGCGCGGCAAAGAATGCCTTCGATTTCTCCAGGTTCTTGACGGGCAGGTTGACGAAGATTTGCTTGTTCATGGTTGGCCTCATGTAGTGGTTAGTCGATGGCAGCACGCCTGCCATTATCCCTACGACGCGCCAGCTTTCCGCAAATCGACAAACGGCAGAAAAAAATTTCAGGCAGCTGCCATGGAACCCTGGCTGGCCTGGCTTTCCCCCTTTGCCAACCGCTCCTGGTAGCCGCGCGGCGATACGCCCAGTTCACGCTTGAAGACCGAATGCATGTAGGCGCTGGACGTGAAGCCGCATTTCGATGCTACGTCCGCCAGGCTGCAATCGCCCTGCGCCAGCATGGCCATTGCCGCATCGAGCCGGAAGCGCAGGATTTCGTGGTGGACGCTGCTGCCAAGCTGGTGCCGGAAATAGCTTTCCAGCGAAGAGCGCGAGATGCCGACATACTCGGCCACCTGGTCGGTCCGGATGCCCTGGCAGGCGTATTGGCGGATGAAGTAGCGGGCTCGCATCACGTGGCTATGCATGGTGGCCGGCTGGTGCCGGGACGACGCCTGCACATTGATGCCCGCCGGCGGCACCAGGATGCGCGTGGCAGGCTGCAGCGAGCCATGCAGGATGCGGTCGAGCAGGTGCGCCGCCGTCCGTCCCATTTCCTGCGCGCCCTGCATCACGGAAGTCATGGGGATGCGGGTCAGCACCCGTGCCAGCGGGTCGTTGTCGATGCCGATCAGGGCCACCTGCTCGGGCACCGCAATCCCCGCCAGGGTGCACGCCTGCATCAGCTGGCGCGCCCGCGCATCGGTGACGGCGATGATACCGATCGGCTTGGGCAGGCTTTGCAGCCAGGCGATCTGCTCCTGGACCGCCCCATCCCAGGTCAGGGCATGGGTGCATTGGCCGCGGAACACGGCCGGCTCGATGCGGTCGCGCCGCATGATCGCCGTGAACGCCTTTTCGCGCTCCTGCGCCCAGCGGTTGCCCGGGGCGGCGGGAAGGCTGAACAAGGCGAAGTTGCGCAGGCCGGAATCGATCAGGTGGTCATAGGCCAGCTTGACGATCTTGTAGTTATCGGTTGCGACATAGGGCACATTGGGCGGGTAGTCCTGCTCCGTCTCGTACGAACCACCCACCGCCACCAGCGGCACGCGGCTGCGGGACAGCGCCGCCGCGACCTCCGGATCGTCGAAGTCGGCAATGATGCCGTCTCCCTGCCAATTCTCGATGCCCGGCAGGCGCAGGCGGAAGTCCTCTTCGAGGAACAAGTCCCACTGGGTCCGTGTGCTCGCCAGGTATTCGGCAATACCCGTGATGACCTCACGGTCAAAGACTTTGTTGCCATTAAATAACAATGCCACGCGGTGTGTCTTCAATGCCATGCTTGTCTCCCCCTGCTGGCCAGGGTTTCGGTTATTGTCGACCAATCGCTAATTGGTCAGGCCGCAATCTTACACCGGGATCAGGGCCCGTGCGTGGCGCCGGGCCCTGTTCTGCCCCCTAGCCGCACACCGGGCAGGGTTTGGCCAGGGCGAATGCCGCATGATCGCCCCTGTCGTACAGGTCCAGCTCACCATAGCCATTGGTCGCGGTGGCACTCACGTGCAGCACTTCGGAGAAGGCGGCGTTGGGGCAGGAGCCCAGCAGGGCAGCAACCGGCACCGGCTTGGTGTACCTGAACGCGCCGGCCGGCACAAAGCCATTCTGTCCGCCGTCGCCCACCGTGCCGCTGGGGCTGATGCTTGCCACCGCCAAGTCCGGCCCCGCGCCGCGCGCCGTCCCGAACGAATATGTCGCGAAGTTGTTCGGATGGCGCGCCGTGAACGACAGCGTGGCGGTATCCCCTGGCCCGCTGTAGTTGTGGAAGCCGCACACCGGGTCCGGCGAGACCGTGCCGCCCACCGGATCGATCTCCGCCTGGCAGCGGTTGTTATCGACCCTGACCACCATGCGGAAGCCCATCGTATCGCCGCCAACGGACAGGATGCGGTTGTAGGCCGGCGCGCTCACCGTGGGCACCGCCCCAGTGCCGAACGGCGCATCGACCGCGGTAATGCGCAGGTCGATCCCGGCGGCGGTCCAGTTCACCAGCGCCCCCGCCGCATCGAACAGTTCCAGCCGCATTTCGTAGCGGCCCGCCGCCATATCGTCCGACGGCGGATCGCCGTCTGGCGTGCCGGCCAGGTCGTCGGTCTGGAAATAGGCCGTGGCAAGGTCGATATGCTCGTTCAGCACTATCCATTCGTCGCCCGACGGCGAGACGGGCGGCCGGATGCGGAACAGGTTGGGCAGCGGCGCCGGGCTGGGACCGGTGGTGGCCATTGGCCCCATCAGGTCCGACGCGTAGCCGGTGCCCGACTTGTAATGGCGGTACACATCGGCGGCCATGACCTTGGGCGGCGCCAGCAAAGGCTCCGATCCCGGCGCGACCACACCAGACACGCCATCCGGCCCGCTCAGCCGCCGGTACGACCAGCGGTAATACGGAATGCCCTTGGTGTCGATCAGCTCCGTCCGGCTGAAGTCCACCCTCGGCTCCAGGGTCTGGCCGAACGGCCTGCCGTCGTTGGTCAGTCCCTCGACACTGGCGCCCGCAGTCTGCACCTCGCACACCGCAACTCCATTACCGATCGACAGCACGACGACCTGGCAGCCCGGCAAATCCGGCTCCTCTTCGCAGCCGGGTACGCGCGGATCGGTGATGCGGATCGTCACTTCGCTGCCGCATTCGTAGTTCCAATAAGTGTGGCAAGCCTTCGACGGCCGGTACACCACTTCGTAGCCGCTGCCAAAGTCATACTCCACCCAGAAGTACAGGTCGGGATGGTCGCCGCCGCAGCGGTACAGCAGAGTCGTCTCGAAATTGCCGTGCGGGTCGCTGGTCAAGACTGCCATCTCGTCGCAGCGGAACAGCCACCACCAGTGCGGCCAATAGCAGAACCACGGAAGCAGCAACTGCCAGTGATCCGCCAGCACATTGCGCAACAGCGCGGCCGACGAGCTGCGCAGGTGACGCGCCATGACAGGCGGCAGCTCCAGTTCGCCGCGCGGCTCCGGTTGCGGGTCGAAGCGCAGGGTCGCGCGTCGCGGGCCAGGGCCGGGCACCGGAATCGGCGGCCGCTCCAGTACCTCGATCAAGTCGTCGCGCAGCCGGAAGATGTCGCTATCGGGCAGCTTCAACAACCACAAGGGAATGCGGTCGACTTCACAGATATGGACGCGCGCGTTGCACACGGCCCGGTTGTCGGAACTGCGCACAACCTTGCCGTGCACCCAGCAGAAACAGAACGGCCAGAAGTCGATGATGGAGCCCGGCACTTCGATGCGGGTGGCGATCTCGCGGCCCCGCTGCAGCACGGGCTCATAGGCGCCGAGCTGCTTCAGCTTGTCGGCGCTGGGCTTGGCGGCTTCAATGCGTTCGTTCATCGGGGCGATCAGCACACGCGGGTGGCCCATGCCGCCGGCAGGCAACGGCAGTTCGAATTGCCCGTCGCGAATCTCGATGCGATGCGGCTCCGCCCGGCGCTTGTGGTAGACGTAGGCGGCGAGCGGCTGCTTGAAATCCGGACGCTCCGAGGTTGATACGTGGATGGTGACCTGCTTTCCTGAATCCTGTGTTGGCTTGCTCATGTCTTCCTCGCTCAAGTGTGCTGCAGCACAGTGGGTGCTGCATGCAGTGCACTTTAGGGAAGCGAAGACATACAGGGATTGGTACTGGCACCCAGATTCCGCCGGGTGCAGCACCTAATTTCTTGAGACAGGAGCGGCTTCAGCGAATATCCGTCGACTGCGACAGCTCGCGCCAGGCATGCAACTCGTCCTGCCGCTTCGCCAGATGTTCCGTCAAACCGGCATAGGCATCGCTGCCGGCCGCGTAGCGCAGCGGCGGCTTGGCTTCGCTGGCCAAGCGCACCAGGGCCGCGCCCAGCCTGGCCGGATCGCCTGCCTGCTGGTGGCTGTGTGCGGTGTAGCCCTGCTGGATGGCGGACGACATCTCGGCATAGTCGCCAATGCGCTGCTCGCCCCAGCTCACTGAACTGGCATCGAGGAAGTCGGTGCGGAAGAAACCGGGCTCGACGATCGTCACGTGAATGCCGAAGGGCGCGAGCTCCAGGGCGACCGACTCCGAGAAACCTTCCACCGCGAACTTCGTCGCGCAATACACACCCGCACCGGCAAAGCCGTACACGCCCCCGATGGACGAGATGTTGAAGATGTGGCCGCTGCGCTGGCGCCGCATCGCCGGCAACACGGCCCGCGTGACGTGCAACAGGCCGAAGAAATTGGTGTCGAACTGGCGCTGGATCTCCGCAGCCGCCACTTCCTCGAAAACGCCCAGCTGCCCATAGCCCGCGTTGTTGACCAATACATCGATGCGCCCAAAGGCCGCCAGCGCGCGCTCCACCGCCGCCTCGGCCTGTGCCGGCTGGCTCACATCCAGCTCCACGGCCAGTACCCGCTCGCCGAACTCTTCGAAGCGCTGCTGGATGCGCCGGCAATTGCGACCGGTAGCGACGACCTTGTCGCCAGCGGCGAGTGCCGCCAGTGCGATTTCGGCGCCCATGCCGCGTGCGGCGCCAGTGATGAACCAGATTTTGCTCATGGTGATGTCCTTTTCATGGTCGGGCCGGTCGGTCGACCGGCATGGCACGCATTATGGAAATGGACAGTTCCCGCGCGAAGGCGCAGTCATCTTCAGTTATTGCCTAAACCTATAAACTACGTTGCTCACAGCCCACGAATTCCGGTAGATTGTTACCCAATACTATCAACCAACCACAACCCATGCCCGGAACACCGCTTACCCGCATGATCGCGCTGGCCGCCGAACTCGCACCCGACGAAGGTTTCACCGAGACGCTCCTGCCCGATGTGCGCCTGATGCGTGCCAACCGCGCCCTGGCACGCACCCCCGTGCTCTACGAGCCCTGCATCTGCGTCGTACTGCAAGGCCGCAAGACAGGCTACCTTGCAGGCACACCCTATCTCTACGATGCCCAGCACTACCTGGCGTTGTCCGTCCCCATGGTGTTCGAGAGCGAAACCGAAGCCGACCCGGACAAACCGCTGCTGGGCGTTTCGCTACGCATCGACCCCGCCATTGCCGCCGAACTTGCCCTGGCCATCGAAACCAAAATGCCCGCACCCACGGTACCGCGCGGCATGCTGTCGACACCGATGGATGAAGATTTCGCCGACGCCCTGCTGCGGCTGCTGCGCGCACTGCGCTCGCCGCTGGAATCGCAGATTCTCGGCCCGGCCATTTTGCGCGAGCTGTACTTCCGCGTGCTGACCGGCGAGCAGGGCGCGGCCATGCGCGCCGCCCTCACCCACGGCAGCCATTTCGGCCGCGTCGGACGCGCCCTGCGGCGCATCCACGCCGACTATGCGCACACGATCAGCGTGGCCGAGCTGGCGCAGGAAGCCAATATGAGCGTGCCGGCTTTCCATCACCACTTCAAAGCGGTGACGCATAACTCACCGCTGCAATACCTCAAGGCGACCCGCCTCCACCAGGCGCGCCTGCTGATGGTGCGTCAGGGAGTCACCGCCGCCGCCGCGTCAGTGGCCGTGGGCTATGAAAGCAGCTCGCAGTTCAACCGCGAGTTCAAGCGCTTGTTCGGCCGCACGCCGGTGGAGGAGGCGCGTGCCATGCAACAGGTATTGGCGCTGCAGGCCGCCTGAACGGCCAGGCAAAGCAGCTTTTGATAGACGAGGTCAAGCAGCGCAGTGTCGGATTGCCTTATCATATTGGCAATCAAATACACCGGGACTGACTTTGCATACATTGACTGTCGCGACAGTACAGATCGCATGTGAACTGAACGCCAGGGACCGCAACCTGGCAAAAGCGGAGCGATACATCGAAGACGCCGCGCGCCAGGGCGCGCAACTGGTCTTGCTGCCGGAGATGATGCCGGGCGGGTATACGCTTAGCGACGCCATCTGGGATACGGCGGAACCCTTCGCCGGCCCTACCTTGCAATGGATGTGCGGCTGTTCCAAACGCCTGCAACTGTACCTCGGCACCACGTTCCTGGAGGCCGAAGGCGAGCACTTCTACAATACCTTCGTGCTCGCCGGCCCGGGCGGCGACGTGGCAGCACGGGTCCGGAAGTCCCCGCCGGCCTCCTTCGAGGCGTACTTTTTCACGGGCGGGAACGACAGGCATTGGTTCGATACGCCCATTGGGCGGATTGGCGTCGGCATCTGTTTTGAAAATGCGCTTTATGAACGCTATGCCGAGTTGCACGCCGCAGGAATTGACCTCTATTTGCGACCGTTCTCGGGCGCTTCATTTGAGGCGAAGTTTCCGGTCCGGCAGCATGACGCCGACGTCCTGAATGCGGCCCTGCGCGACGGCACAGCGGAAACCGCACGCCTGATGGGCATTCCGGTCATCATGTCAAACAAGGTGGGACGGCTGGTCACGACGCTGCCGGCCGGATTCCCGCCGCAGGACATCGAATTCCCCGGCTACAGCGCCATCGCCGGCAGCGACGGGGCGCTCCTGGGACAACTGGGTCCGGGCCAGGAAGGCATCGTGGTGGCCAATGTCCAGCTCTCCCCGGAACGCAAGCGCAGCCAGATCGTTCCTCGCCAGTTCGGGCGCTGGACGGCGAAAATGCCCTGGTGGTCATTCATTTGGATTCTTACCCAGAAGATGGGGGAGCGGGCGTATGGAAGGAACGCTTTGCGGAAGGCAAGGGCGGCGACTGCCCAAAATGCAGCCCAATGAAAAAAGGCCAACCGCGCTGGTTGGCCTAAGTCCTTGATTCTCGTGGTCGGGGCGAGAAGATTCGAACTTCCGACCCCCTGCACCCCATGCAGGTACGCTACCAGGCTGCGCTACGCCCCGACTCGAGCCATGAATTATATCAGAGCAATTTGAGGTTTTGTCAAAGTTGCCTCAAACTGTAAGAATGAGTATCGATCGACAACTGGCCGAACGCGCGGCCGAGCTTCTTGCGCAAGCGGATGGACTGGTGATCGCGGCCGGTGCCGGCATGGGCGTGGACTCGGGCTTGCCGGATTTCCGCGGCAATGAGGGGTTCTGGAAGGCCTACCCTGCCCTGGGCCGGGCGCGGATGGAATTCACCAGCATTGCTTCGCCGCGCACTTTCCATGAAGACCCGGGGCTGGCCTGGGGTTTTTATGGACATCGCCTGGCGCTGTATCGCGCCACCGTGCCGCATGAAGGCTTCGCGCTGCTGCGGGCCTGGAGCGAGGCCATGGTCCATGGCTGCTTTGTCTTTACCAGCAATGTGGATGGGCAGTTCCAGAAGGCGGGGTTCGATCCGCGTGCCGTTTATGAGTGCCATGGGTCGATTCATCACCTGCAATGCCTGGCGCCTTGCTGCGGCAAGATCTGGGCGGCGGATGATTTCGTGCCGGATGTGGATGCGGATGCTTGCCGCTTGCGTAATGCGCCGCCCCGCTGTCCGGATTGCGGCGGGTTGGCGCGGCCGAATATCCTGATGTTTGGGGATTGGGGGTGGATCGAGCGGCGCAGCGCTTTGCAGGCGGCGAGGCTGGAAGACTGGCTGGCGCGGGTGCGCAGGCCGTTGGTGATTGAACTCGGGGCGGGGACGGCGATTCCTTCGGTGCGGCAGTTTGGGCAGCAGGTGCTGCTGCGCGGCGGGCGGATGGTGCGGATCAATCCGCGGGAGTTTGCGGTGGTTTCTCCGGCGGATGTGGGGATTGCGGCGGGGGCGCTGGAGGGGTTGCGGGCGATTGAGGCCGCGCTCGTAAAACCGGGAAACCTGGGTCAGACCCGCAGGGTCTGACCCGCCTACACGAACTTTACCGACAGGCTGGGCAGGCCTTCGATGCTGCCGGTGAGGGATTGGCCGCGTGCTACGGCGCCAACGCCTTCCGGGGTGCCGGTGAAAATCAGGTCGCCGGGCTCCAGGCGGAACAGCGTCGACAGGTTGGCGATCGTTTCGGCCACCGACCAGATCATGTGGTCGGTGCTGCTCGACTGGCGTATTGCGCCGTCCAGCGCCAGCGCTATCGCGGCGTTTTCCACGCCGGGCACTTCGGCTGCGCGGCGCAACTCCCCGACCGGGGCGGAGTAATCGAAGGCCTTTCCGATCTCCCATGGACGGCCGGCGTCCTTCATCTTGCCCTGCAGGTCGCGGCGCGTCATGTCCAGGCCTACGGCATAGCCGAAGATATGTTTGGGCGCGTCGGCCACCGGGATGTCGCTGCCACCGGCGCCAATCGCCACCACCAGTTCGCACTCGAAGTGGTAATTGCTGGTTTGCGGCGGGTATGGCAGTTCCGCCACGCTGCCCGGTGCGACCGGCACGACGCCTGCCGCATCGCCCGGCTTGCAGAAGAAGAATGGCGGTTCGCGGTCCGGGTCGGAACCCATCTCGCGCGCATGGCCGGCGTAGTTGCGGCCCACGCAGTACACGCGGCGCACGGGGAAGCGTTGATCGGTGCCGGCAATGTGCAATGCCGCGACCTGGTGCGGGGGGAATACGAATTCGGCCATGCTATCTTCCAATGTGGCGTTTTTCAGTCAACAGGCCATACTCTGTCCAAGGAAACGAGCTTTGTCAAATTACAACGTGCTATGATGGAAAGGCAGTTACTTCATTCTTAAAGGAAAGAGTGATATGCCTTCCCGAACCTCGCGCTCGATCGAGATGCGGCCTGCTGAAGCGGGCGATCTCGCGTTCATGCAGCAACTGTATTCCAGCACCCGCAGCGTGGAAGTTCGCATGGGAGCCTGCGACCTCGCCACCGAGACCCTGCTGCAAGGCTTGCAGTTCAAGGCCCAGCAGACCTGGTTCCAGAACCGGTATCCCAACGCCGACCTGGCCGTGATCATGGACCGCGAGCGCCCCATCGGGCGGCTGTACGTCGATTACGGTCCGGACGAACTGCGCATCATCGATATCTGCCTGCTGCCCGATTACCGCAACCGCGGCATCGGGCTGGGATTGCTGCGCAGCCTGCAGGCGCAGGGCGAGCGCCTACGGTTGCCCGTCCGGCTGAACGTGGTGCTAGGGAGTCCGGCGCAGCGCCTGCTGCAGCGATGCGGCTTTGAAATCCTGGCGGTGGACGGCATCTACAACGTCATGGAGTGGATGCCGCCGGCGGGCATCGAACTGGATTGAGCGCCGCCTCTCAGGCGCGTCCAAACAGCATGGCGATCCTTGCCGCCAGCAGCCTGCCGATGAAGCGCAGTGGGTAGCCGGAATATGAAGGCAGGCCCGAACGATCGTCGTGCTGCGATGCCGCGCCAGTGCACACGCGCATCTCAAGCGGCGCCTGCGATCCATTGAACCTTGGCCGGCAAACCGACACCCAGTGCTTCGCATCGTCGAAATTGAGCAGCATGGGCGTGTTGCAGCAGCTTGCCATGACGCGGTTCGTGGCGGACTGCTCGCGGAGTTTGAATCCGCGCAGGTATCCCTCCCCTGCGAGGCATTGCACCCTGTCCTTGCGATAGACCTGGTAGGCGACGCCACCGTCCGGCTCACGCGCATGCTGCGCATTCGGCAGGGCTTCCAGCTTACGCCAGCCTTCCTGGCAATCGGCGCAATAGCAAACGGCGGTGACGATCGGCTTGCCGCTGGCGCGCAGTTGCACGCTGCCGCAAGCGCATGTGGCGGTGTTGTAGCTCATGGCATCACGCAAACTGTAAAGCGCGGCCAGTTTCAAGCAGCGACTTCAAGCTCGCCGCGATCATGGCCCAGGCCTCCTTGAGACCTTCGTGCCCTTCCGGCAGGTCGTAATGGGAAATCGTGAGCTTGACCAATTCGCCGACGGCGGCGATTTCGTGCACCACGCGGGAAACCTTTACGTCCGGTCCCATCCAGGCCGCCTGGTAACTGAGTTCCAGCCGCTGGCCCGGCACGACGTCCAGCACATTCCCGAACACCATCGCGCGGCCATCTTCCGTACGGTATTCGTAGGGCTCGTTCTTGCGCAGGCTGCTGTGGAAGGCGGTGCCCTTGAACATGTACTGCTTGCTGATATCGGGGCTGGTGAGCGCCTCCCACACTTGCTGCGGCGTGGCGCGGATAAAGGTCTCCAGCATGAAGCTTGGCTTGTCATTGGTACTCATCTGCGTATTCCTTTCGAGTTCGGACTTCAGGTCCAGCATGGCCCGGGCCAGCGGTTGCTGCGTGAGGGGCTCAAGCCAGCGGTCTACAAGGGATTGAAGTGGAGCGCCATTCAGGTAGTGGTATTTGAAGCGCCCAGCCTTGTGCGTGATGACCAGGCCGGCGGCCTCCAATACCTTGAGGTGCTTCATGACGCCAAAGCGCGTCAATCCGGTTGCGGCTTCCAGTTCGGTCAGGGTCTGGCCATCGCGTGCGCGCAATCGGTCGAGCAGCAGGCGCCGGGTTTCGTCACTCAGGGCTTTGAATATCGCGTCCATGGCCAGACTATATGTGACTCAATGGTCACGTGTCAAGTGAGTCACCTAAGGTGGCGGCGCCCTGCCATCTCGGCGATAATGGTGGTCAACCGACACGAACTAGAGGTGGGAACATGAACTCAAGGCAGCTCGTATTCGCTTTTATTCTCGCGGCTACCGCGCCGTTCGCCGCATCAGTTGCGGCTGCCGAAGAGCCAAGCCAGAGCGGTTCCGGCAAGGTGCATCCTGTTGCGGAGACCAAGAAGGTGGCCAAAGCCGTGGGTCACGGGACCAGGAAAACGACGAAGGCAATTGGCCATGGCTTCCGCGACGGTGCCCGGGCAATCGGGCATGGGACCAGGAACGTTACCCGCGATATCGGACATGCGTTCCGCGATGGCGCGCATGAAATCGCAGGTAACAAGAAATAGCCCTGATCAGAGGGTGACAGGCGTCGCGTCGATCTGCACGCTTTGCAGGGTCACCTCGGAGTGGGCTTCAAAGCCGGAGTCGATGCCCAGGATGATCCACACGGCGCCGTTGGCGTCGGTGGTTACCTTCTGTGCCGTCTCGTTCTTGACCGTCTTGCTGGCGTAGGCCGTGCTGCCGCATGGCAGGCCATTGCCGATGGTGCCGATCACTTGCGCTTCCTTGCCGCCAGCGGCCTGGTTGCCGCGGTCGATGTTCATGCGGATCTCGTTGTTGACCGTGACCGCTTTCGGCTCGGTCGCGGTGGCGCCCGCGTACACCCACACCGACTCGCCCGGCGAGCCGCCTACGCCCATGCAGCCGGTCGGCACATTGCTCGCGAACTTGAGCGAGAAGTTCACGTTGTAGGTGGCGTTCTTTTCGAGGCCCGTGAACTGCTTCTTCACGAACAGGAACAAATCGTCGCTGCGGTTGGTGCCGCCGATGAAGTAGCCCTTGCCGCTCAAGGGCGCAACTAGTGCGCGCTGTTCGAAGGTGACGTTGGTCGGTGCGGTCTCCGGCGTGTAGTCCGAGGAGCTGCCGGTCCAGCCGGTGACGCCCTTGTCGAAGTCGACCAGCATCGAGTACTGCTTGGGACGGCTGCCCGCGTCGTCGTTGCCGCCACCGCATGCCGCCAGCACGGAAAGCATGGCGACGGAAAGGCTGGTCTTCAGGATTGTTTTCATTGTTGGCCCTTCTTACAAAAGTGTTTGGGAAACCGATTGTAAAAAAGACCAAAGGCGCCGCGAGGGCGCCTTTGTATGTAGAAGTATGTAGCCGAGGACTACATTTTTTTACTTCCAGTCGCCGCGCAATTCTGCTACCTGGCGGTACAGCAGGTCGGGGCTCACGTCGTGCGGCGGCACCGGCTGGCCCACCGCCAGCGACAGCTGTGAGCGGAAGCCCTTGCGGAAGGCGCGTTCCAGCAGGCTGTCCTTGCTGCGGCTGAGCAGGTGGCCCCACAGGCCGCGCAATGCCATCGGGATCACGGGCACCTTCGAGCGTTCGATGATCTTGCTGATGCCGCCCTTGAATTCATTCATCTCGCCGGTGCTGGTCAGTTTCCCCTCGGGGAAGATGCACACCAGTTCCCCTTCATGTAGCGCCTGCGCGATGTCGACCAGCGATTTCTCCAGCAGCCACGGGTCTTCCTTGGCCGGCGCAATCGGGATCGCCTTGGCGGTGCGGAAGATCCAGCCGAAGAACGGCGTCTTGAAGATGCGGTGGTCCATCACGAAGCGGATCGGGCGCGGGCTCGCGGCCACGATCACCAGCGCGTCGACGTAGCTCACGTGGTTGCAGACCAGGACCGCCCCGCCCTCTTCCGGGATGCGGTCGGCATCGACGGTCTTCACCTTGTGCACCGTGTGGATCAGGATCCAGGCCAGGAAGCGTAGCAGGAATTCCGGCACCAGCGAGAAGATGTACACCGCCACCACGCCATTCATGATGGCCGTGGCCAGGAAAAGTTCCGGGATCGTGAAGCCCTGGTGCAGCAGCAGGATCGCCACGCCGGTCGCCACCACCATGAACAGCGCGTTCAGGATATTCATGCCAGCGATGGTGCGCGACAGGTGCTGCGGATCGGCGAGCAACTGGATCATCGCGAATAGCGGCACGATGAAGAAGCCGCCGAACACGCCGATCATCACCACGTCGAGGATGATGCGCCAGGCGCCGGGTTGCGCGGCCATGGCGAAGGCGTCCACCTGGCCTGCCGCGTGATAGCCAAGGCTGGCCAGGTACAGGTCGATGCCGAACAGCGACAGGCCGATGGAACCGAACGGCACCAGGCCGATTTCCACCTTGCGGCCTGAGAGTTTTTCGCACAGCAGCGAGCCGGCGCCGATCCCCAGCGAGAACATGGTCAGCAACAGCACGAAGACGCTGTTGTCGCCTTGCAGGTAATCCTTGGCATACACGGGGAATTGCGCCAGCACGATGGCGCCGTAGAACCAGACCCAGGAATTGCCCAGCATGGAGAGGAACACCGAGCGGTTGCCGGCCGAGAAGCGGATATTGCGGATCGATTCGGTGAACGGGTTCCAGTTGACCTTCAGGTCCGGCTGCGGTGCCGGCGTGGTCGGGATGCCGTGGGCCGTGAACAGGCCGAGCACCGCAAAGCCGATGGTGGCGGCGGCCAGCCATTCCACGCCGAACGGCTTGAGGTTGACGATGACGGCGCCGAACACCTGGCCCAGCAGGATGCCGACGAAGGTGCCCATTTCCACGATGCCGTTGCCGCCGGTGAGTTCTTCCGGTTTCAGGTGCTGGGGCATATAGGCGTATTTGACGGGGCCGAACAGCGTGGAATGGATGCCCATGCCGAGGATGGCGAGCAGCAGCAGCACCAGCGTATGTGTAAACCAGCCGACGGCGGCCATGCCCATGATGCCGATTTCCAGCCATTTGATGATGCGCGCCAGCCTGCCCTTTTCCACTTTTTCGGCGATCTGGCCGGACGTGGCGGAGAACAGCACGTAAGGCAGGATGAACAGGCCGGGCACCAGGTTGGTGACCAGCGATGGCGGCAGGTCGGTCCAGCTGGCGGCGTCGAAGGCCAGCGCGACCACGAGGGCCGTCTTGAACAGGTTATCGTTGAAGGCGCCGAGGAATTGCGTCCAGAAGAAAGGCGCGAAGCGGCGCTGTTTCAACAGGTCGAACTGGCTGGGATGGCTCATGTTGCGTCACGGGAATAGTGAAAGTGCTGACAACATACAGGACATCGGGCTGCCGCTCAACCTGCCTTGTCAAAGTATCGTTTTTCGATACGACGGTATGCCGGCCCCACTGCCAGTACCAAAGTGATCATACGGCAGACGTGGAAGGCTGTCACCACGGGGACTTCGACGTGCAGGGCACGCGCGGTAAGGGCCATTTCGGCGATCCCGCCGGGGGATGTGGCTAGCAGCGCGGTCGCGGGATGCAGGCCACTGACGTTTGCCAGCAACAGTCCGAAGCCGGCGGCCAGGCCAAGCGCTCCCACCGTGCAGGCGACCACCGCCGCCATGTAACGGGGCGCGGTGTGCAGGAATCCGGGCGTGAAGCGTGTGCCGAGCGAGAGGCCGATGCACAGCTGGCCGGTGCGGACCATCCATTCCGGCACGGTGCCGACGGGGACTTGCGCGGCCGCCAGCGCCGCCGCCGCCAGCAAAGGGCCCAGCACCCAGGCGTTCGGCACGCCGCGCCGCCACAGCAGCCAGCCCGCGACGCACGTCACCACGGCCAGCAGCGCGAACCCCAGCAAAGCGGCCAGCCAGCCGTGCGCAGGCAGGCCGCCAGCCCCCAGGCCACCGGCCAGGGCCTGCACGCCGGCCACCAGCGCCGCGCCGGGCGCCGCCACGCCGCCGGGCGCACCCACCGCGGCGGGCGACGCCGCCAGCGGAGGCATGCCGTGGCCGCTCCAGTAGCGCAGGACAAACGGCAGGAAGCTCACCACCATCATCAGCCGCACGCCCTGCGCGGCGGCGACATGCTGCGTCTCCGCACCGTGCCGCTCCCCCTGCACCGCCATCTCGGAAGCGCCGCCCAACGCCATCGCGAAGAACGACGTCGCGAGGCTGACATCCGCCAGCCGCTTGAGCAGCCACGCGCACAAGCCGCCCAGCGCCAGCGCAAACACCACCGCCCCCAGGATATAGCCGGCGCGCGCCGCCACCACCGCCAGTACCGCCGGCGTGAAGTACAAGCCAAGCACCGTGCCGATGGCCCACTGCCCCGCCGCCCGCGCCGCCACCGGGCAGCGCAAGTCAACACCCGCCATGCGCAATGCCGCGCTGGCGAAGAGAGGTCCGATCAGCCAGGGCAGCGGCGTATCCAGCCAGCGGCAAAAAAAAGCGGCCAGCAAGCCGGCCGCCAAAGCTTGGAGGAAGAAGCGTTGATTGCTCAGAATACCCACAGCTTGTCGGCCGGCAGTTGCAGCCAGTAGTGGCCATCCTGCAGGCGGTATTTGGAGTGGGCGCGCACGCTGATGTCGCCACGCTTGAACAGGCATTCCCAGCGGTCGCCGAGATACATGCAGGTCACCAGCGCCAGCTCGAGCGAATTCTCGACCTGGCTGCTGTTGACGCGCACCTCTTCCACGCGGATCAGCGGTGCGATCGCCTCGCCGCCCTGGCCGCGCGCGGTGGCATGCAGCCTGGTGCCCGCCACGTCGATCACGACCTTGTCGCCCTCGCGCGAAACCAGCGTGCCCGGCAAGCGGTTATTGCTGCCCATGAATTCAGCTGTGAACAGGGTTTCCGGCGTTTCGTACATGGACTGTGGCGTGCCCTGCTGCTCGATCTTGCCGTTATTGAGCAGCAGGATGCGGTCGGAAATCGCCATCGCCTCGTCCTGGTCGTGGGTCACCATCAGTGCGGACAGGCCAAGGCGCACGATCAGTTCGCGCAGGAAGGCCCGGGCCTCTTCGCGCAGCTTGGCGTCCAGGTTGGACAGCGGTTCGTCCAGCAGGATCACCGGCGGGTTGTAC
>CBHWEO010000070.1:0-21088 GCA_966112955.1 uncultured Duganella sp. | reverse complement strand
AGAAGCTGTCGCTCGAATTGGGCGGCAACGCGCCCTTCATCGTGTTCGACGACGCCGACCTGGATGCCGCGGTGGAAGGCGCCATCGCCTCCAAGTACCGCAATGCCGGCCAGACCTGCGTGTGCGCCAACCGCATCTACGTGCAGGACGGCGTGTACGACAGCTTCGCCTCGAAGCTGGTGGAAGCCGTGCGCAAGCTCAAGGTCGGCAACGGCGCCGACGAAGGCGTGACGCAAGGACCGCTGATCGAAGAGAAGGCGGTCGTCAAAGTGGAAGAGCATATCGCGGATGCGCTGGGCAAGGGCGCACGCCTGCTGGTGGGCGGCAAGCGGCACGAACTGGGGCACAGCTTCTTCCAGCCGACCGTGCTGGCCGACGTCGATGCCGGCATGCTGGTGGCGCGCGAAGAGACTTTCGGCCCGCTGGCGCCGCTGTTCCGCTTCAGGACCGACGAGGAAGCGGTGGCGCTGGCCAACGATACGGAATTCGGCCTGGCGGCCTACTTCTACTCGCGCGACATGGGCCGCATCTGGCGTGTGGCGGAAGGGCTGGAAAGCGGCATGGTCGGCGTGAACACGGGCCTGATCTCGACCGAGGTGGCGCCGTTCGGCGGCGTCAAGCAATCGGGCCTGGGGCGCGAAGGCTCGACGCACGGCATCGAGGACTATCTCGTCATCAAATACATCTGCATGGGCGGCGTGTAGCGCAGCCGCCTAGCCGCAGAAGAATTGCGGCGGCAGGGATTTGATCAGGTCCACGAATTTGCGGAACTTGAGCGGATAGTGGTGCGACTTCGGATAGGTCAGGTAAATCGAGACCGGCAAGCCGGACCAGCCGGGCAGCACCTGCGTCAGCCTGCCGGCCGCGATATCGTCGGCCACCGCGCACCGCGAAATCAGCGCCGCGCCGATCTGCTGCAAGGTGGCCTGCCGCGCCACCGGCACGCTGTCGGCCATGAAGCTTGGCGAAATATCCAGCTTGCGGATGTCGCCCTGCTGGTCCTGGACCTGGATCGCGCGGCAGTGATGGTTGGGCAAGGTGACCCACGGCAGCCTGGAGATATCCTCCGGCCTGCCGATGCTGTCGAAGCGCGACAGCAGTTCCGGCGCGGCCACGATGATCTTGTTCACCTCCCCCAGTTTGCGGGCGATCACCAGTTCGTCCTTCAGGGCGTCGACCTGGATGGCGCAATCGACCGCGTCTTCCACAAAGCGCGGCGGCGAGTCGCTGATCTTCCATTCCAGGCGCGTCGCCGGGTTGGCCTTCAGGTACTGGGCCGCCACTTCCAGCAGCCGCGATTGCCCGAAGCCGCTCGGGACCACCACACGCAGCAAGCCGCAGGACGAATTGGTTTCGTCGCGCAGTTCGCCCTCGAAGCGGTCCAGGTCCTGCGACATGAGGCGCGAGTATTCGTAATAGCGCCGTCCCGCTTCCGACAGGCTGATGCCCCGTGTATTGCGGTTGAGCAGTTTGATGTTCAGGTGTTCCTCCAGCATGCGCAGTTGGCGGCTGACCGTAGGCTGGCTGGTGTTGAGCAATTGCGCGGCGCGGGAAAAGCTGCCTGCGGAAACGATATGAACGAAGTTGTTCATTAACGTGAGCTGATTGGCGAGTAATTTGTTCATGCGATCTTATTCTTTATTCCGATGGTTTGGTTCGAGGACTCAACGATGAACGAAGGGCGAAGGCGCCACTTGGCCCCATGCGCCGCTGACCGGCGGAACTGCCGCTTACAATACAATCCCCCAAGACGGGAATTTCTTTAAAAAGGACAACAATCTACAGGAACGACTGCATTACGCTTTTGATAATTATCAAAAGTGCTCAAGACTTTTCGTGACCTGGGCGGCCATGTGTGGCGGTCCGCGCCACCCGGCGCGTACCGCCACGGCATCAGCGGATGCCTGTCGCCAGCGAGGCCGATACCGGCGGCAGCGGCCCCGGCATATGCTGCGGCCAGCCGCCCGCCAACTCCTTGTACAGCGCCACCGCCGCCAGCGCGCTGCGGGTGCGGCCTTCGGCGAAGGCATCCTGCGCCCGCAGCTGCTCGCGCTCCGCATCCAGCACTTCATACACCCCAATGGTGCCGGCGCGCAGCTGTTCGCGCGCCAGCTGCGCGGCCTGGCTGCTGGCCAGCGCGGCGCGCTCCAGGTGCTGGTCCTCGCTGCGGGTACGGGCGTAGCGCACCAGGGCGTTCTCCGTGTCCTCCAGCGCCAGCAGCACGGTTTGCTGGTAGGCCGCCAGCTGGCCGGCGGCGGCGGCATTGCTGGCCGCAATGCGCGCGCGCACCCGGCCGGCATCGAGGAAGGACCAGTCGATGCCCAGGCCCAGCAGGCTGGTTTCCCGCTCATTGGTGAACAGGTCGCCGGTGCGCAGGGCGAAGGTGCCCAGCATGCCGGTCAGCCGCACCTGGGGAAACAGGTCCGCCGTAGCCACGCCGACGCGCGCGGTGGCCGCGTGCAGGCGCTGTTCGGCGGCCGCGATGTCCGGGCGGCGGCGCAGCACGGCGGCCGGCGTTTGCGGATTCACGGCTGCCGGCAGGGCGGGCAGCGCTGCAGGCGCGTCCAGTTCGGCCACCAGGGCTTCCGGGGTGCGGCCGGTCAGCACCGCGAGCCGGTGCTGGTCGGCGGCGATGCGCGCCTCCAGCGCAAACACGCGCGAAGTGGCCGACTCGACCTGGGCCCGCGCGCGCGCCACATCGAAGTCGGAGCTGCGGCCCGCTTCCAGCCGCGCGCTGATGATGCGCAAGGTCTCGCGGTGCTTGTCGATGCTTTCGCGCGCCACCCGCAGGCGTTCCTGCGTGCCGCGCAAGTCCATGTAGGCGCTGGCGACCTGGCCGACGATGATCACCTGCAGGGCCTTCAAGTCCTCGGCACGGGCGGCCGCTTCGGCGCGGTGCGCCTCGACGTCGCGCCGCACCTTGCCGAACAGGTCCAGTTCCCAGCGCGCGGCAATGCTGGCGCCATACACGTCGTTACTGCGCGGGAAACCGTAAGCCTGGTCGACGCTGACTTTCTGGTGGCCCGCGTTGGCGCCCACGGTCACCGCCGGGTAGCGGGCCGAGCCGGCCTCGCGCAGCAGCGCCGCTTCGCTGTCATAGCGCGCCAGGGCCACGCGCAAGTCGTTGTTGGCTGCCAGCGCCTGCTCGACCAGGACGCTCAGCTGCCGGTCCTGGAACGCCTGCCAGAATTCGGCACTGGCAACAGGCGCAGGCTGGGCGGCGCCCGTCTCGTCCCGCGCAAAGCGCTCGACCTGCGGCATGGCGAGCGAGCGGTAATCGGGGCCGGCCGCGCAGGCCGCCAGCAGCACGGCGGGCAACAGCATGGTGGTTCTCAGTGTATTCATGTTTCCAATTCCTTCGCGACGCCGCCAGCAGGCATGATCGATGCGGTGCCGGCCATGCGCGCGCCGAGCGTGCGCAGCGCAACGTAAAACACCGGGGTCAGGAACAGACCAAACAAGGTCACGCCCAGCATGCCGGCAAAGACGGTCACCCCGGTGGCCTGGCGCACCTCGCTGCCGGCGCCACCGCCGTACAGCAGGGGCAGCGAGCCGGCAATGAAGGCGGCCGAGGTCATGACGATGGGGCGCAGGCGCAGGCGGCAGGCCTGCAGCGCGGCTTCGACGATGCCCTTGCCCTGCATTTCCAGTTCGCGCGCAAACTCGACGATCAGGATCGCGTTCTTGCACGCCAGGCCCATCAGCACCACCAGGCCGACCTGCACGAACACATTGTTGTCGCCGCCCGCCAGGCGCACGCCGAACAGCGCGGCGCACATGCAGACCGGCACCATCAGGATCACCGACAGCGGCAGCGTCCAGCTTTCATAGAGCGATGCCAGCACCAGGAAGGCCAGCAGCACCGCCAGCGTGAACACGGTCACCGCCGCATTGCTCTGGTTCATCTGCTGGTAGCTGATGTCGGTCCACTCCAGGGTAATGCCGGGCGGCAGCACCTTCTGGGCGATCTCCATCAGCTTGGCCGTGGCCTGCACCGACGAGAACAGCTTGGGGTCGGCATCGCCGATCAAGTCCGCCGCCGGGTAGC
Source organism: uncultured Duganella sp. (assembly GCA_966112955.1). GTDB lineage: Bacteria > Pseudomonadota > Gammaproteobacteria > Burkholderiales > Burkholderiaceae_D > Rugamonas. The sequence continues at coordinate 17,040 of CBHWEO010000070.1, read as the reverse complement.
CGTTGTAGCGCATCACCGGGTCCGGCCCGTAGGTCGGCACCACCGTGACCATGGAACCGATCGGCACCATCTCGCCGCGCGCATTGCGGGTGCGCAGGCTGGTGATGTCCTCGGCCCGCACGCGGCGCGCAGCGTCGGCCTGGGCAATCACGCGGTAGACGCGGCCGAACATATTGAAGTCGTTGATGTAGCTCGAGCCCAGATAGGTCTGCATGGTGCCGAACAGGTCGGTCAGTGCCACGCCCTGCGCCTTGGCCTTGTCGCGGTCGACCTTGACTTCAAACTGCGGGATGTTGGCCTGGAAGGAGCTGACCGGGAAGGTCATGCCCGGCGTCTGCGCCACCGCGCCCTGGAAGTCGTTCAGCGCCTTCTGCAATGCGCCGTAGCCCAGGCCCGCGCGGTCCGCCAGGTACAGCGAGTAGCCGGAACCGTTGCCCAGCCCCTGGATCGGCGGCGGCAGCAAGGCATAGGCGTAGCCGCCCTTGATCTTGGCGAACTTTTCGTTGAGTTCCGCGTTGATCTCGGCGGCGCTGCGCTTGCGCTGGTTGAACGGCTTCAGGATGATGTAGGACGCCGTCAGGTTGGGCGTGTTGACCGTCTGCAGCGCATTGAGGCCGGCGTAACCCGACACCATCTCGACGCCTTCCACCTGGGTGGCGATCTCGATCATCTGGCGCGTCACTTCCTCGGTGCGCGACAGCGATGCGCCCTCGGGCAGCTTGGCGCCGGCGAACAGGTAGAGCTTGTCCTGGGTGGGGATGAAGCCGCCCGGAATGGTGCGGAACAGGAAGCCCGTGGCCAGCAGCAGGCCGCCGTAGACCAGGAACACCATGCCGCGGTGGCGCAAGGCGCGCGCCACGCCGCCCTGGTAGCGGTCGGCGCGGCGCTGGAACATCCGGTTGAAGGGACGGAACAGCCAGCCGAAGGCGCGGTCGATCAGGCGCGACAGCGCATCGCTCTTGGCGTCGTGCGGCTTGAGCAGCTTGGCCGCCAGCGCCGGTGACAGGGTCAGCGAGTTGATCGCGGAAATCACGGTGGAAATCGCGATGGTCACGGCGAACTGCTTGTAGAACTGGCCGGTCACGCCGCCCAGGAAAGCCATCGGCACGAACACGGCGCACAGCACCAGCGAGATCGCGATGATCGGGCCGGATACTTCGCGCATCGCGCGGTGCGCCGCGGCCAGCGGGCTGAGGCCTTCCGCGATATTGCGCTCCACGTTTTCCACCACCACGATCGCATCGTCGACCACGATGCCGATGGCCAGGATCAGGCCGAACAGGGTCAGCGTGTTGATCGAATAGCCCAGCAGGTAGAGCACGGCGAACGTGCCCACCACCGACACCGGCACCGACACCAGCGGGATGATCGAGGCGCGCCAGGTCTGCAGGAACAGGATCACCACCAGCACCACCAGCAGCACGGCCTCGACCAGCGTGTGCTGCACGGAGCTGATCGATTCGCGCACGAAGACGGTCGGGTCCCAGATCACGCGATAGGACACGCCGGCCGGGAAGCTGGCCGACAGTTCGCGCAGCTTGGCGTGCACCGCGTCGGCCACGCTCAGGGCGTTGGCGCCCGGCGACAGGAAGATGCCGATGGTCGAACCATTCTCCGCATTCTGGAACACGCGCATGGTGTAGTCGCCGGCGCCGAGCGACACGCGGGCCACGTCGGACAGGTGCACGATCTGGCCATTGTCGCTGCTCTTCAGGACGATGTTGCCGAATTCCTGCTCGTTGCGCAGGCGGCCGCGCACATTGATGGGGACCAGGAAATCGGTGCCCTTCGGCGCCGGTTCGGCCCCCAGCTGGCCGGCCGATACCTGCACGTTCTGTTCGCGCACGGCGTTGATCACGTCGCTGGTGGTCAGGCCGCGCGAGGCTAGCTTGTCCGGGTCGAGCCAGATGCGCATGGCGTAGTCGCCCGAGCCCTGCAGGCCGGCATCGCCGACGCCGGGCAGGCGCGTGATCTCGTCCTTGATGTGCAGCGTCAGGTAGTTGCGCAGGTACAGCGGATCGTAGCGGTTGTCGGGCGAGTACAGGCTGACGTACATCAGCGGCGTGGGCGACTGCTTCTGCGTGGTCACGCCGTACTGGCGCACCTCGTCGGGCAGGCGGGTCAGGGCCTGGCTCACGCGGTTCTGCACGCGCACGGCGGCCGTGTCGGGATCGATGCCCGGCTGGAAGGTCACCACCACGCGCAGGCCGCCGTCCGAACTGGCGACCGACTTCATGTACATGATGCCTTCGACGCCGTTGATGGCCGCCTCCAGCGGCGTCGCCACCGACTCGGCGATCTCCTGCGGGTTGGCGCCCGGATAGGCCGCCTGCACCACCACGCTGGGCGGCACCACTTCAGGGTACTCGGCCACCGGCAGCAGCGGGATGGCGATGGCGCCGGCGGCAAACATGATGATCGACAGCACGATCGCGAAGATCGGGCGGTCGATGAAGAACTTGGAAAAGTCCACCGAGGAGCCCTTCATTTCGCCTCCGCCAGGGTGGCCGAGGTGCCGGCACTGTCCGCCGTGCCGGGTGTACCGCCGGCGGCCGCCAGCTGCGCCGGCGCGCCCATGGCGACGACGGTCGGCTTGACCGGCGCGCCCGGATAGAAGATGCGCTGCAAGCCGTCGACAATGACGTAATCCTTGCTGCTCAGGCCCGACTCCACCACCCGCAGGCCGTGGTTGACGGGGCCCAGCTTCACTTCCTTGCGTTCGGCCTTGTCGCCCGCGCCCAGCACGTAGACGTACTTGCGGTCCTGGTCGGTCATCACCGCCTTGTCGTCGATCAGCAGGGCATCGGCCGGCGCCAGGCCGGCGAACTGCACCTGGGCGTACAGGCCCGGCGTGAGTTTGCGGCCCGGGTTCTGCACGATGGCGCGCATGTGGTTGGTGCCCGTGGCGGGGTCGACGCGGTTGTCGTGGAACTTGAGCTTGCCCTCATGCGGGAAGCCTTGCTCGCCGGCCAGGCGCAGGCGCACGGTCATGGCATTCTTGTCGCCGCGCTGCGCCTGCGCCAGGTAGCGCAGGTAGTTCGCTTCGTCGGGATAGAAATCCACGTAGACCGGGTTCTGCGACACCACGCTGGTGAGCACGGTCTGGTTGGCGACCGCGAGGTTGCCGACCGTCAGCATGGCGTGGCTGACGCGGCCGGCGAACGGCGCGCGCACTTCGCAGAACTGCAGGTCCAGCCTGGCCGCTTCCACGGCCGCCCGCGCGGCCACCACGTCGGCACGGCTCTGCTCGTACTCGGCGCGCGTGCGGTCCGCTTCTTCCTGCGAGGCGGCATTCTTCTTGAACAGCGCAATGCTGCGCTGCGCCTGCTTCTCGGCCAGCACTTCGCCCGCTTGCGCCCGCTCCAGGCGCGCCGCCGCCAGGTCCAGCGCGGCGCGGTAGGGACGCTGGTCGATGACGAACAGCAGGTCGCCCTTGCGCACTTCGCCGCCTTCCTCGAAGGCGATGCGCTCCACGTAGCCGCTGACGCGCGGCCGCACTTCGACCGCGTCGACCGCGCTGATGCGGCCGTTGAACTCGTCCCACTGCTGGACCGGTTTCGACGTCACCTGGGCCACGCTGACGGCGGCCGGCGGGGCGCCGCCGCCGGCGGCGGCAGCGCTGTTCTTGCCGCAGCCGGACAGCGCGGCCAGGGCCGCCGAGGCCAGCAGGAATCCGGCTGCGCAGGCCGCAGCCGGCCGCGGTGCGCCGCTGCGCGGCATCTCATATGTCTTCATGAACATTCTCCCTGGTCAATCAAGGCCGCTCACGATGCATTCGCTTCCGGCGCCGGGCCGCCGAGCGTGGCGGCGCCATTGGCCGACGGGAAGCCGGCGCGGCGCGCATTCACCACCACCAGCAGGGCGAAAGCCAGCAGGGCCGCCACCATCCACGGGAAGTAAGTCACCTTGTAGCTGTGCAGCACAACGCCGCCGATGATGCCGCCGCCGGCGATCGCGATATTCCACACGGTCACCACGATCGACTGGGCGATGTCGGCCACGTTGCCGGCCGCCTTGGCCGACGCGGTCTGGAACAGGGTCGCGGTGCCGCCGTAGGCCAGGCCCCACAGGGCGATGCAGCCGTACACCACCATCGGGTTGGCGGCCCAGAAGGCCAGCATCAGCGCGGCCGCGCCGAACAGCAGGGTGCTGGCGATCACCAGCTCGCGCAGCCAGCGGTCGATCATGGCGCCGATGATCCAGATGCCGACCAGGGCGGCGATGCCGAACACGAACAGCACGACGTCGATCTTGTCGGCCATGCCCAGCGGCGCCAGGAACGGCACGATATAGGTGTACAGCACGTTATGCGCCAGGATGTAGGACAGGGTCACGAACATCACCGGCTTCACGCCCGGCACGGCCAGCACTTTCGTCAGCGGCACCTTGCGGCCGGCGGCCTGGCCCGGGAAGCGCGGGATGGTGAAGCCCATCCACACCACCAGCAGCAGGGTCAGCACGCTCATCAGGGCAAAGGTGTACTGCCAGCCCAGGGCCTGGCCGAGGAAGGCGCCGGTCGGGCTGCCGATGGTCAGCGCCAGCGGCGTGCCCACCATGGCGATGGCAATCGCCTTGCCTTGCAGGTTGGCCGGCGCCATGCGGGCGGCAAAGCCGACCACCAGCGACCACAGCAAGCCGGCGAAGACGCCGGCGAAGAAGCGCGCCACCAGGGTCACGTCATAGTTGGTGGAATAGGCCGTCACCGTGTTGACCACGGCGAAACCGCCGACTGCGATCAGCAGCAGCGTCTTGCGTTCCCAGGTCTGGGTCGCGATCGTCAGGGGAATCGCCGCCACGATGGAACCGATGGCGAAGATACTCACCAGTTGGCCGACCAGCGGCTCGGACACGCCGAGGCTGGCGCCCATTTGCGGCAGCAGGGCCGACGGCAGGGTCTCGGTGAGGATGGTGATGAAGATGGACATGGCCAAGGCCAGCAGTCCGCTTAGCGGCAACCGCGTGTTTTGGGGCGTATTGTTCTTGCTGCTCATATTTTCTTCCATAGAGGTGGTTATCAAGACGGTGTTTGCCTTGCAAGAGGCATCGGGTACACGGTATATTGCGCCGGCGCCAATGAAAATAGACTGAGCCACAAGCTATGCTTGCAGAAATGCATTTTCAGATCACCCCTACCGATTTACAGGTCATTCTTGCGACGGTGAGAGCAGGAACCATGAGCGATGCCGGCAAGCGCCTGGGCGTCGACGGCTCCACTGTGTTCAGGACCATCCAGCGGCTGGAAAAAGGCCTGGGACAGCAGCTGTTCGCGCGCTCGCGCAACGGTTCGCACGCCACCGAGCTGGCGCTCAAGCTGGCCCAGCATGCGGAACGGATCGAATTGGAGCTGGAAGGCGCGCACACGGCGATCCAGCAAAACCGGGATGGAGTGGTGTCAGGCCTGGTGCGGCTGACAATGACGGACACGGTGCTGCACGGCCTGATATTCCCCGTGCTGACCGGCCTGGCTGCGGAGCAGCCCATGCTGCAACTCGAACTTGCCACCGGCAACGAGCTGACCAGTCTGGCCAAGCGCGATGCCGACATCGCCTTGCGCGTCACGCGGCAGCCGCCACACTACCTGATCGGCAAGCACCTGGGCCAGATCCGCTTTGCCCTGTTCGGGCCGGCGTCCGGCCAGGGAACCGGTGTCGACACCTCCGACCTGGCGCGCTGCAACTGGATCGCGCCGGACGATGCCCTGCCCGACCACTCCTCCGTGCTGTGGCGCAAACGCATGTACCCCTCGGTCACGCCGCGCCACAAGGTGGACAGCATCCTGTCGGTGACGGCGGCCATCGCGGCCGGCCTGGGCATCGGCATGATCCCGCTGTTCCTGGCGCAGCACCGCAAGGACCTGGTGCAGCTGTCCGATCCCATCGACGAGTGCGAAACCCAGCTGTGGCTCCTGACCCACGTGGAATCGCGCCATATCCCCCGGGTGGCGACGGTGTACGCCTACCTGGCGGACCACCTGTCGTTGGCGTAGCGGACCCGGACGGCGCCCAGCAAGGCCAGGCCAAGGAACAGCATGCCGGCAGGCGCCGGCTCGGGTACCGCCGGCGGCATCACGGGGCCGGCAACCTGGGTCACGCTGATGCTTGTGCCGGCGGTGATCCGGTAGTCGTGGACGAGATTGGTCACCGGGGTGTAGTAATCGGTATATTCGCCGCCAAACGACGAATAGTATTCGATGCTGCCATACCACCCTTCCGGATCGCTGCTCGTCAGGCTGGCGTGGAAGCGCAGTGCGCCCGAACGATCGAGCAGGAATTCGGTCATGCGGCAGCGGGTGTACTCGCCTGGATTGCATGCGGCAAAATCGCGGCCGCGGAGCAGGAACGAGGACAGCTCGCCAAGCTCGATACTGCCGTCGGCATTGAGGTCGCGGCCGGTGAACGTTCCAGCCATGGTCCAATCGGGGTTCCATCCCTTGCCAACCTCGTTGGCGCCCGTGTACCTGAAGTCCCAGGTCTGAAGCCCAGCGTCCGCATATGCCGTCGACACGGCGGCCGACAGTGCGAGCAATGCAAGTCTTGTCTTGTACACGGCCGGCCCCTTTGTTGTCGTGCATGTGCCGACGATCCTAGCAGTGTCCCTGCTTTGCACGCGCACGGCTCAAGCGCACGACCGCATCGTGACATGCTAGCCGTGGCCGCGATAGCGTTTCTCGCCCACGGTGACACGCAGGTTCAAGCGGTTATCCAGCGGCGCCAGCGGGCAATTGGCAAAGGGCGTGAAGGCGCTGGGCGGGTTGTGCGCCCGGTTAAAGTCGAGCACCAGCTTGCCGTCCACGGGCGGCGCGGCATACAGGAAGCGTGCGTTTTCATACGTTTCCTCCCCCGAGGTCTCATCGCCCAGCACGAAGAACAAGTCGCCGCCGGGCTTCTCCTGGTAAGGCAGCAGGCTATGCATGCGGCCTTGCAGGCGGAAGCGGGCCTGGCCCTGGACCTCGACCGTGCTCACGCTGCCGAGCCGCCGTTGCAGGCTGAGCCTGCGCGGCGAGGCAAAGGGCTGCCAGTCGGCGACCACGCGCCATTCCGCGTCGATCGGAAAATAGTCCAGGCCGGCGAAGCGCACTTGCGCCGCCGCCGCGTCGTCCCTGGCGCGCAAGGCCTTGCGCCCGTCGCGCTGGATCACGAACAAGCTGGCCGTGCCGAAACGGACGGCAGTCGCGGCCCGCGCGCCGCCGGCGTCGTCGACCAGCCTGGCCTTGCGCACCGGCTCGCCGTCGACGGTCGCTTCGCAGCCGGGTGCCAGCGCGAGCCAGACGTCGCCCTGCTCGTCCAGCGTCACTACCCCCAGGTGGGCCGGGCCGCTGCGCAGCACGATATCGTTGCCGGCGGCGCTGCCGACGCGGTTCACGCCGCGCTTGAGCCAGCCGAAGCCCGTGAGGCTCAGCCAGCCGGACGGCGCCAGCAGCTGGTCGAGGCGTTGCGCCTGCCATTGCCGGGTCTGTTGAATGTAGTCTGATGGAAGCGCTGTAGGCTCGCGCATCGTTCCTCCCAAGTCGAAATCATGGAGCGCCAAAACGCCCGCCGCGGCAAGCCACGGCGGGCGCTCCGGCGGTGCGGCTTAGACCGCCAGGTCCATTTGGTATTCCTTCATCCAGCGGTTGAAGGACAGGGTGGCTTCCAGGCTGCCGCGGTTGTACGGCTGGCTCACGGCGGCGTCGCTACGCTTGGCCCAGGTGCTGGCCTTGGCCAGGTCCAGCAGCGGACGGGCCGGCGCGTTGCTGTCGGACAGCAGTTCCGCCAGTTCGTCGCGCAGACCATTTTCGTAGCGCGGGTCCTGGGTGGCCGGGTATGGCGTCTTGACGCGGTTGTAGATCACGTCCGGCAGCACATCCTTGGCGGCGGCGCGCAGCAGGCTCTTCTCGCGGCCGTCGGCGGTCTTCATCGCCCATGGCACGTTGAAGACGTACTCCACCAGGCGGTGGTCGCAGAACGGCACCCGCACTTCCAGGCCGACCGCCATGCTCATGCGGTCGTTGCGGTCCAGCAGGGTCTGCAAGAAGCGCGTCAGGTTGAGGTAAGTGATTTCGCGCATGCGGCGGTCGGTGGCCGACTCGCCCGGCAGTACCGGCACTTCCTTCAGCGCTTCCAGGTAGCGTTCCTTGCGGTAGGCTTCGATGTCGAGCTGGCTGCGCAGGTCCGGTGCCAGCAGGCCCAGGCCGCCGAAGTAGCGCGAGGAGCCCGGCGTCAGCCACGGGAAGGTGTCGGCCTGCACCGCCGCCGGGTTGTGGAACCACTTGTAGCCGCCGAAGATTTCATCGGCCGCTTCGCCGGACAGGGCCACCGTCGAATGCTGCTTGATCGAACGGAACAGCAGGTACAGCGACGGCCACATGTCGCCCCAGTAGACGGTCGGCATGTCCAGCGCGCGCAGCACGGCGCTGCGCACCTTCGGATCGAGCATCTCGCTGCTGTCCAGCAGGACTTCGGTGTGCTGGGCGCCCACGTGCTCGGCCAGCGCCCGGGCGAACGGCGCGTCCGGTGCGCCGCGCACGGCATCCACCTCGAAGTTCTGCATATTGTTCTTGAAGTCCACCGAGAACGAGCGGACCTTGCGCGTACCCATGCTCTGCGCGGCGAAGCCGGTGATGGCGGAGGAATCCAGGCCGCCCGACAGCAGGGTGCAGATCGGCACGTCGGCCACCATCTGGCGGCTGACCGCGTCGGACAGGATGTCGCGCACGTTGCGCACCGTGGTCTCGTAGTCGTCGATGTGCGGCGCCGCTTGCAGCGACCAGTAGGCGCTCTTGGACAAGCCCTTGCGGCTGAAACGCACGATATGGCCGGGACGCACTTCGTACATGCCGTCGTAGACGGTGCGCTCGGGGGTCTTGATCATGTCGAAAATTTCGCGCAGGCCGTCCATGGACACGCGGCGGCGCGCGCCCGGGTTGGCCAGGATCGCCTTCGGCTCGGAGCCGAACATGATGCCCGTCGGCGTCGGGTAGTAGTACAGCGGCTTCACGCCCAGGCGGTCGCGGATCAGGACCAGTTCTTCCGTGCGGCGGTTCCAGATGCCCAGCGCGTACATGCCGTTCAGGCGGCGCGTCATGTCCTCGCCCCACTGCAGGTAGGACTTCAGCAGCACCTCGGTATCGCTTTCCGTTTCGAACACGTGGCCGGCGGCCTGCAGTTCCTTGCGCAGGTCGCGGTAGTTGTAGATCTCGCCGCAGAAGGTCAGCACGGCCTGGGCCGAGCCCATGGTGCCCGCTTCCATCGGCTGGCGCCCGCCGGACAAGTCGATGATCGACAGGCGGCGGTGGCCGACGGCGGCATGCATGTCGTGCCAGATGCCGTCCGCGTCGGGGCCGCGGTTCTCCAGCGAATCGGTCATTTTCCGGAGCACCTCCAGCTTGGTGCCCATGTTTACTTCAAAATCCACCCAACCGGTAATTCCACACATATTCTTGCTTCTCCCAATCAAAATGGTGTTGCCGACACGGCCTTGCCGCCCGCGCTGCGCGGCGGCGCGGCCGCGCCGGGCCTCAGGCGGTTTCCAGGCGTCCCGCTACCAGCTCGAACAGCTCGGCAGGGGTCTTGGCCGCCACCGCCTCGTTGAAGCCGATGCGGATCCCGTACTGTTTCTCGAGCTGCGCCACGACCGAGAAGAAGGTCAGGGAGTCGATGCCGAGGTCGTGGAAGCTGGCATCCACGTGCTCCATGCTGATATTGACTTCCGCGGCGTCGTCCTGGTCCGCCACTTCGTTGATGAGTTCAACCAGGTTCTTGATGCTGAAGTGTTCCATGTTTATTTCCTCCAAAAGTTGTCAATGATTCGAATACGTCGGGTTGGCGCCGGCGCTCAGGCCATGCGCTGCACGCCTACTTCAAAGATGGAAATCGCCCGGCCCTGCTGCGAAATCGTGATCGACACGGTGGCCTTGTGCTGCTCGCGGTCGTCCACCGTGACCTTGGCCACCGCCTTGGCCGGCAGCTGCAGTTCGCCGACGGTTTCGAAGGTCGAGGTGCACTTCCAGACATCGAGCGCCACCGCCTCGGCGCCGAAAGTGTGGGCCGTGGCGTACAGCGCCAGCTGCCTGGCTACTTCGATCTGGATCATGGCGTAGATATGCTCCGTGGCACGATCGAACAGCACCGGGTGGCGGGTGTCGATGCGGGCCATCGCTTCGTAGCTCCCGGGTTCGCCATGCAGCACGCTGTGCAGCACGATGTTGTGCGGATTGATGCGGCCCACCGCGGCAGGCGCCAGTTCGGTCGCGGGTGCCGGCGGGATCGGCATGTCGGGCGCAATGCCGCGCTCGCGCTTCATGATCTGGCGGATTTCGCGCCACTTCGGGCGTTCCAGCCAGGTCTGGCGGATGCGGACCAGCGCCACTTCCATGCCATCCACGGTCTGCAGGGCATAGCGCCAGATCAGCCCGTACGTCACGCCGCTGCTCTTCTTCCATTCCTTCTCGATGGTGCTCTTCACCACCAGCTGGATGGCCTGGTTGCCGTACTTCTCGAATACCGCGTCGCGCTCCACCAGCAGCTTGGCGTCCAGCTCCTGGAACAGGAACTGGTAATTGTTCCCTTCCAACGCCACGCCGAATTGCGTGTGCGCCACCACGAAGCAAGCCTGGCGGCAAATCTCGATCATCGCCACCAGGTCGAAACGCTTGGCATCGACCAGGTGTTCACAGTAAAAGCCGTGCGAACGGGGCAGCTGGGCGTACAGCAGGGTGCCGTTGTCGGGCTGTGCTTCGTAGTCGGTCAACAACACCTGGTCGATGGATACCTTGTGGACCAAGGCCTTGGATAGGGTTCCCTCATATGGCAGCCTGGTTGGCTGAACGGCCATATCCATGTTCTTTCTCTCCCTGTTATAAAAGTTGAATGAGGAATCGTGTGACGTGTTGCGAAACGGCAAGCTACGCAATGTCATTCCATCAACGTTAAATAATTCATAAACCGTGCGGAAGGCGTCGGCGGTGAATAACATTTATTCAGTCCATATACGTACCCTCGCGCCCGCGTGGGGCCGATAATGGGCGCCCATCCAGCAACCCTCTTTTCGGATCCTTCATGAAACCTGTTTATCGCCCAGGGGAGTACGCCCATGCCTAACGCAGCACAGCACAGCGACCGGCCCGCCCTCGATGCCCTGCAGCTGCCGGACCGCGTCAGCCTCGGCCTGTTGCTCCCAGCCGACAACGACTGGGCGCGTTGGAACGGCAGCGGCGTCTCGCGCCCGGACCTGGCCCAGACCGCCCGCCACGTGCGGATGGCCGACGAGATCGGCATGCACGGCGCCTGGCTGCGCGACGTGCCGACCTTCGACCCCACCGACGGCGACCCGGGCCAGGTGTTCGATCCCTGGACCTACCTGGGCTACCTGGCCGCCTTGACGCGCCGCATCACTCTTGGCACGGCAGCCGTGGTGACCCCGATCGACCACGACCTGCACCTGGCCAAGCGCGCCGCCAGCGTCGACGTGCTGTCGAACGGGCGCTTCGTGCTGGGCTTGGCCACCGGCGACCGTGCGCAGGAATACGGCCTGTTCGGCGCGGATTACGACGGGCGGGGCGAGCGCTTCCGCACCACGCTCCAGCGCCTGCCCGGCCTGTGGAGCGGCGAACCGGCGGCGCACCGCAGCTTCGGCAGCACGCCGTTCGAAATCGCGCCGGCCCCCGTGCAGCGGCGCCTGCCGCAAGTGGTGGTGGGACGCGCCCAGCAATCGCTGGAATGGATTGCCGCGCACGCGGACGGCTGGTTCAGCTACGCCGGCCGCATCGACCAGTTGGCCGCACTGGGCCAGGGCTGGCGCGCGGCCCAGGAGGAAAGCGGCTGCTCGGGCAAGCCGCTGATGATGGCGCTGCGCATGGTGCTCGACAGTAATCCCAACGCGCCGCTGCAGATCATCCCGATGGGCATCCGCACCGGGATGGGCGAATTCAAGCGCTACCTCGACTACCTGCACGGGGTCGGCATCGCGCACGTGGCGCTGAACCTGCGCATCAGCCCGCGGCCGCTGTTCGAAGTGCTGGACGAAATCGGGCGCGAGCCCGGCCTGCTGGGCAACTGACAAGGAGTGGACATGACCGTGCCGACCAAGACCCTCGCCGCCGCGCTGTTGTGCGCGCCCCTCGCCGCCAGCCAGGCGGCGCCGGTGACCTACCAGATGGATACCACCCACACCTTCGTGCTGCTCAGCCGCAGCAATTTCGGCTTTTCCAATCCCTACATTGTGGCCAACATCGAGCGCGGCACGCTGGTGTTCGACAGCGAGAACCCGTCGAAATCCTCGGTGCAGGTGACGGTGCCGGTGTCCAAGCTGAATACCTTCGTGCCGCACCTCGACCAGGAATTCCGCAGCCCGATGTTTTTTGACATGGACAAATTCCCCAACATCACCTTCGAAAGCACGCGCGTGCAGGCGCTCGGCAACGGCAGGTATACGATCAAGGGCAAGCTGACGGCGCACGGGGTCACCCGGCCGATGGTGCTGCACGCGCGCATGAACAAGGCCGGCGAGAATCCGATGACCAGCAAGCAGGCGATCGGCTTCGATGCCACCGGCACGCTGAAGCGCTCGGAATTCGGCCTGGGCTTCAACATCCCCAACGTCAGCGACGAAATCCAGCTGAAGCTGACCATGCAGGCCGATGCGGTGAAGTGATCATGCTCGATATCAATGCCATCCACAAGGCGCTGGCCAGCCCGGTGCGGCGCCAGATCCTGGCCTGGCTGAAGGAGCCGGAGCGGCATTTTTGCGGCCAGGAGCACGACATGGAACTGGGCGTCAGCGCCGGCCTGATCGACCGGCGCAGCGGCCTGGCGCAATCGACGGTGTCGGCCCACCTGGCCAGCTTGCGCAAGGCCGGGCTGGTGTCGTGCCGCCGCGTGGGGCAATGGCATTACTTCAAACGCGAGGAAGCCGTCATCCTGGCCTTTGTCGACTACATGAACAGCGGCCTGTAAGCGCCCCGCCGGCGGGGCCTCAAACGTGCAGCAGCAGGTGCTCGCGCTCCCAGGGGCTGATCACGCGCATGAATTCCTCGTGCTCCAGGTCTTTCACGGCGGCATAAACGTCGATGAAGCGCTCGCCCAGCACGTGGTGCAGCCTGGTCTCGGCCCGCAGCGCGCGCAGCGCTTCGGGCAAGCCTTGCGGCAGTTCGTAGCCCATGTCGTAGGCGCTGCCCGCCGTGGGCGGCGTGGGCTCGACCTGCTCCGTCATGCCGAGGTAGCCGCAGGCCAGCGTGACGGCCAGCGCCAGGTAGGGATTGGCGTCGGCGCCGATGATGCGGTTCTCCACGCGCCGGTCCTGCACGCCCGATTCAGGAACGCGGAAGCCGACGGTGCGGTTGTCCATGCCCCACTGCACATTGATCGGCGCGGCCGTGTGGCGCACCAGGCGGCGGTAGGAATTCACATAGGGCGCGGCAATGGCCAGCGCGGCCGGCATGTAGCGCTGCAGGCCGCCGATGTAGTACTTGAACAGCTGCGACGGCGCGCCGTCGGCATCGCTGAAGATGTTCTTGCGCGTGCGGCAGTCGAGCACGCTCTGGTGGATGTGCATGGCCGAGCCCGGCTCGCCCGCCATCGGCTTGGCCATGAAGGTGGCGTACATGTGGTGGCGGATGGCCGCTTCGCGCAGGGTGCGCTTGAAGTAGAACACATTGTCGGCCAGGCCCAGCGGCTCGCCGTGCAGGAAATTGATTTCCATCTGGCCGGCGCCGATTTCGTGGATCAGGGTGTCCACGTCCAGGCCCATCATGTCGCAGTAATCGTAGATGTCCTCGAACAGCGGGTCGAATTCGTTGACCGCATCGATGCTGTACACCTGGCGGCTGGTTTCGGCGCGGCCGCTGCGGCCGATGGGGGGCCTCAGCGGCAGGTCGGGGTCGGCGCTGCGGTCGGTCAGGTAGAATTCCAGTTCCGGCGCCACGATGGGGCACCAGCCTTTTTCCTCGTACAGCCTGAGCACGCGGCGCAGCACGGAGCGCGGCGCGAAATCGACCAGGCGGCCGTCGGCGAAGTAGCAGTCGTGGATGACTTGCGCGGTGGGGTCGGCGGCCCACGGCACCACCGTGATGGTGCTGGGGTCGGCCTTGAGGACCATGTCGCGATCGGTGGGCGAGATGGCGCGGTCGTAGGCGGGATCGTCCTGCGGCGAATTGCCGGTGACCGTCATGCCGAGCACGGCTTCCGGGATGCGCATGCCCCGGGTTTCGGTGAATTTTGCCCTCGGCAAGATCTTGCCGCGCGCAACGCCGGTGAGGTCCGGCACCAGACATTCTATTTCGGTGACCCGCTTGTCGTTGAGCCACTCATCCATGTCCGTGTAGGTAAAGTTGTCACGGATGCTCATGATGCGCTCCCATGACAACTCTACCACAGCCAGTTTTTACGCGGTTTCCTCCACGCGCACTTCGCTCAGCAGTTTTTTCAGCTCGGGCACGCAGGATCCGCAGTTGCCGCCCGCTTTCACGCAGGCCGTGATCTGGGCCGGCGTGGTGAGGTTCTGCTCGCGGATGGCCTTGCAGATGGTGTTGCGGCCGACGCCGAAGCAGGAGCAGACTGTCGGGCCGGTGTCGGCGCCGGCGGCGATCGGGCGGCCGGCCAGCAGGGCGGCGCGGTCGGCCAGTGCGAGTTTCTGCTTGTCGAACAGGCTGGCCAGCCATTGGCGGGCCGGCAAGTCCGGGCGGGCGGAAATGAAGATGCACTGGGCGATGCGGTCGTCCACCAGGTGCACGGCGCGGAACACGCCCGAGGTGCGGTCGGCGTATTCGAGCCAGTCGGCGTCGTCGTCCTGGATGCCGAGCAGTTGCCGCGCCCAGGCGCCGAAATCGTCGATGCTGTTGCGGCCGGCCAGTTCGTAGCGCTGGAAGGCCTTGCCCTGTACCTTGGTCCAGTAGGCCAGCGCGTCCAGCTGCAGGGCGTCGCGGCTGAGGATGAAGCCATGCCACTTGACCGGGAAGCGGTCGACCATCACGGGCGTGTGCTTGAATTCCGGCTCGCCCGAGACCGGGTCGACCGCCGGGTTGACCACGGCGCCGACGCGGGCGTCGGAGGCGTTCTGGTTGTTCCAGTGGATCGGCACGAACACGCTGCCGCGGGCGATGCCGCCGCCGTGCTGCACGCGGCCCACCATGCTGCCCCACTGGCTGGTGACGCGCGCCAGTTCGCCCTCCTTCACGCCGCACAGCAGGGCGTCCTGCGGGTGCATGTCGATGAAGGATTCCGGGATGTGGTCGGCCAGCTTGGGCGCGCGGCCGGTGCGGGTCATGGTGTGCCAGTGGTCGCGCACGCGGCCCGTGTTCAGGCTGATCGGGTATTCGCCGTCCGGCAGGTGGGCCGGGGCGCGCGGCACCGTGGGGACGAAACGCGCGCGGCCGTCGGCGTGCGAGAAGCGGCCGTCGGCGAAAGGCCGCGCCGGCACGGGCGCCGCTGCGGCTTCGCTGGCCGGGGCCGGCCATTGCGTCGGCAGCATGGCGTCGTAGGCGGCTTCGCCCAGCGTGGCGAGGGCGCCGATGTCGAAGGCGCGCGGCAATTCATCGGGGCTGTTACGCCAGGCGCTGAGGCGGGCGTGTTCAGTGAAGATGTCGGCGGCGCTGGCGTAGCCGAAGCCGTCGTAGCCCATGCGCAGCGCGAACTGCGACAGGATCAGCCAGTCGGCCCGCGCTTCGCCCGGTGCCGGCAGGAAGGCGCGCTGGCGCGAGATGCGGCGCTCGGAATTGGTGACCGTGCCATCCTTCTCGCCCCAGGCCAGCGCCGGCAGCAGCACGTCGGCGTAGGCATTGGTGTCGGTGTCCAGTACCACGTCGGAGGCCACCACCAGCTCGCAGCGTTCGAGGGCGCGCCGCACCTGGTCGGCGTTCGGCAGGCTGACCACCGGATTGGTGGCGATCACCCACACCGCCTTGACGCGGCCGGCCTCGATCGCCTCGAACAGGTCGACCGCCTTCAGGCCGGGGCGCGAGGCGATGCGCGGCGATTCCCAGAAGGTTTGCACGGCGTCGCGGTGGGCGGCATTGTCCAGGTCCATGTGCGCGGCCAGCATATTGGCCAGGCCGCCCACTTCGCGGCCGCCCATGGCGTTGGGCTGGCCGGTGATCGAGAACGGCCCCATGCCCTGCTTGCCGATGCGGCCGCCGAGCAGGTGGCAGTTGATGATGCTGTTGACCTTGTCGGTGCCGGCGCTGGACTGGTTGACGCCCATCGAGAAGCCGGTGATCACGTGCGCCGTGGCGGCGAACGCTTCGTAGAACTCCATCAAGTCTTGCAGGTTCAGGCGGCAGGCGCGCGCCACTTCTTCCGGCGTCAGCGTGGCGGCGGCCAGCGCATCGTCCAGGCCGCTGGTGTGGGCGGCCACGAAATCGCGGTCCACCGCGCCGATGCGGTTCAGGTAGGCCAGCAGGCCGTTGAACAGCCAGACGTCGGTGCCGGGCTTGAGCGGCAGGTGCAGGTCGGCCAGCTCGCAGGTGGCGGTGCGGCGCGGGTCGACCACCACGATCTTCATGTGGGGGCGCGCTTCCTTGGCGCGGGTCAGGCGCTGGAACAGGATCGGGTGGCACCAGGCCAGGTTGGAGCCGACCAGCACCACCATGTCGGCGTGGTCGATATCGTCGTAATTGACCGGCACCACGTCTTCACCGAAGGCGCGCTTGTGGCCGGCCACGGCGGACGACATGCACAGGCGCGAGTTGGTGTCGATGTTGGCGGTGCCGATATAGCCCTTGGCCAGCTTGTTGGCAACGTAGTAGTCTTCCGTCAGCAACTGGCCGGACACGTAGAACGCCACCGCGTCCGGGCCATGCTGGTCGATGATGGCGCGCCACTTGTCCGCCACATGGTCGAGCGCCTCGCCCCAGGCCACGCGCTGCAGCGAGCCATCGGCGCGGTCGCGCAGCATGGGATACAGCAGGCGGCCTTCGAGGCCGATGGTTTCGCCCAGCGCCGAGCCCTTCACGCACAGGCGCCCCTGGTTGGCGGGGTGCGCGGCATCGCCGGCAATTTCGAACCCGCCATCGCCACGCGGCGTCGCCGTGACACCGCAACCCACACCACAATAGGCGCACGTCGTCTT
>CBHWEO010000069.1:0-21191 GCA_966112955.1 uncultured Duganella sp. | reverse complement strand
GCGGTCTCTCTCTCCTTCCGGGCTGGGTGCCCTCGGCGGTCAATCCGGCCGACGAGCAGCGCTACTGGCAAGACCATTTCCGGCGCGAAGATTACTATGTGCCGGGCTATGACTATGACGACTACGGGCCGGCATATGCGCTGGGCTATAACAGCCTGGGCCGTTATGGCGGCACCTGGGACGCGGCCGAGGAACGGCTGCGCAATGACTGGGAAAACGTGAAGGAACGGTCGCGCTTGAGCTGGACGCAAGCGCGCTCCGCCGCGCGCGCGGCGTGGGACCGGGTCGCGCATCCGAATCCGGGCGACCCGTACCGCGAAGTCCCGTGATGATCCCGTAACGATCCCATAATGACACAGGGCCGGCGGGAAACATCCGGCCGGCCCTGCGTTGCGGCGAGAGGGGATCAGTCCGCCTTGATGGCTTCCACCTGGATCGCCAGTTTCACGTCCGGCGAGAAGCGCGGCAGGCCGTAGTTCAGGCCGAAGTCGCTGCGCTGGAATTCAGCGACCGCGTCGGCGCCGCACACTTCGCGTTTCAGCATCGGGTGCTGGATGCACTTGAACGATTTCACGTGCAGCGTGACCGGCTTGGTCACGCCCAGCAGCGTCAGGTCGCCATCGACCGACACCAGCTTGTCGCCGTCGAATTTCAGCGACGAGCTCTTGTACGTCACTTCCGGGAATTTCTCGACGTTGAACATTTCCGCCGAACGCGCGTGGTTGCTCATTTTTTCATGGCCAAAGTCGATCGACTTGGCATCGATGACGATGTTCAGCGCGCCGGTCTTGGCGGCGCGGTCCACCGTCACGGTGCCGGACGTCTTGGTGAACTTGCCGCGCCAGACCGAAATACCCAGATGGTCCGCTTCAAAGCTGGGGTACGTGTGGTTCGGATCGATGTTGTAGGTGTCGGCGGCGAAGGCCGAACCGGCGGTGGCGGCGATCAGGGCGGCAATCAGGACTTTGGTTTTCATTCAATGGTCTCCGTGTGAAAAAGTTGTGCTGCTTATCGTGTTGATGATCGTGCCGATTATTGTGCTGCAGTGACGTGGAACTTGATGGTCACGTCGTCGGCCACCATGCTGGTGTCTTTCCATTCGCCTTCGCCGATGCTGTAGGCCAGGCGCTTGATCGGCAGCGCACCGTCGAACACCTGGTTCTTGCCGTCGGCTTTCACGGTCAGCGGGAACGACACATCGGTGGCCTTGCCCTTGATGGTCAGCTTGCCCGTTACCGTCAGCTTGCCGGGACCGGCGCTCTTGATCGACGTCGACGTGAACGTGGCTTTCGGGAACTGGCTGGAATTGAACCATTCCTTCTTCGCGACTTCCTTGTTCATTTCCGCTTCGCCCAGGTCCAGGCTGGCGGTCTCGATTTCCACCGTGGCTTTCGATGCTTCCGGCGACTTGTCGTTGTAGTCGATGACGATGTTGTGCTTCTTGAATTTCGATTCGATCGGGACGTTCATTTGCTTGAACACGGCCGAGACGCTGGTCTTGGCGGGATCGGCCTTCAGCACGGCGGCGCTGGCGGCGGCTGCCACGGCCAGCAGGGCGGCCAGGAATACGGTTTTCTTCATGGGTGGGGCTCCAGGTTAGGGCAGCATGCGCTTCAGCAGGCCGTCCTTGTCGATGAATTGGTGCTTGAGGGCGGCGCCGATGTGGCCGACCACCACGGCGGCCAGCAGCATGTTCAGCCAGTAATGTACCGGTTTCAGGATTTCCTTGAGGGCCGGGTTGGCCTCGAACAGGGATGGGATCTTGATCAGGCCGAGGTAGACCACCGGCACGCCGGCCGCAGTGGTGTACAGGTAGCCCGATACCGGCACGGCAAACATCAGGAAGTAGAGGAACCAGTGGCCGGCTTCGGCGGCTTTCACTTGGTGCTGGCTCATGCTGCGGGGGAAGGCGGGCGGTTGCTGCTTCAGGCGCCACAGCAGGCGGCCGGCAGCCAGGGCGAGCACGGTGACGCCCATCCATTTGTGCCAGGAGTAGTACTTGAGCTTGGTCGGCGTCAGGCCGGGGATGTCGGTCATCACCAGGCCCAGCGCGAAGGCGGCCACGATCAGCAGGGCGATCAGCCAGTGCAGCACGATCGCGGTGGTGGAATAACGTTCCATTGTGACCTTTGGTAAGTAGTACGTGTTAGAACTAATATACCAGAGGGTAATGGATGTTGCTTACGGCTTGCTTAAAACCCTGGACACCGGAAAACCGGGGTCCGGCCCCCTGGGCCGTACCCCGGTTTTCGGGTTTTAAATGGTTTTCGCCAGCGAAGCGGCGATACCGGTGTAATTGGCCGGCGTCATCGCCAGCAGCTGGTCCTTGGCTTCCTGCGGAATCGCCAGCCCGCCGATGAACTCGCGCAGCGCTTCCTTGGTGATGCCCTTGCCGCGGGTCAGCTCCTTCAGCTGCTCGTACGGGTTCGCAATGCCGTAACGGCGCATCACGGTCTGCACCGGCTCCGCCAGCACTTCCCACGACGCTTCCAGGTCATCGGCCAGGCGCTGCGGGTTGACTTCCAGCTTGTTCAGCCCGCGCAGGCAGGAGTCGTACGCCAGCAGCGCATAGCCCAGGCCCACGCCGATATTGCGCAGCACGGTGGAGTCGGTCAGGTCGCGCTGCATGCGCGATACCGGCAGCTTTTCGGACAGGTGCTTCAGCACGGCATTGGCCAGGCCCAGGTTGCCTTCCGAGTTTTCGAAGTCGATCGGGTTGACCTTGTGCGGCATGGTGGAGGAACCAATTTCGCCGGCCTTCAGCTTCTGCTTGAAGTAGCCCAGCGATACATAGGTCCAGATGTCGCGGTTCAGGTCCAGCAGGATGGTGTTGGCGCGGGCGAAGGCGTCGAACAGTTCCGCCATGTAGTCGTGCGGTTCGATCTGGATGGTGTAGGGGTTGAACACCAGGCCCAGGCGCTGCTCGATCACGTTCTTCGAGAAGGCCGGCCAGTCGAACGATGGGTAGGCCGACAGGTGGGCGTTGTAGTTGCCCACGGCGCCATTCATCTTGCCCAGGATTTCTACCTTGGCGATGCGCTCGATGGCGCGCTGCAGGCGGGCGATCACGTTGGCGAATTCCTTGCCCAGGGTGGTCGGGCTGGCGGTCTGGCCGTGGGTGCGGCTCAGCATCGGCAGCTCGGCATTGGCGTGGGCGATGTCCTTCAGCTTGGCGACCAGGCCGTTCAGGGCCGGCACCATGACGCCGTCGCGGGCGGCCTTCAGCATCATGCCGTGCGAGGTGTTGTTGATGTCTTCCGAGGTGCAGGCGAAGTGGATGAACTCGGAAGCCGCCACCAGCTCGGGCACGTCCTTGACCTTTTCCTTCAGCCAGTACTCCACAGCCTTCACGTCGTGGTTGGTGACGGCTTCGATTTCCTTGATGCGGGCGGCGTCGGCTTCGGTGAAGTCGGCGGCCAGCTTGTCCAGCAGGGCGGTGGCGGCGGCGGAAAATGGCTTGATCTCGGCGAAACCGGCCTGCGACAGGGCTTGCAGCCATGCGATTTCCACCTTCACGCGGTGGTGCATGAAGCCGGATTCGGACAGGATGGGGCGCAGCTTGTCGGTTTTCGACGCGTAACGGCCGTCCAGCGGGGACAGGGCCGACAGGGTGGAGTAAGGAGTTGTCATGATAATGCTGGAGGAGAGGCGGGGAAAAAACAGGATTTTACCATTTGGCAGTCGTCGGCTCCCGGCTGCCACTCCGCTGCGCCCCCCGGCAAAGGGCGATGCTATACTGTTGTCTAATTCTCCACTTTCAGCATTTATGAAACTAATCGGTTCTCTCGCCAGCCCGTATGTACGCAAGGTTCGTGTCGTCCTGGCGGAAAAAAAGCTCGACTATCACCTGGAACTGGAAAATGTCTGGGCGCCGGATACCAACATCCAGAAACTGAACCCGCTCGGCAAAGTGCCGTGCCTGGTCATGGAAGACGGCTATGTGATGCAGGATTCGCGCGTGATCGTCGAGTACCTGGATTCCGTGTCGCCTGTTTCCAAGCTGCTGCCGCCGAATGGCCGCGAGCGCGCCAACATCAAGTGCTGGGAAGCGCTGGCCGACGGCGTGCTGGACGCCGGGGTGCTGATGCGCCTGGAGCGCACCCAGCGCCCGAAAGAACTGCAAAGCGAAGAATGGATCGCGCGCCAGATGCGCAAGGTGGAACTGGGCCTGGAGTCGATGGCCGAGCGCCTGGGCGACGAGACCTATTGCGCCAGCAACCATTACTCGCTGGCCGACGTGGCCGTGGGCTGCTGCCTGGGCTGGCTCAGCTTCCGCTTCCCGGAAATCGACTGGCGCGGCAAGCACCCCAACCTCGGCCGCCTGTTCGACAAGCTGTCCGAGCGCCAATCCTTCAAAGACACCGTCCCGCAAGCGTAAGCGCCGCAGCGCATGGCAGCCAAGCCACCGTCCCAGGAACGCTTGCAGATGGCGGACATCGCCCGCCTGGCGGGCGTGTCCACCTCCACCGTGTCGCGCGCGCTGGCCGGCAGCAAGCTGGTCAACGAGGAAACGCGTACCCGCATCATGGAGCTGGCGCGTTCGCTCAAGTACACCATCAATGTCGGTGCGCAGAACCTGCGCCTGAAGCAGAACCGCACGGTGGCGGTGGTGGTGCCGTCCGATGCCAGGGTGCACCAGAGCCTGTCCGACCCCTTCTTCCTGTCGATGATCGGCTCGCTGGCCGATGCGCTGACGGAGCAGGGCTTCGACATGCTGCTGTCGCGGGTCGATGCCGAGCAGCTTGACACGGCCGCCACGCCTTTCGATACGGGCCGCGTGATCGGCATCATCCTGATCGGCCAGTGGGGCCACCACGACCAGCTGAACGAGATGGCGGCGCGCCATGTGCCGCTGGTGGTGTGGGGCGCGCAATTGCCGCAGCAGCTGTATTGCACCGTCGGCGGCGACAACCTGAGCGGCGGCCGCCTGGCCACCGCGCACCTGCTGGCCGAAGGACGGCGCCGCATCGCCTTCTTCGGCGACGTCCGCCTGCCGGAAGTCGAGCAGCGCTACCGCGGCTATTGTGCGGCCTTGCAGGAGGCCGGCCTGGAGCCGGACCCGGCGCTGTGCGTGGCGGCGTCCTTCCTGCCGGAGGGCGGTCGTGAAGCGGTGGCCGAACTGGCGCGGCGCGGCATGGCGTACGACGCGGTGTTTGCCTGTTCCGACCTGCTGGGCATGACGACCATTAACGCCTTGCGCGAGCAGGGCCGTTCGGTGCCGGGCGACGTCGCCGTGGTCGGCTACGACGATATCGAGCTGTCTTCCTATTTCCATCCGCCCCTGACCACGGTGCGCCAGCCTGTGCAGGAAGCCGGGCGCGCCATGGTGGCCGCCCTGCTGGCCCAGACCGAGGGCCAGCCCGTCCGTTCGGTGGAACTTCCCACCTCCCTGATCCGGCGCGCCAGCTCGCGCTGATTGCAACCGTTTGCAATTGAAATGACGCTCACGCAACAGGCTTTTTGAAAAAATCTTTGCAATCGATTGCAATTTGCAAAAAGCTGATGAATAATGAGGCATCTGCAGATAAACAGACGCGGCCGCCTGGCCGATGAATAAGCCCCATAACGGAGGAGACAATGGTTTTACGTACAGCCCAGCGCGGCTGCATGGCTGCTGCCATCGCTGCTGCATTCGCCCAACCCGCATTTGCCCAGGAAGTTGCCGCCCAGCCCACCGCTGCGGATGCTGCCGCCCCGGCCGACGGCCTGAAACTCGAACGCGTGGTGGTCACCGGCACTGCCAGCCGCAGTTCCAAGATGCGTTCCAGCGTGTCGGTCAGCACCATGGAGGCGGAAGCCATTTCCCTGTCCGCCCCGACCAGCGCCGCTGAAGTGCTGCGCTCCATCCCCGGCGTGCGCGCCGAATCTTCGGGCGGCGAAGGCAATGCCAACATCACCGTGCGCGGCGTACCGATTTCCGCCGGCGGCGCGCGCTACGTGCAGATGCAGGAAGACGGCCTGCCCGTGCTGCAATCGGGCGACTTCAACTTCATCACGCCGGACAGCTATGTGAAGATCGACGGCAGCCTGGATCACCTGGAAGTGGTGCGCGGCGGCTCGGCTTCGACCCTGGCCACCAACTCGCCGGGCGGCATCATCAACTTCATCAGCAAGACCGGCGAGCAGCAGGGCGGCAACTTCGGCATCCAGCGCGGCCTGGGCTTCGACGAAACCCGCTACGACTTCGATTACGGCGGCCGCCTGACCGACAAGACCCGCTTCTTCATCGGCGGCCATTACCGCACCGGCGAAGGCCAGCGCAAGACCGGCATGAATACGCAGGAAGGCGGCCAGATCCGCGGCAACATCACGCAGGAATTGTCGAACGGCTGGATCAGGCTGTCCTTCAAGCACCTGGACGACAAGGCGCCGACCGCGCTGCCGGTGCCGGTGCGCGTGACCAACGGCCATATCAGCGAAATCCCGGGCATCGACCCGCGCGACACCACTTTCTACTCGCCTTACTGGACGCGCGATATCTCGCTGACCAAGGAAAACGGCAAGGCATCGAGCAACGTCAACGACGGCCTGCGCGTGAAGAGCGACAGCTTCGGCATCGCCGCTTCCTTCGACCTGGGCAACGGCATCACGCTGAGCGACAACTTCCGCAAGGCGCAGAACAGCGGCCGCTTCCTCGGCGTCTTCCCGGCCAATAACGGCGTGGCCGGCAACTACGTGATCGCCACCGGTCCGGACAAGGGCAAGGCCTACAGCGGCCTGGCTTTCTCCGCCGTGGTGTTCAACACCTCGATCGACAATGCCGACAACACGCTGAATGACCTGAAACTGGCCAAGACTTTCGCCATCAACGGCGGCAAGCTGACCGCGACCGGCGGCCTGTACACCTCGCTGCAGAAGCTGGGCCTGACCTGGAACTTCAACGAATACCTGATGCAGCTGACGGGCGACAAGCCTGCCCTGCTGCAGACCGCTTCCACCACGCCCGGCTACGTCGGCCCGGCCTGGGGCGGCTGCTGCATGCGCGCGGTGGATATGGAATACAAGCTGCTCTCGCCTTACCTGAACGTGGGCTGGGAACAAGGCCCGCTGAACTTCGACGCCAGCGTGCGCCAGGACCGCCAGCGCGCCAACGGCACGGCCAATATCGCCACCAATGGCCTCCGCTATGAACCGGGCACCGAGCAGATGGTGGACTATAAGATCCACCACACTTCGTATTCGGTGGGCGGCAACTACCAGTTCACCCGCGACCTGGCGCTGTTTGCCCGCGTCAGCGACGGCGTGGCCTTCAATGCCGACCGCATCCTGTTCGGCACACCGCTCGATGGCAGCGCGCCGATCAACATCAACACCGTGCGCCAGGTGGAGGGCGGCGTGAAATGGCGTTCCGGCAGCACCAGCGCTTTCCTGACCCTGTTCCGCGCCAAGACCGACGAGTCGAACTTCGAAGCCACCACCCGCATCAGCACCGCCAACCGCTACGACGCCAAGGGCGCCGAGCTGGAAGCAGCGTGGAGCCTGGGCGACTTCCGCATCAACGGCGGCCTGACCTGGACCGATGCCGAAATCGTCGGCACGGCGCCGGGCCAGGAATCGACCATCGGCCATACGCCGCGCCGCCAGGCCCGCATCACTTACCAGATCGCGCCAAGCTACAACGCTGGGCCACTGACCGTGGGCGGCAGCCTGGTGGGCACGGGCCGCTCGTGGGCCGACGATGCCAACACCATCGACATGCCGGCCTTCCGCACGGTGAACCTGTTCGCGCGCTACCAGTTCACGTCGCAACTGGGCCTGTCGCTGTCCGTCAACAACCTGTTCAACAAGATCGGCTACACCGAGGTTGAAGGCGACGGCCATGCCGCGCGTTCAATCGGCGGCCGCGCCGTGAAAGTGGGCCTGAACTATTCCTTCTGACCTGGAAACCGCAATGCCGATGCCTTCGTCCATCCATCACTTGCTCGACGCCGTGCCGGCAGGCCGGCGCGCCGAGGTTGAGCGCCGCCATGCGGTGCACGGCGCGGCGCTGCGCAGCTGCCTGCACCGCCTGTACGGCGATGCGCCGGGTTTCGAGCAGTGGTACGGCCGCCTGTTGTCCACCGTGGGCGAACTGCATGGCGCGCGCAGCCCGGCGCTGGTCGCGCTGGATACGGCGCGCGCCGCGCAGCCGGACTGGTTCCTGGGCCAGCAGATGCTGGGCTACTGCAGTTATGTGGACCGGCTGGGCGGGGACCTGCGCGGCGTGGCGCGGCGCATTCCGCACCTGCAGGAGCTGGGCGTGCGCTACCTGCACCTGCTGCCGTTCCTGAAGATGCGGGAAGGGGAGAACGATGGCGGCTTTGCCGTCTCCAGCTTCGAGGAAGTGGAGCCGCGCTTCGGCAGCAATGCCGACCTGGAGGCGCTGACCGCCAGCTTGCGCGGCGCGGGCATCAGCCTGTGCTCGGATTTCATCCTCAACCACGTGGCGGATGACCATGCCTGGGCGCAGGGCGCGCTCGCCGGCGATGCCCGGTTGCGCGCCTTCTTCCATGTGTTCACGGACCGCTCGCAGGTGGATGCCTACGAACGCACGCTGGGGCAGGTGTTTCCGCAGGCGGCGCCCGGCAACTTCACCCATGTGCCGGCGCTGGAAGGCTGGGCATGGACGACGTTCTATCCCTACCAGTGGGATTTGAACTGGTCCAATCCGGAAGTGTTCGCGGCCATGGCGGCGACCTTGCTGCGGCTGGCGAACCGGGGCATCGAAGTGTTCCGCCTCGATTCCACGGCCTTCCTGTGGAAGCGCGAGGGGACCAATTGCATGAACCAGCCGGAGGCGCACCTGATCCTGCAGGCGCTGCGGGCCCTGGTCTCCATCGCGGCGCCGGGTGTGCTGCTGAAGGCGGAGGCCATCGTGCCGATGCGCGAGCTGCCGGCATACTTCGGGCAGCCTGGGCAGCCGGAGTGCCATATCGCCTACCACAGCAGCCTGATGGCGGCGGCCTGGGGTTCGCTGGCGGAGCAGGACGCCGGGCTGGTGCGCAGCGTGGCCGCCGGCACCCCGCCGTTGCCGCCGCATGCCAGCTGGCTCAGTTATGTGCGCTGCCATGACGATATCGGCTGGAACGTGCTGCGCGCGGAAGCTGCCGAACCTTCGGCCGCCGCCGTGGCAAACGGCACCGCGCCGCGCGACCCGCAGGCGCGCCTGGCCGCCATCTCGCGCTTCTTCGCCGGGGCCGGCGGCAGCTACGCACGCGGCGAAGCCTTCCAGAGCAGCGACCCGCACGCCGCCCACGGCAGCAACGGCATGGCCGCCAGCCTGGTCGGCCTGGAAGCGCCCGTCGCACCGGGCGGTGCGATGGAACTGGCCGAGGCGCTGGCCTTGCGCCGCCTGCTGCTGCTGCATGGCCTGGCGTTGAGCTTCGGCGCGCTGCCGGTGCTGTACATGGGCGACGAGCTGGGACAGACCAACGACTACAGCTTCCGCCAGCGCCCCGACCGCGCGATGGACAGCCGCTGGCTGCAACGCCCGCTGCTGGACGAGCAGCGCTTCGCCGGGCGCCACGACCCCGCCACGCCGGCCGGCCGCGTCTACGCCGCCCTGCGTGCCCTGGTGACGGCCCGCCAGCGCCTGCCGGCACTGGCGGCAGGCGAACCGTGCACGCTGCTGCCGGCGGCGCCGGCTGTGCTGGCAATGCAGCGCGGCCCAGCCTTCCTGGCGCTATACAATTTCTCGGGTGAGCCGCAGCAATACCGGTTGGACGGCCGCTGGACCGATGCGCTCGGCGGCGGACAACTTGCCGGGGCAATCACCCTCGCGCCCTGGGCCATGCATTGGCTCGAGCGCGGCAACCAACAATAATGGAGACCGCCATGTGTGTGGCAATGTTCGGCGAAGCCCTCGTCGACGATTTCGGCAGCGAGCAGGTAGTCGGCGGCGCGCCCTTCAATGCGGCGCGCAACCTGTCGGCCTTCGGCACGCCGGCGCTGATGATCACGCGCATCGGCGAGGACGCCAACGGCGCCGCCGTGCGCGCCGAGTTCGAGCGCTACGGCATGATGCAGGCCGGCCTGCAGTCCGACCCGGCCTGGCCCACCGGCCGCGTGGTGGTGGAACGCGGCCGCGACGGCCATGCCTTCCACATCCTGCCCGGCCAGGCCTACGACCACATCGACGCCGTCCAGGCCAGGGCCGCGCTGGAAGCTGCCCGGCCGCGCGTGCTGTATTTCGGCACCCTGGCGCAGCGCCACCTGACTTCCCGCAACGCTTTGCTCGAACTGCTGGAGGCCAGCCCGGCCACCCGCTACCTCGACCTGAACCTGCGCGAAGGCCAGTACACCGAGCGCAGCGTGTACGAATCGCTGCGCCACGCCGACATCGTGAAAGTCAACGAAGACGAACTGGCGGCCCTGCTGGCCTGGTACGCGCCGAACGGCCCGCAACTGGTGCGGGCCCACGACCCCGAACTGCCGCCGGCCTGCTCCCTGCTGATCGACAAGTTCAACCTGCAGGCCATGGTGGTCACGCTCGGCCCGCGCGGCGCGATGTATATCGGCGCCGACGGCCGCGTGGTACGCGAGCATGGCAATGAAGAGCCGTACAAGCTGGTCGACACGGTCGGCGCCGGCGATGCCTTCTCCGCCGTCTTCCTGCACGGCCACGTGCAAGGCTGGGACCTCGCCCTTACCATGGCGCGCGCCAACGCCTTTGCCGGCGCCGTGTGCAGCCTGTCCGGCGCCGTGCCGCAGGACCTGGCGTTCTACGAACCGTGGAACCAGCGCTGGCAGGCCGCGGCGGAAGGAGCCTTCCAATGACGCCGCACAAACCGCAGCTGTCGTTCCGGCAGATCGTCAACATGAACATCGGCTTCTTCGGCATCCAGTTCAGTTTCGGCCTGCAGCAAAGCAGCATGAGCCCGATCTACAAATACCTGGGCGCCGACGAAGCCAGCCTGCCTTACCTGTGGCTGGCCGGCCCCGTCACCGGCCTGCTGGTGCAGCCCATCATCGGCGCGCTGAGCGACCGTACCGTGACGCGCTGGGGGCGCCGCACGCCGTATTTCCTGATCGGCGCCCTGATCTGCAGCCTGGGCCTGCTGGCCATGCCGTTCAGCCCCGTACTGTGGATGGCAGCCGGCCTGCTGTGGATACTCGATGCCGCCAACAACGTGACGATGGAGCCTTACCGCGCCTTCGTCAGCGACCGCCTGGCCGTGCGCCAGCATTCGCTCGGCTTCCTGACCCAGAGCGCCTTCACGGGCTTGGGGCAGACGCTGGCCTACCTGACGCCTTCCATCCTGGTCTACCTCGGCACCAGCCGCGATGCGGTCAACAGCCACCACATCCCGTACACCGTGATCGGCGCCTTCCTGCTGGGCGCCGTGTTCTCCATCGCCTCCGTGCTGTGGAGCTGCTGGACCACGCCCGAGCTGCCGCTGTCGCCGCAGGAGGAAGCCGCGCTGCGCGCCAGGCCCGCCGGCTGGCGCGACACCCTGCGCGAAATCGCCGAAGCCCTGCGCGACATGCCGCCCACCATGAAGCAGCTGGCCGTGGTCAAGCTGTTCCAGTGGTACGCCATGTTCTGCTACTGGCAGTACATCATGCTGGCGCTGGCATCCTCCATCTACAAGACGTCCGACCCGGCCTCGGCCGGCTTCCGCGAAGCGGGCCTGCTGAATGGCCAGGTAGGCGCCTTCTACAACTTCGTTGCCTTCCTCGCCGCCTTTGCCCTGGTGCCGTTCACGCGCCGCTTCGGGCCGAAGGTCACGCACAGCATCTGCCTGGCGGCCGCCGGCGCCGGCATGCTGTGCATCCCGCTGATCCGCGAACCGCTGCAACTGCTGTGGCCCATGCTGGGCGTGGGGCTGGCCTGGGCCAGCATCATGGGCAACCCGTACGTGATGCTGGCCGGCAGCATCCCGCCCGAACGCACCGGGGTGTACATGGGCATCTTCAATATGTTCATCGTGATCCCGATGATCATCCAGATCTTCACGCTGCCGCTGTACTACCGCAGCCTGCTGCACGGCGATCCGGCCAACGTGGTGCGGCTGGCCGGGGCGCTGCTGCTGTGTGCCGCCGTGGCCGTGCTGTTCGTCAAGCTGCGCGCCGCCCGTCCCCTTGCCGATGCCGCGTCGCACCAGGAGGCTGCGCTGGTAAAATAGCTCCGGCCAATCAATCCTGGAAGGAGCGGATATGTCGGAGCGTGTCCTGGTATTCGGGGAAGCCTTGATCGATGATTTCGGCGACCAGCAAGTGGTCGGCGGCGCCCCGTTCAACGTGGCGCGCAACCTGACGGCGCTGGGCTTGCCTGCCCTGATGGTGAGCCGCTCCGGCAATGACGGCCAGGGCGACCTGCTGCGCGATGAGTTCGCCCGCTTCGGCATGAGCACCGAGGGCTTGCAGCACGGACCGCATGCCACCGGCCGCGTGGTGGTGGAGCGCGATGGCGCGGGCGGGCACCGCTTCCACATCCTGCCCGACCAGGCTTACGACCACATCGAAGCGGCCGCCGCGGTCGACGTGATGCGCGCGTTCTCGCCCGATACGGTGTACTTCGGCACCCTGGCCCAGCGCGAGCCGGATTCGCGCGCGGCGCTGAAAGCCGTGCTGGATGGCGCGCCCGAGGCCGAACACTTCCTCGACCTGAACCTGCGCGACGGCGTCGACGAATCGATTGTCTTCGCCTCCCTGCAGCGCGCCGATATCGTCAAGGTCAACGAGGATGAATTGCAGGCCCTGTTCTCCTGGTACTGCCATACCTGCCCGGATACCGTGGACATCGATTGCGCCGCCGTCGAGGCCGAAGCGCGCGCCATGATGCACAACTTCTCCATCCAGGGCTTGCTGGTCACGCTGGGCGAGCGCGGCGCCATGTATTTCGGCGCCGACGGTGCGCGCGTGGTGGACCATCAGGCCAGCAAGCCGGCCCGTTTCGTCGATTCGGTGGGAGCGGGCGACGCCTTTGCCGCCGTGTTCCTGGCGGGCCGCGCCCATGGCTGGGACATGCCGCTGATCCTGGAGCGCGCCAACGCCTTTGCCGGCGCCGTCTGCGGCATCGCCGGCGCGGTGCCGCAGGACCTGGCGTTTTACGAACCTTGGCGCAAGGCCTGGGGCCTGGCTTAGGCGGCGGCCACCTTGCGGCGCGTCTGGATCATCTTCCAGCCGTTGCCGGACGGATCGCGGAAGCCCGCGTCCACCGTGCCGTAACGCTCCACCGGTTCCTGGGTGAATTCCACGCCGCGCTGCTGCATCCTGTCGTAGGCGGCGAAGCAATCGTCCACTTCCAGCACCAGCGGCGGCATGGCGCCCTTGGCCACCAGCGCATTCAGCGCCTGCGCGGTCGCCGCGTCGTGCACCGGCGGGCCGGGCACGTACAGGCCGAGCTGGAAATCCGGCTGGTCCGGATGCTGCACGGTCAGCCAGCGGTAATCGCCGTTGCGCACATCGGTATGGACGCGGAAGCCGAGCTTGTCGACGTAAAAGGCCAGTGCCTCATCCTGGTCACGGACATACAGGCCGGCGGTTTGAATTCCTTGTGTCATGGGGTGGTCTCCTTATCAAGTTGAGCACCCATTGTAGGGAGGGCTTCCTGGCGCCGCTTCTCCGAAACTGCCATTGTGAGGTCGGGGCGCTGCGCCGCGCTCAGCACGCAGGCCGGCACGCGGCCGGGGTCGGCGCCCGCGGCGGCTGCGGCGCGCGCCTGCTCGCGCTGCTGTTCCCGGATATCGCCGGGGTTCTTGCCCGTGATGTCGCGGAAGGTGCGGCCGAAGGTGCCCAGGCTGCGCCAGCCGGTGCTGAAGGCAATGTCGGTGATGGGCAGCTCGGTTTCGCGCAGCAGCGTGACGGCGCGCTCGATACGGCGGGTGAGGAGGTAGCGGTGGGGCGGCAGGCCAAACGCTTCCTTGAAACTGCGGGCGAAGTGAGTTGCCGAGACGCAGCTCACTTCCGCCAGGCGGCTGACCGGCCATTCCTCGTGGAAGGCGGCATCCATCCGGTCCTTTGCCCGCAGCAGGCGCCGCAACAGGACCGGATCCTGGGTCATTCGGCGTCCGACATCTGCGATTGCAGGTAATTCTGGATACCGATCTTGCCGATCAGGTCGATCTGGGTTTCCAGCCACTCGATATGCTCTTCGGTATCCTTGAGGATATCCAGCAGCAGGTCGCGCGACACGTAGTCGCCGACTTTTTCCGAATGCGCGATGCCTTCCTTGATGGTCACGTGCGCGCCTTTCTCCAGCTTGAGGTCGGCGGCCAGCATT
This sequence comes from uncultured Duganella sp., assembly GCA_966112955.1. Taxonomy (GTDB): domain Bacteria; phylum Pseudomonadota; class Gammaproteobacteria; order Burkholderiales; family Burkholderiaceae_D; genus Rugamonas. Next base: position 6,988 of record CBHWEO010000069.1, on the reverse strand, counting down.
TCCTCGGTGTTTTCGCCGATCAGCAGCTTGTGCAGGGCTTGCAGGTTCGGCAAGCCGTCCAGCATCAGGATGCGGTCGATCAGGCGGTCGGCATGCTTCATTTCGCCGATCGACTCGTCGTATTCTTTCTTGCCCAGCTTGTCGAGGCCCCAGTGGCGGTACATGCGTGCATGCAGGAAGTACTGGTTGATCGCCGTCAGTTCGTTGGTGAGCTGAGCATTCAGCAGGCGGATAACGTCTTTGTCGCCCTTCATGGGGTTTCCTTCTTAGCGGGTTGGGAATAATGGCATTTTGCCACGAAGCAGGGCGGCAACCTAGTCATGCGGGCAACTTAGGATTGCTAACGACAGTGCTAATGACATTGCTAATGCAAATGAAAACAATTATCATTTGCGTTTTATGCCAACAATTCCTGAGTTGTCCATGTCTTACATTAAGAGCCGCAAGCACGCGCCAGCCACTCTCGCCGCCATCGCCTCCCTGGCCATGCCGGCCGCCCATGCCGATACCAATGCCGCCGCTCCCGAGCAGAAAATGCAGGAAGTGGTCGTCACCGGCCAGAATGGCACCGATTTCCAGGTCAGGAAGTCCGCTTCCGACAAATTCACCGCACCGCTGCTGGATACCCCCAAGGCCGTGACCGTGATCCCGACCGAAGTCATTTCGCAGACCGGCGCCACGTCGCTGACCGACGCGCTGCGTACCGTGCCGGGCATCACCGTGGGCGCGGCCGAGGGTGGCCAGCCGGTGGGCGACAACCTGCTGATCCGTGGCTACAACGCGCAGAGCGACACGTATATCGACGGCATCCGCGACACCGGCTCCCAGAGCCGCGAAATCTTCGCGCTGGAGCAGATCGAGGTGGTCAAGGGGCCCAACTCCGCTTACGGCGGCCGTTCCTCCGCCGGTGGCGGCGTGAACCTGGTGTCCAAGACCGCCAAGGCGGAAAACTTCGCCAATGCTTCGGTCGGCGCGGGCAATGCGAAATACCGCCGCGCCACCGTCGACATCAACCGCATGGTGGGCGACGATGCCGCCGTGCGCCTGAACGTGATGGGCCATGAAAACCATGTGGCCGGCCGCAATGAGATCCATGGCGACCGCTGGGGCTTTGCGCCGACAGTGGCCTTCGGCCTGACCGGCGCCACCAAGGTCAACCTGTCCTACTACCACATGCAGTCGAGCGAACTGCCGGACAGCGGCATTCCGTTCAATAACCCGTTCACCACCGGCGCCAACGTGGCGAAGAACGGCAACGGCACCCCGATGGCCGTGCCGCGCGATACCTACTACGGCCTGGTCGACCGCGACTTCCGCGACACCAGGTCCGATATCGGCACCATCGACATCAAGCATGACTTCCGCAACGGCCTGGTGTTCCGCAACGTGACCCGCTACGGCAAGACCGAGAACGACTACGTCTACACCCAGCCGGACGATTCCAAGGGCAATGTGGTGTTGTACGGCACCCTGTGGCGCCGCGCCAATTCCCGCGTGGCCGACACCGATGCGCTGGCCAATGCGTCCAGCCTGACCGGCGAACTCCTTGTCGCCGGCATCAAGCACAGCTTCACCACGGGCGTGGAACTCAGCCGTGAGATCACCGACCGCAGCACCTACCTGTTCACGCCGGGCACCAACAACCCGCTGACCAAGACCAGCACCTGCCCGACCGCCGGCGCGGCCACCCTGTACAACTGCACCACCCTGTTCAACCCGAACCCGAACGATCCGTGGAGCGCGGGCCAGGTGCGCAGCGTGTCGCCGGCGGCCACCAATGTGCATACCAACAGCCGCTCGGTGTACGGCTTCGACACCATCGAGTTCAATCCGCAATGGCTGCTGAACGTGGGCTTGCGCTGGGATGAATTCCGCTCGGCGCTGTTCACCGCCGCCAACCCGGCGGCATCGCCGGCTACCGCCGCCGTCAACGCGGAAGTGAAATCCAACTTCACCAACTACCAGGCCGGCCTGGTGTACAAGCCGGCGGCCAACAGCAGCATCTACATTTCCTACGGCACCTCGTCCACCCCGCCGGGCAACGACGGCGGCGAAGGCAACGACGGCCTGACCGCGGCGGTGCAGAACCTGAAGCCGCAGGACAGCAAGAACTGGGAGCTGGGCACCAAGTGGGAAGTGCTGGCACGCCGCCTGTCCCTGAGCGGCGCCATCTTCGAGAGCAAGATGAACAACGCCCGCGTCAGCGGCCCTAACGGCACCTCCTTCAATGCCGGCAAGAAGACCGTGCGCGGCGCGGAATTCGGCATCAGCGGCGCCCTGACCAGCAACTGGCAGGTATTCGGCGGCGCCACCTGGCTGGATGCGGAAGTCGGCGACAATGGCTACACCAATATCGGCACCACCGCCGCGCCGGTGTGGGTGAAGTCGCCTTACGACGGCAACACCTTCCCGGGCGTGCCGAAGACCAGCGCCTCGCTGTGGACGTCCTACACCGTGCTGCCTGGCCTGACCATCGGCGGCGGCGTGAACTACTCGGCCCGGATCTGGGCTAACATCAACAACACCAAGTACGTGCCGGGCTATACCCGCCTGGACGCGATGGCGAGCTATGAGTTGAACAAGAACATCAGCCTGCAGCTGAACGTGCAGAACCTGACGGACAAGTTCTACTTCGACAAATCGGTCTCGAACCATTACGCCCAGGTTGCCGCCGGCCGCACTGCCATCCTGACCGCGAACTTCCACTACTGATCATGATGCTGCATATCCCCGGCGTGCTGACGCCGGAGCAAGTCAAGACTTTCCGCCAGCGCCTGGCCGCCGCCGACTGGATCGACGGCCGCGCCAGCGTGGGTTCGCAGGGGGCGCAAGTCAAGCGCAACCGGCAGATCGCGGAAGGCTCGCCGCTGGCGCTGGAACTCGGGGATATCATCATCAAGGCGCTGGCCAGGAACCCGCTGTTCTATTCGGCGGCGCTGCCGCTGAAGATCCTGCCGCCTTACTTCAACAGCTATGCGGGCGGCGAGAATTACGGCCTGCATATCGATGGCGCCATCCGCCACATGGTGGGTTCGTCCGATGTGATGCGTTCCGACGTTTCCACCACCGTGTTCCTGTCCGATCCCGATGAGTACGAGGGCGGCGAGCTGACCGTGATGGACAGCTACGGCGCGCACGAGGTCAAGCTGCCGGCCGGCGACGCGATCGTTTATCCGGCCAGCAGCGTGCACCGCGTGAACCCGGTGACGTCGGGCGAGCGCGTGGCGTCATTCCTGTGGACGCAGTCGATGGTGCGCGATGACTGGAAGCGCAGCATGCTGTTTGAGCTGGACCAGAATATCCAGAAGCTGCGCGCCGCGCATGGGGACGATGAGGCTACCGTCGGGCTGGCGGGGCATTATCACAACTTGCTGCGGATGTGGGCTGAGCTTTAAACCGGCAAAGCAGTGTCAGGCACAAGTGCCTGACACTTGGCGTGTCTGACCCCGCGGGTCAGACACTGGTTTACCGGTTTTCAGGACATCTGGAAATTGATCGGCACCACCACATACACCGGCTGTGCCTTGCCATCTTCCACATAAGGCTTGAACAGCGCGCGCATGACGGCGGCGCGTCCGGCCTCGTCCAGGTTGCTGGAGCCGGACGACTTCTGTACCGAAGCCTGCTCCGCATAGCCCTTCTCATTGACCAGCACGCGCAAGGTCACCACGCCCTGTTCGCCCAGGCGGCGCGACACGGAAGGGTAGACCGGCTGCGGCGCGCGGATATATTCGACAGCGGAAACCACGCGCGGCCCGGAAGGCGCCGCCGGGGCAGCAGCCACCGGCGCGACGACAGCCTGGGCGGCCGGTGCCGCCGGCGCCGGCTCGGCAGCGCGCGGCTGGGAAGGTGGCGGGGTAATGGTGTTTTCGATCACCACCGGCAGCATCGGCAGCGGCGGCGGGGTGATGGCAGGCGCTTTCTGCGCCACTTCTACCGTTTTCGGCTGCGAGGCGGGTGGGGGAGGTGGCGGCGGCGCCACAAACGTGACGTTGACGACTTCCGGCAGGCGCTCCACCAGGCGGTGCATCGTGCCGTTGATAAAGCCATAACCGAGGGCGGCGTGCAGGGCAACGACGACGGCAATCTTGGTCAGCCTGGCGCTGCCAACGCCGGGGCCAAAGTCCCCGGCCGGGAAAGTCATCGTCTGCATGGCGCTCCTTACACGGTCAGTGATGGGCGCTTCAGCACAGTCTCCTGAATGCCGCTGCCCAGATGTTCGTCCAGCACTTCCACTGCATAGCTGAGGCAATTGCCGCAGCAGGTGGCCACGCCGAGCGCTTCGCGCAACTCGTCCATGGAGCTGATACCCATATCTATGGCTTGACGGATTTCTCGATCAGAGATGTTGTTGCAGACACAAACGATCATTTCAGAGATACCTTCTGGCTAAGATTGCGATCTTCGCAATGAGAATCATTATCATTACGGTTCCCATTCTACCCGAACCCGGCTACAATGCAAGCGTATCTAAGAATTATTCTCATTTGAATTCTCATCTATAATGGTGCGGTCGTAAGTCGCGCTAGAAAGAAGTTCACCATGACCCTTGCTCCTACCATGATCAAGCTTGATTCCCTGCCGGTGGGGCAGAGCGGAACGGTGATCCATATTGCCCCGGGCAACCCGGACGACACGCAGGATGGCGCCGACCTGGCGCGCCGCCTGATGGAGCTGGGTTTCGTGCCCGGCGAGCGCATCCGCATGCTCAAGCGGGGACTGCCGGGCGGCGAACCGCTCGCCATCAAGGTCGGCAACGCCACCTTCGCCCTGCGCCGCTTCGAAGCCGCGCTGATCTCGATCCAACCGGAATAAGCATGGGTGCAGTAGAAAACGCCGCGCCGGCCGGCGTGCAGCAGCCGGTGGCGCAATCTCCCATGGTTGCCCTGCTGGGCAATCCGAATTGCGGCAAGACCGCGCTGTTCAACCGCCTGACCGGCGCCCGCCAGAAAGTCGCCAACTACGCCGGCGTGACCATCGAGCGCAAGGAAGGGCAGTTCACCTCCGGCGCCGGCAACCAGTACCGCCTGCTCGACCTGCCGGGCGCCTACAGCCTGTCGGCCCACACGCCGGACGAAATGATCACGCGCGACGTGGTGGCCGGCCTGCGCGAAGGCGAGCGTTCACCCGACGTGGTGGTGTGCGTGGTCGATGCCACCAACCTGCGCCTGAACCTGCGCTTGGTGCTCGAGATCCAGCGCCTCGGCCTGCCGATGGTGCTGTGCCTGAACATGGTGGACGTGGCGAAGAAGCGCGGCATCGTGGTCGATGCGGCCAGGCTGTCGCAGGAACTCGGCATGCCGGTGGTGGAAACCGTGGCCGTCAGGGCCGGCGGCGAAAAGGCCCTGGTCGACGCACTGGACGCCATGTGGCCGCTGCACCATAGCCAGGCCAAGCCGCTGTCCGCCATCGATGCCGTGAGCGTCGAGGAAACCCAGCGCGAAGTGCGGCGCATCCTGTCGGTGGCCGTGAAGGACGCCGACGACCGCGGCAACCGCTCCGAAAAGATCGACCATTTCGTGCTGCATCCGGTGCTGGGGCCGATCATCCTGGCGGTGCTGATGTTCTGCGTGTTCCAGGCCGTGTTCAGCTGGGCCGAAGTGCCGATGGACATGATCAGCGGCGGCGTCGAACACCTTGGCGCGCTGCTGAAGCAGCACATGGCCGACGGCGTGCTGCGCTCGCTGCTGGTGGATGGCGTGCTGGGCGGCGTCGGCGCCGTGCTGGTATTCCTGCCGCAGATCCTGATCCTGTTCTTCTTCATCCTGGTGCTGGAAGACTGCGGCTACCTGCCGCGCGCGGCCTTCCTGCTGGACCGCCTGATGGGCGGCGTCGGCCTGTCGGGCCGCGCCTTCATCCCGCTGCTGTCGTCGTTCGCCTGCGCCATCCCCGGCATCATGGCGGCGCGCACCATCCAGAACCCGCGCGACCGCATCGTGACCATCATGATCGCGCCGCTGATGACCTGCTCGGCGCGGCTGCCGGTGTACGCGCTGGTGATTGCCGCCTTCATCCCGGACCGCCAGGTGTGGGGTTCCTTCAACCTGCAAGGGCTGGTGCTGTTCTGCCTCTACTTTGCCGGCATCATTTCCGCCATGTGCGTGGCCTGGGTCATGAAGCGCTCGATGCGCGCCAAGCGCAACCAGCCGCTGATGCTGGAACTGCCGGCCTACCACTGGCCGCACATGCGCAACCTGGCCATCGGCCTGTACGAGCGCGCCAAGATCTTCCTGACCCGGGTCGGCACCACCATCCTGACGCTGATGGTGCTGCTGTGGGCACTCTCGAGCTTCCCGGGCGCGCCGGAAGGCGCCACCCATCCGCCGATCTACTACAGCGTGGCCGGCATGCTGGGCCGCGCGCTGGAATTCATCTTCGCGCCGATCGGCTTCAACTGGCAGATCTGCATCGCGCTGGTGCCGGGCATGGCGGCGCGCGAAGTGGCGGTGGGCGCGCTGGGTACCGTGTACGCGCTGTCGCAGACCGGCGACGAGCTGGCCAATACGCTGCAGCCGGTGATCGCGGCCAGCTGGGGCTTGCCGACCGCACTGGCCCTGCTGGCCTGGTATGTGTTCGCGCCGCAGTGCCTGTCCACGCTGACCGTGGTGCGCCGTGAAACCAATTCGATGAAGTATCCCCTGCTGATGGCGGGCTATATGTTCGTGCTGGCCTACACCGCCACCTTCATCACTTACCGCGTCGCGCTGGCGCTGGGAGGCTGACCATGTGGCAGGAAATCGTCGTCGGCATCGTCGTCGTTGCGGCCGCAGTGCACGCGGCGAGGAAGTACCTGCCTGCCGCATGGCGCCAGCAGCTCGTCCACGCGCTGTCGCAGCGCGGCCTGCCGCAGGAGCGGCTGGCGCGCTTCTTCAATACGGAGTCGAGCTGCGGCAGCGGTTGCGGTTCCTGCGGCGGTTGCGGCGACTCGCCCGCAGCGCCGGCCCCGCCCGCAGATGGCGGGCCGGCGCGCCGCGGCATCAGGCTGCAG
>CBHWEO010000068.1:0-21340 GCA_966112955.1 uncultured Duganella sp. | reverse complement strand
CTGGACGTGGCCGGCAAGGATAACAAGACCGGTTACGGCCTGGTGCAAGCCAAGGCAGCCTACGACCGCATCAAGGCCCTGGGCTGCGGCAACTAAGTTACTGCTTTCTCCAAGCACGAAGGGCGCCGCGAGGCGCCCTTTTTTTATTGGAAGCGCTCGTTGCCGACCATGGCGATGTTGCGCACGCCCAGCCGCTGCGCCGAAGACAGCACGCCCGCCACCACGCTGTATGGCGCCAGGCCGTTCGAACGCAGGTGCACGCTGTCATCGCCCTTCAGCGCGGACAGCTTTTCCTCCAGCGCTGCGCGGCTGGCGAGCTGGGCGCCGTTCCACCACAGCGTGCCGTCGAAATCGACTTCCAGCGTTTGCGCGACCGCTGGCGAAGCGGTCCCGCCGCGTGGCATGTCCATGCCCACGGAGTGGTTCGCTTTCGGGATGGTGACGATCAACATGATGATCAGGACCAGCATGACGTCGATCAGCGGCGTCATATTCAGCTGGTTGAGCGGTTCCGCATCGGCAGGCGAGCGGGATGGTGCGGCGGATGGTGCGGCAAATGGATAACGCATGGTGCCTCCTCTGGTCAGTACTGCGAAAGAAACCGGAAGTGAGGCCAATATACTGCTCGCCGGCAACAGGCGGCGAGAAATTAGAGGATGCCGTCTAATTCGACCCAGGTCGGCGCATGGTCGCTGGGCTTCTCGCGCCCGCGCACCATGCGGTCCACGTCGGCCCCGCGCAGGTGCGGCGCCAGCACGGGATTCAGCAGCAGGTGGTCGATGCGCAGGCCGGCATCGCGGGCGAAGGCGTTGCGGAAGTAATCCCAGAAGGTGTAGATCTTTTCGCCGGGATGCATGGTGCGCAGGGCATCGGTCCAGCCCTGCTCCACCAGCGTCGCAAAGGCGGCGCGCGACTCGGGACGGAACAGCGCATCGTCCACCCACCGTTCGGGCTTGTAGACATCGAGTTCGGTCGGCATCACGTTGTAGTCGCCCGCCATGATCACCGGCTTCTTCGACGCCACCAGTTCCTGGCCGCGCGCGATCAGGCGGTCGAACCATTTCAGCTTGTAGTCGAACTTGGGACCGGGCGCCGGATTGCCGTTGGGGAGGTAGAGGCAGACCACCATCAGCCCGCCCACCATCGCTTCGATATAGCGGCTTTGCACATCCTCCGGGTCGCCGGGCAAGGTCCGCCCCAGCTCCACCGGGGTCTGGCCGCGTGCCAGGATGGCCACGCCGTTCCAGCTCTTCTGCCCATGCCACACCGCGCCGTAACCGGCATCCCTGATTGCCTCTTCGGGAAATTTCTCGTGCGGCGCCTTCAGTTCCTGCAGGCAGGCGACATCCGGCCTGGTCTCATCCAGCCACTGCAGCAGCGCCGGCAAACGGGCGCCAATACCGTTGATGTTGAAGGTCGCGACTCGCATGCCGAGCATTATGCACCAGGCACGGGCGGCCTTGCGCCCCGTTCAAGCCGGCGGGGGCGGGCCGCGGCGCATGACGATGGCCGGCAGGCGCGCGCCGGCTTCGGAAGCGAAATAGCCGCCGATCTCGCCGATTTCCAGGAAACCTTCGGCGCGGTAGATCCGGCGCGCGGCTTCCCATTCGGGATGGACGATGAGGATGGTGCTGCGCAGACGCGGATGGCGCGCGAACATGGCCGCCAGCGCGTCGCGGAACAGGCGCCGGCCCCAACCCGTGCCGCGCGTGGCGGGATCGACCACCATCGAGGAGACGTAGACTTCTTCGCCGTCGCTGCGATGCGTGTCCGCCGCCGCATGGTCGCGCGCGAAACGTCCGGCATCGAAGCCCGGCTCCAGCGGCCAGAATTCGGCGCACAGGTAGCCGGACAGGCGCCCCGCTGCGTCGGCCAGCACCCAGCAACCCGCCGGCGCAGCCGCCAGGCGCTGCGCGAAAGTCCGTTCGGTTTCCTGGATGGCAGGCGCGAAGCCGGCGCGTTCAAGCCGCATGATTTCGGCCATGTCGGCGGCCACGGCTTGCCGCAAGAAGTACATTATTGCTGCTTGGGGCAGCCCTGCTGCACGCTGCGCACCTTGAAGGCGGCAACGGTTTCGCCCTCGGTCACCACCTTCAGGCACACACCGTCATAAGAAACGAAGTAATGGATGCACTGGCCGTTGGCCTCGCACGAACGCAGCTCGGGGAACTGGCCTTGCAACTGGCGCTCCCATTCCGCCGCGGCGTTGCGGTGATCCGGGCGCCAGCCCGCATCGATGACTTCCTTGCGGGCCTTGGCGTACTTCATGCCGACCAGGCCATCCCACATGCCCGTGGCTTGCGGGCTTGCCGCGGCCGCGCCGGCGGCAATGGCCAGCGAAAGTGCCAGAATCGATTGAGTCACATTCATGAAATATTCAGGAATCTTATTAATAACTAAATCAATTATGCCATGCGGCAACTGACCCAGCCAGCGCAAATTGATAACTTGTTAGCCCTCAGCAACATGGGGCCGCGCCCCGCCGCACGCGCGGACCCGATTTTTGACCCAGGTCATGTGACAGCCGCCCCGATCTCCGGCACCATATCGGCATGAAGATCCGACAATCACTCCTGGCCGCGCTGCTGGCCGCACCGGTGCTGGCGATGGCCGCCGCGCCCGTCATCAACGTCTACAAGAGCGCCACCTGCGGCTGTTGCGAAGCGTGGGTGAAGCATCTGCGCGACAACGGCTTCAAGGTGGAGGCGCACAACGTGGCCAACCCTTCCGATACGCGCGAGAAGATGGGCATGCCGGACCACCTGGGTTCCTGCCATACGGCGGTGGTGGATGGCTATGCGGTCGAAGGCCACGTGCCGGCGGCGGACATCAAGCGCCTGCTGGCCGCCAGGCCGAAAGCCCGCGGCCTGGCCGTGCCGTCCATGCCTTTGGGTTCGCCGGGCATGGAAGGTCCGCGCAAGGATCCTTACGATGTCTACCTGGTGCTGCCGGACGGTTCGTCCAGGGTTTTCCAGCACTACAACTGAGGCGCGCTACAGCGCCAGCAGCAGCAAGCCGAAGCCGGCCACGGCGACCAGCGCGTGCACCACCATGATGCTGTTGGGGATCAGCTGGTTCTGCTGGTGGCGGCCAAGGTTCATCCAGATGCCGCCCAGTGCCGCCAGCACAAAGGCCCCAAGGCCGATTTGCGCCAGGTCGGGCACATGCGAAAAAATGGTCACATAGGCCAGCAGGGTCAGGCCGGCGGCGGCGATAAAGCCGTGCAGCATGGCGATCCAATGCGGCGGATTGGCCTTCTTCCCCAGCCGAATCAGCGCCATGACGATGCCGCCGGCCGCGGCGACGCCGAACAGCACGCAGGCAACGAACAGGATGGTTTGGGTATCCATGCCGGGATTCTGCGCCGCGCCGGCAGCAACTTCGGTGCGCTGTTTCACCCAGGCGCGGCCAGGCACTATACTGTCGGCCCATGAAAGCAATACCTGAACTACGCAGCCTGGCCCTGCAATGCCTGGTTGAAACCGATCCTGCCGCCAAAGTGGCTGCCGTCGCAGGCATGGCGCAACGCTGGGCCGGCGGCGCGCTGGCGCTTGATGCGGACACACAACTGGAGGCGCCGGCGGCGCCCATCCCCGGCCGCCCTGCCCGGCCGGAACTGGTGGCGCCGCGCCTGGTCGGCCGCCGTTCGATGGCGACGGTGGAAGGCCGCGCCATGCTGGTGCATGCGCTGGCGCACATCGAATTCAACGCGGTCAACCTGGCGCTCGACGCCATGTGGCGCTTCGCGGGCATGCCGCCGCAGTTCTACACGGACTGGCTGCGCGTGGCAAAGGAAGAGGCTTACCACTTCTCCCTGCTGTCGGAACACCTGTCCACGCTGGGCTGCGCTTACGGCGACTACACCGCCCACGGCAGCCTGTGGGAGATGGTGGAAAAGACCACCGGCGACGTGATGGCGCGCATGGCCCTGGTGCCGCGCACGCTGGAAGCGCGCGGCCTCGATGCGATCCCGCCGCTGCGCGCCAAGCTGGCACAGGCCGGCGACCAAGCGGCGGCAGCAATCCTCGACATCATCCTGCGCGACGAAATCGGCCACGTGGAAATCGGCAACCGCTGGTATGGGCACCTGTGCCGCCTGCGCGGCCTCGATCCCATTGCCACCTACGATGAACTGGTGGTGCAATACAAGGCCACCGTGCGCGGCCCATTCAACATGGATGCGCGCCGCAAGGCCGGCTTCAGCGAGGAAGAACTGCGCTCACTTGGTGGGTAGCCAGCGCGGCTTGGTGTCGGCATGCAGTTCGACGTTCACAGGCCCATCGTATTCGGGCTCCATGGTGCCCAGCGTGACGGCGATGCGGTCCGGCGCCTGGGTGCTGCGCCAGGTCAGGGTGGAGCCGCATACCTTGCAGAAGCCGCGCCGGCCATGTTCGGACGAATGGTATTCGGTCACCAGGTCCGCGCCCCGTTCGAACGCGAAACCGGCGCTGGCCACGTTGGCATAGGTGCCCGCCGCGGCGCCGTGCTGCTTCTGGCACATGGTGCAATAACAGTGGCTCGCCTTGCGCACCGAACTTTTGTCGGCCTTGTAGGCAACGCCGCCACACAGGCAACTGCCACGCAAATATTCAGTCATGCCGCACCTCATGGATCGGAAATTCGCTATTATGTATCCAACCGAGGAGACGCGCATGACGACTCAATCGATGCCATTCCGCACCCTGCTCTACCGCTTCATTTTCTTTGACTGGCTGTTCAAGGATGTGAGCGCGGCGCGCAACGTGCTTGAACGCCATGCCGCCCTCCAGCACAACCGGTACATGAGCCGCTACCTGCCGATTTATTTCCGGCGCTGGACCGTCATGGCGACCTTCGACTTCGGCCTTGGCTGCCTGTTCGAGCGGGTGCTGCAGGCCACCGTGGTGTCGGCCTATTTCTTCACCTGGTCATGCCTGACGGTGGCGGGCATGGTGGTGATTGCCGCTGCCTGGATCTTCCTGAGTTTCGGCCGGCTGAGTTGATGGAAAATTGAGCAGAGGATTTATTTTCCATCAAATCATGGGGTTAGCGCCCGGCGCCCTTCCTTGTTAACAGACTTTTCCACAGATTCCGTTAACAACTCCCCTGGCCACATTTAAGTATGGAAGCATTACCAACCGCAAGTTTCAACCGGCGCCGCGACCGCTTCGAGCTGTTCGACAACATGGACAGCCCGGCCCTCAACCTGACCTTCGTCCTGGAGCTGCCGGACTTCCGGCCCTGGTGCAAGGCGCAGGGGCTGCCGCCCTTCCACGTCATGCTGTGCGCCGTGCTGCGCTCCGTGCTGAAGGTGGAGAATTTCCGCTACCGCATCCTGGACGGCGAAGTGTTCCGCATCGAGCGCCTCACGCCATCCTTCACCGTAAAGAACCAGCACGATGACCTGAACTTCGCCCAGTTCGCATGGTCCGACGACCTGCGCGAATTCTGCGCGCGCGGCGTGGCGGCGCGCGAGAAGGCGTCCGGCATGGAAGCGCTGAACCTGGAATACCGCAGCATGACGCCGCGCCAGGCGAAGGAGCAGGTCTTCGTCACCTGCATCCCCTGGCTGAACTTCACGTCGATCCAGCACCCGACGGCGGTGCTGGCGCAACCGGACATCCCTTCCTTCGCCTGGGGCAAATTCAGGCATGCCGGCGCCGGGCGGCTCGAACTGCCTTTCTCGGTGCAGGTACACCATGGCTTCGTGGACGGCTACCACATCCACCTGTTCGCCGAACAGATGGCGGCCGAACTGGCCGCGATGATGGCAGGCTGACGGCCCGGCCGGCCGCAGGCGTCCGCTCAGGGCGCGCCATGATAGCGCTGCATCATGCGCTCGATACTGCCGTCCGCAAGCAGGCTGGCGATGGCGCGCTGGACGTCGGCGAACGGGATGGCCGATTTCCGCGAAAACGCGCACTGGGTAGTGAACGGCTCGAATTCGAAATCCACCCGTAGCTTGCCCTTCGGCTCCGTGCGCAGCATGTATTGCGCATTCATGCGGCCCATGATGGCGTACTGCATGCGGCCGTGCTGGACCTTCGACATATTCAATTCTTCGGACGGCGCATCTTCGCGCACGAAGGCTCGACCCAGCTCCGCCTGCGGCGTCGCATAGGTGTACCCAAGCACCGTGCCGACCGGCTTGTTGGCCAGGTCCGGCAGCGACCGCACGCGCGGCGCATCGGCCCGTGCCACCAGCACGCTCGAATCGGGAATCACAGGCTGGCTCCAGTTGAACGGGCCCGGCATCCAGTGCGGCAGCACGTAACAGATGCCGTCCGCCCGGCCGCTTTCGACGAATTCGGCCACCCGCTTGGCTGGCACGCTGACATACCGCACGCGCAAGCCCAGGCGCTGCGCGATGCCGTCGCCCAGGTCTTTCAGCAGCCCTTCGACCATTTCCCCGTTCTGGAAACGCGATAGCGGCATAGCGTGGTTGGTCGCGGCCAGGAACACGATTTCTCCCTGCCCGGCGAGTGCGCCGGGGGACATGGCCAGCAACAGGCATGGAATCGCGCATCGTGAAAGTGCCATCAATGCATGATAGCAGAGCGCTTGACCCAGGTCATGGATCGCCGCCTGCCTCCGGAGGCACACTGGTGCCAACATCAACACTGGAGGACACCATGTCTTACCGCACCATCGTCGTCCACGCCGACCGCGCCGCGAATATCGAAGCGCGCATCGCCGTGGCAGCCGCCCTGGCATTGCGCGAAGAAGCCCACCTGGTAGGCGCCGCCATGACCGGCATGCCGCGCTCCATGCTGGCCGGCCGCAGCTATGAAGGCAGCGGCGTGTTCCTGGCCGATTACCTGCGCCGTGCCAACGAGCGCGTGCAGCAGGCGCTCGATGACTTCACCGGCACCGTACAGAAGCTCGGCGTGCCCTCGTACGAATCGCGCAGCAGCAATGACGATGAGTACGCGGGCCTGTGCATGCAGGCGCGCTATGCCGACTTGCTGGTACTGGGCCAGGCGGCGCCCTCCCGCCGCGGCGAGGACAACCTGCTGCCCGACCTGCCGGACTACGTGCTGCTCAACTGCGGCCGCCCGGTGCTGCTGGTGCCGCGCAGCGGGCGCTTCCCGGTGGTCGGCAAGCGCGTGCTGGTGGCCTGGAACGGCAGCGTGGAAGCGGCCAAGGCAGTAACGGCGGCCCTGCCCCTGCTGCGCGGCGCCGAGCGCGTCACGCTGGCGGTCCTGGGCGACAGCGCCGATACGCTGGGCGAGTCGCCCGGCGCCGATATCGCGCTCTACCTGGCCCGGCATGGCGTCAACGTCGAAGTGCTGCGGCGCCCCGCCCCGGTCGATCCCGGCGATGCCATCCTGGCGCTGGCCTGCGAACTGGGCGTCGACCTGCTGGTGATGGGCGCCTACGGCCATAGCCGCTTCCGCGAAATGATGCTGGGCGGCGCCACCCGTACCGTGCTGGCGACAACCACCATTCCGGTACTGATGGCGCACTGACCCTCAGGCGGTCAGCACGCCGCGGCGCATCTGGTCCAGTTCAATCGACTCGAACAGGGCCTTGAAGTTGCCCTCGCCGAAGCCCTGGTTGCCTTTGCGCTGGATGAATTCGAAGAACACCGGGCCAAGCTGGTTCTCGGAAAAGATCTGCAGCAGCAGGTCGCCCGGTTTGCCGTCGATCAGGATCTTGCGCTCGCGCAGTGCCTGCAGCGGTTCGCCATGGCCGGGGATGCGGCGGTCGACCAGCTCGTAGTAGGTGTCGATGGTGTCCAGCAGCTTCACGCCGGCCGCGCGCAGGCTGTCGACCGTCGCGTACAGGTTGTCGCTGCCCATGGCGATGTGCTGGATGCCTTCGCCGCGGTAGGCGTCGAGGTATTCCTGGATCTGGCCCGCGCGGTCGGTGCCCTCCTCGTTGATCGGGATGCGCAGCTTGCCGCAAGGGCTGGTCATCGCTTTCGACTTCACGCCCGTGACCTGGCCTTCAATGTCGAAATAGCGCACTTCGCGGAAGTTGAACAGGCGCTCGTAGAACTCGGCCCACTCGCCCATGCGGCCGCGGTGCACGTTGTGGGTCAGGTGGTCGATGTAGGTCAGGCCGTGGCCTTGCGGGTTCTGGTCGGCGCCGGGGATCGGTTCGAAGTCGACGTCGTAGATGCTGAAGCTGCCGTTGCCCGGCCAGCGGTCGACCAGGTAGATCAGCGAATCGCCAATGCCCTTGATGGCCGGCAGGTGCAGTTCCATCGGGCCATGCTTGCTTTCGAAGCCCCAGGCGCCCAGGCGCAGTGCGCGCTTGTACGCGGCGGCGGCATCCTTGACGCGGAACGCGATGGCGCACACCGAAGGGCCGTGCAGTTCGGCGAAGCGCTGCGCGAACGAATCCTTTTCCGCGTTCAGCAGGAAGTTGATGTCGCCCTGGCGGTACAGCGTGACGTCCTTGCTGCGGTGGCGCGCCACGGCGGTAAAGCCCAGCGCTTCGAAAGTCTTGCCCATCGCGACAGGGTCCGGCGCGGCGTATTCGATGAATTCGAAGCCGTCGGTGCCCATCGGGTTGTCCCACAGTGAGTCGGTCATGTTGCTGTCTCCGGAAAGGTGAATGGATAAGGGATATACTACGCACCGTATCTGGATTTTTTGCGCATATTCAGCACGTCCCTAGGCCACATATGCGCGTTTTGCGCACAACAATGGGATTTTCCGATGATTACAGTTGACCGCCACGACCTCTCCCTGCTCAACGAGCTGCAACGCAACGGCGAAGCCACCAATGCCGCGCTGGCGGAGATCCTGCACCTGTCGGTGTCGCAGGTGGGGCGGCGCGTGCAGCGTTTGCGCGAAGCCGGCATCATCGACCACTATGCGGCTGTGCTGGAACCGGCCACCGTGGGCCTGGACGTGATGGCCTTCGTCCACATCACGCTGGACCGCCACGGCGAAAAGCGCGGCGACGCCTTCGAGCAGGCGATCCGCGACGTGCCGGAGGTGATGGAGTGCTTTTCCGTGACGGGCGAGGCGGACTACGTGGCGCGCGTTGTCTCGCACGACCTGGGCTCGTTCGCGGACCTGATGATGAAGGAAATCCTGCTGCTGCCCGGCGTGGTGAACGTGAAATCGAACATCGCGCTGAAGAAGATCAAGCAGTCCACCGTGCTGCCGCTGGAGCACATCGTGCGGCCGAACCCGCGCCGGCAGCGCATCGAGTTCGCCCGCACCTCGTAAGCCTTACTTCGTCACCTCGATGGCGGTGACGGTCATGGCGCCGCCTGCGTTCTCCACGGTGAAGCGTACCTTGTCGCCGGCCTTCACCTTGTCCAGCATGGCCGCGTCCTTGGCGCGGAACACCATGGTCATGGCGCCCATGCCCAGGTTTTTCAGTTCGCCATGCTTGATGGTCAGCTTGCCGGAAGCCTTGTCGACCTTCCTGATCTCGCCGTCGGCCGTATCGGAAGCCGTGGCGGCGCCGTGCTGGGCGTGGCCGGCGTCGGCCTGCTGGGCCAGCGCCGGCGCGCCGGCCCGGCCCGCCCGTGCCAGCAAGGTGGTGTGGAATGCTTTCATCGGGTTTCTCCTTTCAAATGACGCCGCCGCAGCAGCTGGTATGCCGCCGGTACAACAAACAGCGACAGCAGGGGCGCGGACAGCATCCCCCCTACCATCGGCGCAGCAATGCGCTGCATGATTTCGGATCCGGTGCCCGAGCCGACCATGATCGGCACCAGGCCGGCCACGATGACGGTCACCGTCATCGCCTTGGGCCGCACGCGCAGCACGGCGCCCTCGCGGATCGCCTCCAGCAAATCGGCTTCGGACTTGCGGCCCGCCGCTTCGCGCGCCTCCCAGGCATGCTTCAGGTACAGCAGCATGATCACGCCGAATTCGGCCGCCACGCCGGCCAGGGCGATGAAGCCGACCCCGGTCGCCACCGACAGGTGATGGCCCAGTGCCCACAGCAGCCAGATGCCGCCTGCCAGCGCGAACGGCAGCGTGGCCATGATCAGGGCCGCCTCGTCGGCACGGCGGAAGGTCAGGTACAGCAGCACGAAAATAATCAGCAGCGTAGCCGGGACCACGACCTGCAGGCGCGCCGTTGCCCGCTCCAGGTATTCGAACTGGCCCGACCATGATACCGAATAGCCGGCCGGCAGCCTCACGCTGGCGGCCACCGCCTGCTGCATGTCGCGCACCGCCGACCGCAGGTCGCGGCCATGGATGTCCACGTACACCCAGCCCGACAGGCGCGCGTTTTCGCTGCGCAGCATGGGCGGCCCGTCGCTGATGCGCACCGCCGCCACGTCCTCCAGGCGCAACTGCGCGCCGCGTTCCGTCAACAGCGGCAGGCCGCGCAGGCTTTCCAGCGAATCGCGCAGCTCGCGCGGGTAGCGCACGTTGATCGGGAAGCGCTGCAAGCCTTCCACCGTTTCGCCGACATTGTCGCCGCCCACGGCGCCGGCAATGATGCTTTGCACCTCGTCGATATTCAAGCCGTAGCGCCCGGCCGCCGCGCGGTCGATGGCGACATCGACGTAGCGCCCGCCGTTCAGGCGCTCCGCCAGCGCCGACGACACGCCGGCCACGGGCCGCACGGCGCGCTCAATGTCGCCGGCAATGCGGTCGATCTCCTGCAGGCTGGCGCCGGACACCTTGATGCCGACCGGGCTCTTGATGCCCGTCGCCAGCATGTCGATGCGGTTGCGGATCGGCGGCACCCAGATGTTGGCCAGGCCCGGCACCTTGACCACGCGGTCCAGTTCCGCCACCAGCTTGTCGGGCGTCATGCCGGGCCGCCACTGGCTGCGCGGCTTGAACTGGATGGTGGTTTCGAACATTTCCAGCGGCGCCGGATCGGTGGCCGACTCGGCCCGCCCCGCCTTGCCGAACACGCTCTGCACTTCCGGCACGGTCTTGATCAGGCGGTCGGTCTGCTGCAGCAGCTGCTGCACCTTGCCGGCGCCCAGGCCCGGCAAGGCGGACGGCATGTACAGCAGGTCGCCTTCATCCAGCGGCGGCATGAATTCCCCGCCCATGTGCGCCAGTGGCCACAGCGACAGCACGGCCACCGCCGCCGCCAGCGCCAGCGTGGTTTTGGGCCGGCGCAGCACGCGTTCCAGCAAGGGCCGGTAGGCGGCGACCAGCCAGCGGTTCAGGGGATTGGCGTGTTCGTCGGGGATGCGGCCGCGAATCAGGTAGCCCATCAGGACCGGGATCAGCGTCACGGCCAGGCCGGCCGCCGACGCCATCGCATAGGTCTTGGTGAACGCCAGCGGCGCGAACAGGCGGCCTTCCTGCGCTTCCAGCGTGAACACCGGCACGAAGGACAGCACGATGATCAGCAGCGAGAAGAACAGCGCCGGGCCGACCTCCGCCGCCGCCGCGCCGACCACCTGCCAGTGTTCCTCCCCTTCCAGCGCCTGGCCCGGATGCGCGTGGCGCCACGCTTCGATATGCTTGTGCGCATTTTCGATCATCACCACCGCCGCGTCGACCATGGCGCCAATGGCAATCGCGATGCCGCCCAGCGACATGATGTTGGCATTCACGCCCTGGTAGTGCATGACCAGGTAGGCCGCCAGCACGCCCAGCGGCAGCGACACGATGGCCACCAGGGCCGAGCGCAGGTGGAACAGGAATGCCGCGCACACCAGCGCCACCACGACGAATTCCTCCGCCAGTTTGGTTTGCAGGTTGCTGACCGCCCGCCGGATCAGGTTGGAGCGGTCGTACACCGGCACGATCTCCACGCCCGGCGGCAGGCTGGCCTTGAGCGCCGCCAGCCGCGCCTTGACGGCATCGATGGTCTGCAGCGCGTTCTTCCCCGAGCGCATGACGATCACGCCGCCCGCCACTTCGCCCTCGCCATTGAGGTCGGCGATGCCGCGCCGCATCTCAGGCCCCAGCTGGATGGTGGCCACGTCGCCCAGCCGCACCGGCACGCCGGCCGTGCTGGCGCCAAGTGGGATCTGGCGGAAGTCTTCCAGCGAGCGCAGGTAGCCCGAGGCGCGCACCATGTACTCCGCCTCGGCCAGTTCCAGCACCGAGCCGCCCGTTTCCTGGTTGGCGCGCCGGATCGCCTCGATCGCCTTGCCGTGGGTGATGTTGAAGGCCCGCAGCCGCGCCGGGTCCAGCACCACCTGGTACTGCTTGACCATGCCGCCCAGGCTGGCCACTTCCGCCACGTTCGGCACGGCCTTCAGCTCGTACTTGAGGAACCAGTCCTGCAAGGCCCGCAGCTGCGCCAGGTCATGTTTGCCGCTGCGGTCGGCCAGCGCATATTCGAACACCCAGCCGACGCCCGTCGCGTCGGGGCCGAGCGAGGCGCGCGCCTGCGGCGGCAGGCGTGACTGCACCTGGTTCAGGTACTCGAGCACCCGCGAACGGGCCCAGTAAGGGTCGGTGCCGTCTTCGAACAGCACGTAGACGAAGGAATCGCCGAAGAAGGAGTAGCCGCGCACCGTGCGCGCGCCGGGCACCGACAGCATCTGCGTCGTCAGCGGGTAGGTGACCTGGTTCTCCACGATCTGCGGCGCCTGGCCGGGGAAGCTGGTGCGGATGATGACCTGCACGTCCGACAGGTCGGGGATGGCGTCCAGCGGCGTGCGCTGCAGCGCCCAGGCACCCCAGCCGGCCAGCATGACGGAGGCCAGCAGCACCAGGAAGCGGTTGCGGATCGACCACAGGATCAGTTGCGCGATCATTTCCGCTCCCCGTGCTGGTGCGCCGCCGGCGCCAGCGGCCGCAGCGCCGTCACCTGGAAGCTGCCGTCGGCCTGCTGCACGAACTCGAACGCCACGCGGTCGCCCGGCGCCACCGCCAGCGGCAAGCCGCCCTTCGGCAGCTTGAACGCCATGGTCATCGCGGGCCACTTGAGGGTCGCGATCGGACCGTGCGACAGCGTGATTTCATCCGCCCCGACTGCCTCCACGGTCGCTTCGCCGCGATGCACCAGCGCCGCCGCATCGCCGGCCGGGGCCGGTGCGCCCATCCGTTGTACGCTGCCTTTCAGGCTGGCTTCCGAATCGATCAGGAATTGCCCGGAGACGGCGACCTTCTGCCCCGCTTGCAGGCCACTGCGGATCTCCACCTGTCCCCCTGCTTCGGCGCCCAGTTCCACCGGCACCGGCGAGAATTTGCCGGGGCCGTCCTCCCGCATCACCACGTTGCGGGTGCCGGTCCGTATCACCGCCTCGGCCGGCACCAGCAGCACGGAGTGGCGCTGGCGCGGTGCCAACGTCAGGCTGACGAACATGCCGGGCGCCAGCCGCCCGCCCGGGTTGGCCAGTTCGATGCGTGCGCGCATGGTGCGCGTCGCCGCGTCCACCTGCGGCAGGATGGCCGCCACCTTGCCGTGCAATTCAGCGTCCGGCAAGGCGGCCGCGCGCGCCGTCACCTCGGCGCCCACCGGCACCTGGGCCACGGCGCTTTCCGGCAGTTCGGCGTTGACCCACACCGACTCCAGCCCGTTGATGCGGTACAGCGGCGCGCCGGCCGCCACGGCCATTCCTTCGCGCGCCGCCAGTTCCGTCACCACGCCGGCGCGCGGCGCCACCAGCACCTGGCGCGCCTGCACGCGGCCGCCGGCCTCCACCTGCCGCACCTGCTGCTCGCCCATGCCAGCCAGGCGCATGCGCTGGCGCGCCGCATCCAGCAGCCCCGGCGCGGCGCCCGCCTGCATGCGCCGCACCGCCAGGAATTCCTCCTGCGCCGCCACCCAGTCCGGCATGGTGACTTCCACCAGCGGCTGGCCGCGCCGCACCGGTTCCAGCGGCGCGCGCACCAGTACGCGTTCCACGAAACCGTTGGCCCGCGCCTGCACCTCGGCCACTTCGCGTTCATTGAAGGCTACATTGCCCACTGCCGAAACCGTGAGCGGCAGCGGCGCACTGGTGACGGGCGCGGTGCGCACGCCCAGGTTCTGCTGCACGCGGGGGCTGATGCTCACCGTGCCCGCATCGGCGCCTTCGTCGGCGTAGACCGGCACCAGCTGCATGTCCATGTAGGGCGACTTGCCCGGCTTGTCGAACTTCTGGCCGGGGGCCATCGGATCGTGCCAGTACAGCGGCTTGCGGCCCGGCGCGGCGGCCGCGCCCTCCGCCGGCGACGCCGGCCCGGCCTGGCGCTTGCCCAGCTGGTAACCGCCATAGGCTCCCACGGCGCCCAGCGCGGCTGCCGCCACGACGGCGGCGATGATTGCTTGCTTGTTCATTCGTGCCCCCTGGCCGGCTGGATGTAAGTGAGTTGCGCCCAGGCGCGGGCGTTGTCGCGCTCGAGCTGCAGCCATTGCATGCGCTGCTCGCTCTCGGCGCGGCGCGCGGCCAGTACCTCGGCCAGGCTGGCCTTGCCGCCACGGTAGGCGGCCAGCACCGCTTCCGTGCGGGCGGCCGCCAAGGGCAGCACTTCCTTTTCGAAGCGCGCGATGCGCACCCGGCCCGCCTGCCATTCCGCCACTTGCCCGCGTACTTCGGCCACGTGCTCGCGCAGTGCTTCGTCGCGTTCGGCCTGCGCCTGCTCGGCAGCGGCCAGCTTCGCCGACAGTTCACGGTCCTGGCGCCGCGCCCGGTCCCATTGCAGCGGCACGGACACGCCAAAGGACACCATGTTCGGATAGCCCGGCCCGCGCTGCTGCAGGGCCACTTCCACCGTCCAGTCGGGGCTGCGGTTGGCACGGGCCAGGCCAGCGTCCGTCTGCGCCATCTCGGCCTGGCGCGCCAGCACCGCCACTTTCGGGTGGTGCTCGAGGGTCGCCTCCAGTGTGGCCGGATCGAGGCCGATGCTGGCCGTGTCGGGCGTGCCGGCCAGGGGCACGTCCACCGGCTCGCCCGTCCAGCGCGCCAGCATGATGGCCGCGTTGCGTGCCTGCAGTCCGAGTTCGGTGGCGCGGTCTTCCAGCGCCAGCAAGGCGGCGCGCGCATCGAGCAAGCCGGCCTGGCTGCCGCGCCCGCCCCGGTAAGCCGCTTCGGCCGCCGCGATTTCGTCGCGCGACAGGGCCGCCTGGCGCGCCAGTTCCGCTTGCATGCGCTCCAGGTGGAAGCGGTCGAGCCAGGCGATCGCGGTGTCGCGCCGGATGGCGGCGGCCAGGGCCTCGCTGACGGCGGCGCTGCGCGCTGCTTCGCTTTCGTAGCGCGCCGCGCGCCAGCGCCGCTTGTCGCTGCCGGTCAACTCCTGCATCACGCCGATGCGGCGCATGGTCATGGAATCGGCGCCGATGCGGTAACGGTCGGCGCCGCTGGCGGGCAGGTTGTCGACGCCGGCCTTCAGCACCGGGTCGGGCAATTGGGCGGCCGCGACGGCCATATCGCGCGCCGCATCGGCCGCATGGCCTTGCGCAGCCAGTTGCTGCGAGCGTTCGACGGCGCGCTGTTGCGCCTGCGCCAGCGTCAGTGCGGGCGGCGCGGCCAGGCCGGCGCCGGCTGCCGCAGCCAGCGCGCAGCCAAGCGCGCAGCCGGCGGCCAGGCGGCGCCATTTGTCAGGGGAAAACATGAAACCTCCAGGTTGCAAAGAAAACCACGCGCCAGGCGCGTTACGTGATCAGGCAAACCGGGAGGTCAATTGCGGAAGCAGCAGTGCTCTATTGAATGTGGCGGCGCCAGGCTGCGCGCCAGGTCGGGCGGTACGGCGGCTGACTCGCCCGTGTCGGGCGCCCAGGCGGCGGCAACGACGGTCCCCGCCAGGTCGGCGGCGACAAACGGCAGCACGGGCGGCAAGTCGGGCTTGTCCAGCGCTTGCTTGGCCGCCAGGTTGGCCGCCTTGGCCTTGCACAGGCTGGGCTGGGCCGGGTCCATGCCGGCGCACTGGGCGCCGCTGGCCACCGGCTTGCCGGCGGACGGGCAGGCATACGACGCCACGGCAAGCTGCATGAACAGCATGCTGAAGAGCGCCACCACTGCGGCCACGATCCTGGAAGTCCGGCGGAATGTCATGCGGCGATGATAGCCGGGTTCAGCGCCCGATTCAAGCGCCCTTTCCTTAAGCCATGCTTAGCGCGGAGGCGGCAAGGCGGGTGTCGGTTTCATTCAATACATGGCCGGCGGCGCGGCGTACAGTGCTTGGCAATCCAACAACGGGAACACTGCCATGAAATCGACAACCGCACGCCTGGCGCACCGGACGGCCGGCGCCCTGATCGGCCTGTTCCTGCTGGCCCACCTGGCTTACGTTGCGGCGGCGCTGGCCGGCTTCGCCGCGCAGCGGCAAATCCTGGACGGCATGCGCGCCGTGTACCGCTTCCCGCCGGCCGAAGCGCTGCTACTGGCTTGCGTGCTGCTGCAGGCGGCATCGGGCTTGCGCCTGCTGCGCCTGGGCTGGCGGGCGTGCCGGGGCCTGGCGCAGCGCGCGCAATTCCTGTCCGGCGCCTACCTCGCCTTCTTCCTGCTGGTGCATTGCAGCGCCGTGCTGGTGGCGCGCGGCGTGTTCGGGACCGACACGGATTTCAACTTCGCTGCCGCCGGGCTTTACGTCTTCCCGCAAGCGCTGTTCTTCGTGCCCTACTACCTGCTGGCCGTGGCCAGCCTGGCGATCCACGCCGCCTGCGCCGTACTCAATCGGCAACCGGCGCGCCGAACCGCGGCGTCCCATCCGCATTCCAGTGCAGCACCTGGACGCGCGTATGGCGGTTTGGATCCTTGAGTTCATCGCCCACGATGTCGCGGTAGTTGCGCGCGTGGTAGACCAGCAGCACGGTCTTGCCGTCCGGCGTGGTGGTGAAGGCGTTGTGTCCCGGCCCGTACTGGCCGTTGGCGGCGCTGCTCTGGAAGACCGCGTCGGGCGACTTCTTCCACGACGCGGGATCGAGCAGGTCGGCATCGGCGCTCGCGGTCAGCATGCCCAGGCAGTAGTTGGCATCGGTGGCGCTGGCCGAATACGTGAGGAACACGCGGCCATTGCGCACCAGCACGGCCGGCGCTTCGTTGACGGGATACTTCACCTTCTCCCATGCATACTCCGGCTTCGTCAGCAGCGTTACCTTGCCGGTGATCGTCGACGGCGTATCCATCTGCGCCATGTAGATGTTGGTGCCATTGCCTTCTTCCGGCGTGCGCCCCCGCTGCACCCACACGAAATAGCGCTTGCCCTTGTGCTCAAAGGTCGTGGCATCCAGCGCGAAGCTTTCCCAGCCGGTCTTCACCTGCCCCAGCTCGGTCCACTCGCCCTTGAACGGGTCGGGCGACGCATTCACCATCACATAAGGGCGGGTTCCCAGTGCGCGTCTTCGCGTCCCGCCGTGAAATAGATATACCATTTGCCGTCGATCCAATGGATCTCGGGCGCCCAGATGTGGTAGCTCATTGGCCCGGAGGCATGCTTGCGCCACACCACCCGGGTTTCCGCCGTCGCCAGCTTGTTCAGGTCGCGCGTGCGCCGCAATTCGATGCGGTCGTATTCCGGCGCCGTCGCCGTGAAATAGTACTGGCCGTCGGCATGCAGGAACACGTGCGGGTCGGCACGCTGGCGCACGACCGGGTTGGCAAACACCGGCTCGGCGGAAAACGCAGGGGCGCTGGCCAGCAGGGCCAGCCCGAACAAGACTCGAAGGATCGATTTCACCATGATGCGGATGATTCCAGTGGAAGGGCCAGCGTGCGCGCGGCAGTTTTACTGAGGGAACGTTATCACCCGTCCCCGGGTATTGAGGGCCCCATCTTCAGGCGGCAGCGCGGCGGGTCCGGCTGCGCTTGGCTGCGGCCGCCGGCGCCGGTGCCGGTGCGGTGGATTCGCGGATCACGAATTCGCTCGGGAACTCGATGCGGTGACGGCGCCCTGGCAGGCCACGGATGCGGCGCACCAGTTCCTGCACGGCCGCCTGCGCCATGGCCTGGAAGGGATGGCGCAGCGTCGTCAACGGCGGCTGCGTCAGGGTCGCCGCGGGAATATCGTCAAAGCCGATGACCGACACGTCTTTCGGTATCTGCAAGCCCTTCTCGCGGATCGCATTCATGCAGCCGAAGGCCATCATGTCGCTGCCGGCAAAGATCGCCGTTGGCGGCTCGGCCATGGCCATCAGTTCGCGGCCCGCTTCCAGGCCGCCGCGCTCCTGGAACCAGCCATCGCGGACCAGCCCGGGGTCGAGCGGAATGCCGGCATCCGCGAGCGCGGCGCAATAACCGCGCTCGCGCTCCTCGCTCTGGCCGGTGTAGGAAGTGCCGCGGATGAAGCCAATGCGCCGGTGTCCCAGCTCGATCAGGTGGGCCACCGCATCGCGCGCCCCGTTGAAGTTATCGGCCCGTACCACCGGCAGCGACGTCTCGTGGCGGAAGTAGTTGATCAGGACGATCGGGCTGGGGTTCTTTTCCAGCGTTTCCAGGTAATCGTCGGTCATGCGCGGCAGGACGTACAGCAAGCCATCCCACAGGCCGTGCAGCAATTCGCTGACCCGCTTGCCCTTGTCCGCCCCGAGGTCACCCAGCGAATTGTAGATGAACAGGTCCATTTCGACCTTGCGCACCTCTTCGCTCAAGGCGTGCACGATGGCATTGATGACGGGCGACGACACTTCATTCACGACCACGCCGATCACGTTGGTCTTACCGCCCTTCATCATGCGCGCCAGCGCATTCGGGGTGTAGCCGAGCTGCTTGGCCGCTGCCTGCACCTTGGCACGGGTCTCGTCGGAAGCATAGCCTTCGCCGCTCAATGCGCGCGACGCGGTCATGACCGACACGCCGGCAATTTTCGCGACATCCACCAAAGTGACTGCTTTTTTCATCCTGTTTTTCGCCCACATTCCGTTAACGATACATATTGTACTGCTAATACCGGATTTGACGCAGGATTGGCTAGCGAAATGACCGTTCCACCTCCACCGATCCGCTGGCCATGTCCGGCGCCAGCACCACGGCCGCGCCCTGGCCGCGGTCGAGCGACACGGGCAACGCTTGCCCGGCACCGCGCGCAAGCGGCGCCGCCGCCTGGTCCCAGCCGTGGATAAAGAGGGCCAGGCCATCCCACCATGGCGCCCAGCCGCCCTGCCGCTGTTCGAAGTGGACCCGCAGGCCGGTGGGGGTTTCCTCGCAGCGGACCTGCTGGCGCAGGTAGCCGCCGCGCCGGTAGGCCAGGCTCACCCCATCGTCGGCATAGACTTCGCCATGGCAGGCGGCACCGGGATAGATGTGCAGCTCGAGCCGTCCGGACGGGGTGACGGCGGTGCTTTGCACCAGTGGCTGCCGGGGGATGATCGCCCCGGGCCGCACGAATACCGGCACTTGGGCAATATGGGGCGTCACCGCCAGGCGCTTGTCCGGCAGGCGCCGCCCGGTCCAATAGTCATACCAGCCCTTGCCGGGCAGTTCCACCTGGTAGTCGCCCGGCGACTCCATGGTCGGCGACGGCGCCACCAGCAGGTCGGCGCCCACCATGAACTGGTCTTCCGAGCCGCCCAGCCGGTCGCCGTTGGCCAGCACGCCGGGGAAGTTCAGGAAGACCGGCCGCAGGATCGGCAGGCCGGTGCGGCTGTTTTCCTCCGCCGCCGCGTAGAAGTAAGGCATCAGCCGGTAGCGCTCGGAGATGTAGCGGCGCCGGATGTCGACCTGCGCGGCATCGCCCACCCACGGTTCCTGGCCGGGCCGGTTGGTTTCCGCATGGGCGCGGAACAGCGGCATGAAGGCGCCCAGCTGGAACCAGCGCGTCAACAGTTCCGGCGAGGGCCGCTCGCCGGCGTAGCCGCCCACGTCGTTGCCGGCGTAGCCAAAGCCGCTGAGGCCCAGGTTGAGCAACTGGTGCACGCCCATCTTCAGGTGCTGCCAGCTCGAGACGTTGTCGCCGGTCCAGGTGGCGGCATAACGCTGCCCGCCGGCATAGGTGGCGCGCGTCAGCACGAACGGGCGCGCGTCGGGCTGCAGCTGCGCCAGCCCTTCGAAGGTGGCGCGCGAATTGAGCTGGCCGTAGACATTGTGCATTTCCGCATGGCTCGCGCTGCGCGGCGCAAAGCCGTCGCCCTCGATGCGGTGCACCACGTCGAGCGGCATGGTCTTGCTGGGCACGTTGAAGATGGATGGTTCGTTCATGTCGTTCCAGAAGCCCGCCACCCCGTCCGCCACGAAGCCGGCGTACAGCCCGCCCCACCAGCGCCGCGCCGCCTGGCGGCTGAAATCCGGGAACACTGCCGCGCCCGGCCAGACGTCGCCCGAATAATACCGGCCGCCGGGCAGCTTCAGGAACAGGTCCTGGGCCGCGCCGCTGTCGTAGGCGGCATACCCCTGGCCGGGTGCGTTGGCGATATGGGGGTCGGTAATCAGCACCAGGCGCAAGCCCTGCCCGCGCAAGTCCGCCGCCAGCCTGGGCAGGTCGGGGAAAGCCTCGCGGTTGACCGTGAACGGGCGCGCGCGGTCCTGGTAATCGATGTCCATGTAGATCACGTCCGCCGGCAGCTGTTCGCTGCGCAGGCGGGCCGCGATGGCGCGCACTTCGGCATCGGTCTTGTAGCTCCACTTCGACTGCTGGAAGCCCAGCGACCATTGCGGCGCCAGCGGGGCCGTGCCGGTCAGCTGGGCGTACTGCCGCACCACGTCCTTCGGCTGCGGGCCGGCCATCACGTAGTAGTCGACCGGGCCGCCCTCGGCGCTGACCGCCAGCACGCCCCGCTCGGTCTTGCCGAAGTCGAAGGTGCTGCGCCAGGTATTGTCGAGGAACAGGCCGTGGGCGCGGCCACGGTCGCTCACCGTCATGAAGAAGGGAATCGCCTTGTACAGGGGATCGGTGGCCTGGGTGAACTTGTAGGTGTCCGAATTCCACATCGTGTACACCCCGCCCTTGCGGTCGAAGTTGCCGGTCTTGTCGCCGAGGCCGAAGATGTGGTCGTCGCCGCCGAGGCGGCTGCGCAGGCGGAATCCGGAGCCCGCGGCCGCCCCGTCCGGCCGGCCCAGCGCGGCCATGCCGGCCAGGTCGGACAGCAGCACGTTGCCGCTGCCGTCCAGCACCTCCGTGCGCAAGGTGCGCGGATCGATGCGGGCGCCGATGCCGGCAGCGGACAGCCGCACCAGGCCGCCCTGGCGCGCCACTTCCAGCGGCAAGCGTTTGGCGCGCACGTCCTGCGGCACCGCCCAGGAAGCGTCCTCCGGCAGGCGCCCGCGCCCCATGCGGATGCGCAGGATGCCGCTGGCGGGCGCGCTCACTTCGAGCACAGCACCGCCGCGCGACAGGACCAAGCGGTCCACGCTCTCCGCGCGCAGCGTGCCCGCCGCGCACATGGCGCACAGGGCGCCGATGGCCAGGGTGGCCAGCCGCAGCTTATTGCGCCGCATACATCGACGAATACCGGGCGCCGAAATGCAGGATGAAGGCATAGCACGCCGCCGGCAGCATGAACGAAGCCTGCACGCCGATCGCGTCGGCCAGCGCGCCCTGCGCGAACGGCACGATGGCGCCGCCGACGATGGCCATGCACAGGATGCCCGAGCCCTGGCCGGTGT
>CBHWEO010000067.1:0-21497 GCA_966112955.1 uncultured Duganella sp. | reverse complement strand
GGCAATTCGTTAAAAATACCGGCTATCTTTTTTAAGGGAGATTCGCTTGGAGAGTTCGAAGGGACATAAGGCCGCGGCAGGCGCCGTGCTGACGCTGGCCGCGGTGGTGGCCTACCTGGTGTTGTGGCCCGTGCCGGCCGAGCCGGTGCCGTGGACGCCCCAGCCGGCGCCGGGCTATGCTGGTCCGCATGCGCAGAACACCAGGCTCGCCGGGTTGCGGAAGATTGACATCGGCGGTGAAACCGGGCCGGAGCACCTGGCCATGGGCCCCGACGGCAAGCTGTACGCGGCCGTCGCCAGCGGCAAGATCCTGCGCATGGCACCCGACGGCAGCCAGCGCGAAGTGTTCGCCAATACCGGCGGCCGCGTGCTGGGCTTCGATTTCGATGCCGCCGGGCGCCTGGTCGCCGCCGATGCCATGAAGGGCCTGTTGGCCATCGCTCCCGACGGCAAGAGCAACGTGCTGGCTACGCAGGTCGCGCCGGGCGACCCGATCCGCTACGCCAACGGCGTGGTGGTCGCACCCGACGGCATGATCTACTTCACCGACGCCTCGACCCGGTTTGCGCCGGCGGAGTGGGGCGGCACGTTCGAAGCCAGCGTGCTGGATATCCTCGAGCAGTCGGCCACCGGCCGCGTGCTGGCTTACGACCCCGCCACTGGCAAGACCCGCATCCTGGCCAGCGGCCTGTCGTTCGCCAACGGCATCGCCTTGTCGGGCGACGGCCGCACGTTGTTCGTCAACGAAACGGGCCGCTACCGCATCTGGAGAATCGATGCCCGCAGCGGCCGGCGCGAAATCCTGTTCGACAACCTGCCAGGCTACCCCGACAACCTGATGCGCGGCCGTGACGGCAGGATATGGGTTGGCCTGGTCAAGCCGCGCAACCCGACCGTCGACAAGCTGGCCGGCAAGCCCTTCCTGCGCAAGGTCACGCTGCGCCTGCCGCGCGCGCTGTGGCCGGTGCCGAAAACGTACGGCCATGTGTTCGCCTTCACTGAGGACGGCAAGGTGGTGGCCGACTTGCAGGACCCATCGGGCGCCTATCCGGAAACCACGGCGGTGCTCGAAACGCGGGACCGCTACTACATCCAGAGCCTGCACGCCGGCTATATCGGCTGGCTGTCGCATCCCTGAGCGGGGGCCGGGGCCGTCGCGGCCGGCGGCGGGACTGGCTGGCGCGCGGGTAGCACGATAGTAGTCGTATCCACCGCGCCGCTCACGCGCTGCTGCACAACTTGCATGGCCACCGCCTTGCGGGGCGGTTCGGGCCTTGGGGGCTTGGGAAACATGGGCATCTCCTGAATGTCCCGCACAGTTTGGGCGCTTTTGCAACTTTGCAAGGTCGAGCGTTGCCAAACCGCACAATCGTACCGTGCGCAATATGGCTGTGTTTATAATTCCTTACATCAAAAAGTTTTCCAGCCAATGTACAGGACCCCCTACTCCTTGCTGTTGCTTGGCGCTTTGTCCGCCGCGCCGGGCGCATACGCCCATGGGTTGGCCGATGGCGACATCGCCGACCTCACCCTCGAACAGTTGAATGAGATCGTCGTGACATCGGTGTCGCGGCAGGAAGAACGGCTCAGCGGCGCCGCCGCTTCGCTGTACGTCATCAGCGCCACCGACATCCGCCGCAGCGGCGCGCGCAGCCTGCCGGAAGCGCTGCGCCTGGCGCCCAACCTCGAAGTGGCGCGCGTCGACGCCCGCAATTACGCGATCAGCGCGCGCGGCTTCAATAGTCCGTTCGCCAACAAGATGCTGGTGCTGATCGACGGCCGCAGCGTTTATTCGCCATTCTTTTCCGCCGTGTTCTGGGATGCCCAGTCGGTGGTGATGGAGGATATCGAACGCATCGAAGTGATCAGCGGCCCCGGCGCGACGATCTGGGGCGTGAATGCGGTGAACGGCGTGATCAACATCATCACGCGCAGCGCCAGGGACAGCCAGGGGGCGTTGCTGTCCGCGGCGGGCTCGCGCGGCGAGGGTGATGCCAGCGTGCGTTTCGGCGGCCGCTTGACGAACGATGGCTATTACCGCGTCTATGCCCAGGCCATGGCGCTGGAGGATACCGACACCCAGGGCGGCGTCAACACCTTCACCGGCATGCAGCGCCGCCAGGCCGGCATGCGCGCCGACTGGGACCTGCGGCATGGCAGCCTTGCCGTGTCGGCCGATGCCTACGAGGCCAACCTGGGCCAGGCCGGCACGCGCGACATCCGCCTGTCCGGCGCCAACCTGGTGGCGCGCTACCTGCGCCAGCTGGGCACGGACAATGCCTTGCGGCTGCAACTGGTGCTGGACCACACCGAGCGCAACCAGCCCAACGCCTACGTCGACCGGCTCGATACCGTGGAGGTGGAGGGCCAGCACGACGTGCGCGTCGGCGCGCACAGGCTGTCGTGGGGCGGCGGCTACCGCTACTCGCGCGACGACAATACGCCCGGCCCCGGCTTCGGCTTCTGGCCATACGAGCGCAATATGCATTGGGCCAACCTGTTTGCCCAGGACGAGTTTGCGCTATCGCCAAGGCTGCGCGCCACCGCCGGCCTGAAAGTCGAACACAACACCTACACGGGCGCCGAGTGGCTGCCCACCCTGCGCCTGGCGTGGAGCCCGGACAGCCAGAACACCGTGTGGAGCGCGCTGTCGCGCACGGTGCGCGCGCCATCGCGCGTGGACCGCGATTTCATTGCGCCGCCCAAGCCGGTCGTGATCGGCGGCGTGCCGCGCTTCGTGATCGGGACCAGCCCCGACTTCGACTCCGAGGTGGCCAATGTGCTGGAACTGGGCTACCGCTCCCAGCCCGCGCAGAACTGGTCATGGTCGGCCACCGCCTGGTACGCCGACTATGACAAGCTGCGTACGCTGGAACCGAATACCGTGGCCGGCCCTTACCGCGGCAGTATCGAGTTCCGCAACCTGGCTGAAGGCAGCACGCGCGGCCTGGAGTTCTGGGCGCGCTGGCAACCGATGTTGCGCTGGCGCCTGAATGCCGGGCTGGTGATGCAGGATACCGATATCAAGCTCAAGCCCGGCAGCAAGGACACCACGTCCGGCGGCCTGGTGATCAACGACCCCAGCAGCTACTGGCAGTTGCGTTCCTCGCACGAACTTGGCGAGCAGCTGCAGCTGGATTGGACATTACGTTACACAGGCGGCATGCCCAAGCCCAGCGTTCCGTCGTATCATGAGCTGGACATGAACCTGGTATGGCGGGCGCGGCCGAACATGGAAATTGCGCTGGCCGGCCAGAACCTGCTCCATGCGCGGCATGCCGAATGGGGCGCGGCGCCAGGGCGCAGCGTGTTCGAGCGGCGGGCAATCCTGAAACTGACAATGCGATACTAATGAGATGGCAAGCGCAGGCCTGACGATATTTGCCGTGCCGCCGCTGGTGGCCAGCTGGAGGATACGCCTGCTGGCCATGGTGGCGATGCTGTTCGCCTTCAGCTGCCTGGCGGTCGGTTCGCAGCAGGGCGTTACCACGCCGGTGCTCGAGCGCAGCGTCAAGGCCGCGTTCCTGTATAAATTCCTCGGTTACCTGGAATTCCCGTCCGATCCCGGCCCCACGCTGGTGGTGGGCGTGCTGGGGGCGGATGACGTGGCCGCCGAACTGGCGCACATCACCGGCGGCCGCAGCGTCGGCAACCGCAGCATCAGCGTGCGCAAGCTGGCTGAGGGCGACCCACTGGGCGGCCTGCACCTGCTGTTCGTCGGCGACGATGCGGCCCAGCCCGCTGCCGCGCTGCGGGCGGCCGAGAAGAATGGCACGGTCACGGTCACCGAGCGCGAGAATGGCTTGCAAAGTGGTAGTGTGATCAACTTCCGCGTGGTCGACGACCGCGTGCGCTTTGAAGTCTCGCTGCCGGCGGCCGAGCGCTGCAATGTACGGCTCAGTTCACGCTTATTGTCCGTAGCCTATTTTGTGCAGAAAGGCGGGCAGTGATGATCACAAAAGCTGCAGGGTCAGTGCGCATCAAACTGATCCTGACGGCACTGGCGACAACCTTTGCAGCACTGGTGATGACCACGGCCTCGATGCTGGTCTATGACCTGAAAAGTTTCCAGCAGGGTTGGGTCGACGACCTGACCACCCAGGCCGAGCTGATCGCCATGGCGTCGGTGCCGGCACTTTCCTTCAACGACCCGGGCGCGGCGCGGCAGAACCTCGGACTGCTGCGGGTGCGGCCGCAGATCCAGGCCGGCGCCATCTACAGCGCCAACGGCGGCCTGTTTGCTTCCTACGTGCAGACGCCGAACGAAATGTCGGCGCTGCCGCGCCAGCCCGGCCAGCCCGGCTATGCGATCGAGGGCGGGCGCATGGTGGTGACCCATCCCATCGTGGATGCGGGGGAGCGCATCGGCACCGTTTACCTGAGCGCCTCCTACCGCCTGCTGGACCGGCTGCAGAGCTATGCGCTGATCCTGCTGGGCGTGATGCTGGGCAGCCTGCTGCTGGCCGTCCTGGTGGCGACGCGGCTGCAGCAAACCATCACGCGGCCGCTGCTGGCGGTGACGGAAGTGGCGCGCGCCGTGATGCTGCGGCGCGACTATTCGCTGCGCGTGGCCGAACGTGCCACGGGCGAAGTCGGCACCCTGGTCGACGCCTTCAACGACATGCTGGCCGAAATCGCGCGCCGCTCGAATGCGCTGCAGGACGCCAACCGCACGCTGGAGCACGAAATGACCGTGCGCCAGGGCGCCGAACGCGCGCTGCTGCTGGCGGACCGCCGCAAGGACGAATTCCTGGCCACGCTGGCGCACGAATTGCGCAACCCGCTGGCGCCGATCCGTACCGGCCTCGACATCATGCGCATCAACGCCAGCGACCCGGTGGCTTGCGACCGGGCGCGTTCCATCATGGAGCGCCAGTTGAAGCAGATGGTGCGGCTGGTGGACGACCTGCTCGACGTCTCGCGCATCAACACCGGCAAGCTGACCATCCGCCGCGAGCAGATCAAGCTGCAGGACGTGGTCGACGATGCGCTGGAAATCTCGCGCCCTTTCATCGCGGCGCAAGGCCACACGCTGGACGTGCGCGTGCCGGAAGAACCGCTGTACCTGGTGGGCGATGCCACGCGCCTGGCGCAGGTGCTGTCCAACCTGCTGCACAACGCGGCCAAGTACACGGCGCGCGGCGGCAAGATTGCGCTGGAAGCGGAAGCGGCCGGCGGGCAACTGCAATTGCGGGTGCGCGACAACGGCATCGGCATCCAGCCGGCGCTGCTGCACGAAATCTTCGAGATGTTCATCCAGGCCGACTACTCGCTGGAACGCACCACGGCGGGCCTGGGCGTCGGCCTGTCGCTGGCGCGCAAACTGGTGGAACTGCATGGCGGCAGCATCCGCGCCGACAGTGCCGGCGAAGGGCAGGGCAGTACCTTTACCGTCACGCTGCCCCTGCTGGCCGACACCAGCGCCGCCATGCCGCAAGCCGCGCCGGCACCAACCGACGCGCGGCTGCACCGCATCCTGCTGGCGGACGACAACGTGGATTTCGTGAATGGGATCGGCGCCTTGCTGCGCTCGCTTGGCCACCAGGTGCACATTGCGCACGACGGCAACCAGGCGCTGGCGGCGGCGGAAGGCTTCGCGCCCGATTTCGCTTTCCTCGATATCGGCTTGCCGCAACTGAATGGCTATGACCTGGCGCGGGCCCTGAAGCGCCTGCCGGCCCTGCGGCACACCATCCTGGTGGCGGTGACCGGCTGGGGCCAGCAGAAGGACCGCCAGCAGGCGTTTGAAGCGGGCTTCCACCACCACCTGGTCAAGCCCGTCAGTATCGACCAGTTCCAGGAAATTCTCGCCCAGTCCGGGCCTTGATAAATCGGGAATGCGCCCGATCTGCTAAAACAGGCAATGTTTATCGAGGAGTAATGCCATGCGAGCGCATATTACGCCCGACCCGGATGTCCCGCCACCCGAGCCGCAGAAAGATCCGCCGCCACCGGACGGGCAGCCACAGCCCAGCGAACCGCCTATCCAGGAGCCGGTCCCGAAACCCCCGCCGATGCAGGCTTGACGCCCTGTTCGGGCAGCGGCGGGATCTTGCGGATCTGCTCTTCCGTATCCTGCTCGCCCGGGGTTTTCTCCCCGCTGCCGATGTCGGCTTCCTCAATGAAATGACCGCCTTTTTCAGGCTTCGATGGTGCTGGCTGTTCCATGCTGGATCCTCCTTCACGCCGATGCTACCAGCGGCGCCCATGCACTGTCGCTTGCTTGCTAAAAGGAAATCGGTGTTGTGCGACATTAACTTTTGTTGGTTTTTGTGCTCGCTGTCACATGGGCGTCATGGTCTGTTTTCTATAATAGGTCATCGACAAACGAATTTTTTCGTCGGAGGCCGCCATGGGCAATTCCCTGCACAACAAAATCTATCTCGGACGCCGTATCGACCTGCACAGCCGTCGCGCCCAGGCGCTGATGGGCGCAGGTGCCGTGGCAGGGTTGGCGCTGGCGTGGCTGGTCTTGCGCGTGCTCAAGTAAGCTTGCCGCGCCCCGCGTGGGCGCGTACCATGGCGGGTTGCGCCGTCCAGGCGCTGCCGATCATGGAAAACAAGCAATGAAAAACGAAAAACTGAGCACGGATGAATTCAATGCGCTGCTGGAAATTGCCCGGGGCATCCAGGGCCGGCCGAGCGCATGCGTGGGCCGCAACAGCAAGCGGCTGTCGGGCATCAAGCTGATCAAGTTTGAGCGCTCGGGGCGCATTATCCTGACCGATGCCGGCAAGGAACGGCTGTTCCTGCGCCGTTGCGTGCTGGCGCTGAAGGCGCTGGCCGAACAGCCGGGTGCGCCCATTGATGCGGATGTGGCGATGTTCCTTGGGAAGAAGTCGCACATTGCCGAGGGTGAGGGTGGGTTTGTGATTACCGACAAGGGGCGCGAGTCGCTGGCGGATATCGAAGCCCAGAACCTTTGAAAACCGGACAACCGGGGTCTGACCCTCAGGGTCGGACCCCGGTTGTCCGGTTGTCCGGTTGTCCGGTTTTCCTGGTTTTACGGTCGCTTAAGGCTGAAACCCGTCCGCCGTAATCTCCAGCTTGGTCACCTCCCCATACTTGGCAGCAATCTTGCCAATCTCGGCAGCCTTGCCCACCAATACCATCTGCAGGTTCTTGCGCGGGAAATGCTTTTCCACCAGCAGCTTGGCGCGCTCCGGCGTCAGGCTGTCGACGTCCTTCATGAAGTTGTCGACCTGGCTGCGGTCCACGTCGTTCGCATACATATCCCCCAGCAGTGAGGCCAGCTGCTCGCTGGTTTCAAAACGCGGCGGGAACTGGCCCTTGACGTAAGCCTTGGCCGAATCCAGCGTGGCCTTGTCGATGCCCTTGCTCCACAGGCGGTCGTAAGTCTTCAGTGCCAGGTCCAGCGCCGCTTCCGTCTTCGGCAGCGCGGTGAAGCTGGAGATTGAGAAGGTGCCCGCCTGCGACAGCGTGGCAAAGCTCGAATTGGCGCCGTAGGTCAGCCCGGAATTCACGCGCAGCTCATCGTTGAGCCAGGATGTGAAACGCCCGCCCAGCACCGTGTTCAGCACCTGCAGCGGCACATAGTCCGGATCGTTGCGCGCGATACCCGGCCCGCCGATCAGGAAGGTGGTCTCGATCGCGTCGGACTTGTTCACCAGCCACACGCGCGGCTTGTCGGCGTGCACCTTGCCGTAATCGGCGCGCTGCGGCGCCGGGCCTTCCGCCTTCCACTGGCCGAACAGGGTTTCCACCTTGCGGCGCATCTCGGCCGGGTCGAAATCGCCGACCACCACCAGGGCCGCGTTATCCGGCCGGAAGTAGCGCTTGTGGAAGGCTTTCACGTCATCCTGTTTCAAGGAAGACAGGCTGTTGACGGTGCCGGTCGGCGGGTTGGCGTAGGGCGTGTTCCCGAACAGCATGGCGCGGTAATAAGTGCCGACCACCTGGCGCGGGCTTTCCTTGGCCTGCTTCAGGCCATTGACCTTGCGTGTGCGCAGCTTGTCCAGTTCCGCCGCGTCGAAGCTCGGCTCCTGCACCAGTTCCGCGAACAGCGGCAACAGGGTATCGGTATCCTTGCGCGCGAAGTTGGCGGCCACCGTCGACTGTTCGACGCCGCCGCCGCCCGCCAGCATGGCGCCGCGGAAGTCAAAGGCCTGGTCGATCTGGGCCTTGCTGTGCTTGGCCGTGCCGAGCAGGACGCCGTCGCCGGTCAGGTTGGCCAGGCCGGCCTGCTTGCCGTCGTTGACGGCGCCGGCCTTCACCACGGCGCGCACGGCCACCAGCGGCACGTCGTGGCGCTCCATCAGGTACACGGTCAGGCCGTTCGGCAGCCTGGCGGTTTCAAAGGCCGGCAGCTTGAATTCGGCGGCGTGCGCGGAGGCGGCGGCTGCGCCGGTGAGCACTACGGACATCAGTTTCTTCATCGGTCATTCCTCCTTCGCGGCCAGCACGCCGATGGTGCGCTGCGACTTCTTCAGGTACTTGGCGGCGACGGCCTGGATATCGGCCGTGGTCAGCTTTTCGTAGGCGGCCGGGGCATCGAAGGCCTTGCGGTAGTCGCCGTAAAATACTTCGTAGTTGCCCAGCATTTGCGCCTTGCCGTTGATGGTTTCCTGCGCGCGGTAAATGCCGAGCAGCTTGGCGTTCTTCACCTTCTGCAGTTCTTCCTCGCTCACGCCTTCCGTTGCCACCTTGTCGATGGCGTCCAACATGGCCTTTTCCAGCTTTGCCGGTTCGACACCGGCGGCGGCCACGGTGAACAAGTACAGCAGGCCGGGATCGAAACCGTCCGTGCTGAGGGTGCCGACGCTGGTTGCCAGCTGCGTTTCCACCAGGGCCTTGTACAGGCGCGAGGTCTTGCCGTCGGCGAGCAGCGATTGCAGCACGTCCAGCGCATAGTTTTCGGGGGAGGCGGTTTCCGGCACCTTGTAGGCCACCATCAGGTTGGCCGCGGTGGCGGAAGGCTTGGCGACGAACAGGCGGCGTTCGCCTTTCTGTTCGGGCTCCACGGTGCGCACGGCCGGCGGCGCCGCGCGCTTGGGAATGGTGCCGAAGTATTTGGTGGCCAGCTTCTTCACCTGGTCGAACTTGACGTCGCCGACGATCACGGAAACCGCATTGTTCGGCGCGTAGTAAGTGCGGAAGTAGTTCTGCAGGTCCTGCTGGGTCCAGGCCTTGATGTCGGACTCCCAGCCGATAGTGGGGATCGCGTACGGGTGGGCCACGAACGCCACGCTGTTCAAGTCCTGCATCAGCATGCGCACATTGGAGTTTTCCAGGCCGGTGCTGCGCTCGGACAGCACCACGCCACGCTCGCTCTCCACCATCTTCGGGTCGATCGACAGGTGGGCGATACGGTCGCCTTCCAGCCTGAATACGGTCTCCAGCGCGGTGGCCGGGAACCAGTCCTGGTACACCGTCACGTCGCTGTTGGTGTAGGCGTTGTTGGCGCCGCCGTTGGCCTCCATGGTGCGGTCGAACATTTTCGGACCGTAGTGCTTCGAGCCGTTGAACATCATGTGCTCGAAGAAGTGCGACAGGCCGGTAATGCCGGGCGCTTCGTTGCGCGAGCCGACTTTCCAGAACGTGTACATATTGGCGTTCGGGATGCTCGCACTTTCCAGCACGATGAACTTCATGCCGTTGTTCAGCGTGAAGGTCTTGACCTGGTCGGCCGTCAGCGCGGCCGTGGCGTGGCAGGCGGCCGCGTAGGCCAGTACTGCTGCCAGAACTTTCAACTTCATTGGGTATCCTTTCGATGAAGAAGCTGCCGGAAGAATACTTTATCCATAGCGGAAACGCCAATTTTCCGGGCCGGGCTAGAATGGGCCAGGAGCCCTGGATGAAGCCTCGCAACCTGAATGACCGCATCGAGCAGGTCGAGGCCGGCGTGAAGTTCCCGCTGGTCGGCATCGGTGCGTCGGCCGGCGGGCTGGAAGCGCTGGCGCGCATGCTGCCCGGCTTGCCGTCCACGCCGGGTTTTGCCATCGTGCTGGTCATGCACCTGGCCCCCGACCAGCCGAGCCAGTGCGCGGAGGCATTGCAGCGTTTCAGCAACATGCCCGTGCACCAGGTCAACCGGCACCCCATCGAAATCCTGGCCAACCATATGTACGTGATCGCGCCGGGCACGCTGCTCAAGGTCGAGGACAATTTCCTGTTCCTTGATGAGGCCAATGGCGGCCGCACGACGCTGGGCGCCATCGACTATTTCTTCCATTCGCTGGCCCTGTCGCACCGAGGGCAAGCGGTCGGCGTGCTGTTGTCGGGCATGGGACATGATGGCTGCGGCGGGCTGGCGGCGCTGCGGGAGCAGGGCGGCAGTGCCATTGTCCAGCTGCCGGCCGATGCGCAATTCGGCGAGATGCCGCAGGCCGCCATTGACGCCGGCGAGGCCGACATCGTGCTGCCGGCGAAGGAAATCGGGCCGCGGCTGCTGATGCTGTACGAAGCTGCAGCCGGCACCCCTCCGGCAGTCGACGCCGACGGCGAGGCGCAGGCCCTGCACGACGTACTGGCCATGCTGCATGAACGCACCGGGCACGACTTCCGCCATTACAAGCGGCCCACCATCCTGCGCCGGTTGGAACGCCGCCTGCACCTGCACGGCGTACGCGATGTGGCTGCTTACCGCGCCTTGCTGGCGCGCGATGGCGATGAGGCGTCGCGGCTGATGAAGGACTTGCTGATCGGCGTGACGGGGTTCTTCCGCGACCGGCAGGCGTTCGAGCGCTTGCGCGAAGTGGCGCTGCCGGCCATGATGGAGGCGCGCGCCGAGGGGACCGACCCGGGACAGTCGCGGCGCCAGTTGCGCGCGTGGGTGGCGGCCTGCTCCACCGGCCAGGAAGCCTATACGCTGGCGATGCTGCTGGCCGACATGGTGCGCAATATGCCGGATCCGCCGCAGATCCACATCTTCGCTTCCGACATCGATGAACAGGCGCTGGGCGTGGCGCGCGCCGGCCTGTACCCGGAATCGATCCAGGACGAAGTGCCGGCCGCCAGCCTGGAACGCTATTTCGTCCGCACCGGCAAGCAATACCGCGTGCGGCAATCGCTGCGCGAACTGATTACCTTCGCCAGCCACAACCTGCTGCGCGACCCGCCATTCTCCGGGCTGGACCTGGTCAGTTGCCGCAACTTCATGATCTACCTGGACCGTGCGATGCAGAAGCATGTGCTGCAGCGCTTCCATTTCGGCCTGGCACGGGGCGGCTTCCTGTTCCTGGGCGGCGCCGAAACCGCCGATTCGATGCCGCAGCTGTTCGTGCAGGTGGACCGCGCCAGCCGCATCTACCAGGCGCGCGCTGTCGCCGCCGAGCTGCCGGCAGCTCCCCGCCTGCCCGCCGCGCCCCACGCAGCGACCCGGCCGACGGCGCCCCTAGCGGCGCCGGCCTCGGTCGAGGAGATGCGCGACCGGCTGGCGGTGGCGGAAAGCAACTGCGAACACCTGCAGTCGAATAACGAGGAACTCTCCACCATCAATGCCGAATTCAAGGCGCGGCTGGAAGACACCGGCAAGGCCCACGACGACCTGAAAAACCTGATCGAGTCGGTCGACCTGGCCACCGTGTTCGTCGACCAGCGCCTGGTTATCAAGCGCTACACCCCCCGCGCGGCCAGCATCTTCAACCTGATCCCGCGCGACGTGGGCCGCAGCCTGCTCGACATCACGCACCACCTGCACTATCCGCAACTGGAGGAAGACGTGGCGCGCACCTTCGACAGCCTGCAGCCGCTGGAGCGCGAAGTGGCGGGCACTGACGGCCGGCATTACATCGTGCGCGTGCGTCCTTACCGGACCAGCGACGATACCATCGCCGGCGCCGTGATGACCTTCTTCGACATCAGCCGGCGCCGTATTGCCGAAGATGAAGCGCAGGCCCTGGCCGGCGACCAGGAATTCCTGCTGGCGCTGGGCGACCGCCTGCGGCCACTGGAAGACCCGCTGCAATTGCTGGCGCTGGGCTGCACGATGCTCGGTGAGCGGCTGGGCGTGCCGCGGCTTGCCTATGCCGAAATCCGTGGCGAGCGCTACGCTTGGCTGCCCGGTCACGCCGATGGCGCGGCGCCGCTGCAGGGCGAAGGGGCGATGGAGGCCATCGAACCGGGGGTGCAGGCTTGCTGGCGCGAAGGGGAGGTCGCCGTCGAAGCCGGCCTGTCCGGTGCAAGCGGCTCCGGTGGTCTGGCCGCATTGGCGGGCGGCGCCATGCTGTCGGCCGTATGCCGCAAGGGCGCGCAGTGGCTGGGCTTTTTCCTGGCATGCCAGCCTGGCCGGCGCGCCTGGACGCGGCCTGAAATTGCCCTGTTCGCGGAAGCGGCAGCCCGTATCGGCGTCGAATTCGAACGCGCGCGCGCCCAGTCTGCCCTGCGCGCCAGCGAAAGCCGCTTGCGCGAGCTGCTGCGCGGGCTGGCCCAGGCCAGCTGGGAAACCGGCGCCGGCGGCGAGGATGGCGAAGCGTGGCTGGATGCCGTGCACCCGGACGACCGCGCGCGCGCCCTGGCCACCTGGCGTGAAGCGATCCGCAGCGGCGCCGGCGGGGAAACGGAAATCCGCCTGAACCATCCGCACGGCGGCTGGCGGCGCGCCAGCATGCTGGCCACGCCGCTGTTCGACGAACAGGGCCAGGTGCGCAGCTGGAATGGCTGCATCATCGATATCGATGAGCGCACTGCCGCGCCATCGGGTAGCATATAGCCATCTATAACTCCCCCTGCATGGCGATGGAAAATACGATGCACTGGTCGGCGCACGAGCTGTCGATGACCGTCCTGATGACGCCCGATATGGCCAACTTCTCCGGCAACGTCCACGGCGGCGCCATCCTCAAGCTGCTGGACGGCGTGGCTTATGCCTGCGCCAGCCGCTATTCCGGCAGCTATGTGGTGACGCTGTCGGTGGACCAGGTGATGTTCCTGCAGCCCATCCACGTGGGCGAACTGGTGACCTTCCTGGCCTCGGTCAACTACACGGGGACCAGCTCGATGGAAGTGGGGATCCGGGTGGTGGCGGAGAATATCCAGCAGCGCCTTGTGCGCCATGCCAACAGCTGCTATTTCACGATGGTGGCGGTGGACAAGGACCGCAAGCCGCAGGCGGTGCCGCCGCTGGTGCCGCAAACGCCGGAACAGATCGCGCGTTTCGAAGCGGCCAAGCTGCGCAAGGCCGCGCGCCAGCAGGTGGCGGCGGCCATGAAGAAGGCTTAAGGGTAGGGGCGGCGCTGGGTCGGATAGACCAGCGTGCGCAGCGCGACCGGGTGCGGCACCCCCATCGCGAACAGGAATTCGGCGGCGCGCCGCAAGCCCACTTCGGGCAGGGCGGCAATGGCCTGGTTGACGATGTCGCGCGTGCGATGGTCGCTGCGCACTTGCTGGCGATGCAGGTCGACGCTGTTCATTTCGCTCTCCTCAAGCGCGCAGCCGGCGAGGGGCGGCGCTGGTTAAATGTTTTCCGTCCTGCAACATCTGGCGCATGTCGGCAGCATCGACGGGACGGCTGAAATAGTAGCCCTGGATTTCGTCGCAGCCATGGCGACGCAGGAATTCCAGTTGCTCTTCGGATTCTACCCCTTCCGCAATGACGCGCAACTCCAGGTTATGGGCCAGGGCGATGACGGAGACCACGATGGCCGCGTCGTCGGCATCGGTGGCGATGTCGTTGACGAAGGAGCGGTCGATCTTCAGCACGTCGATCGGGAAATTGCGCAGGTAGGACAGGCTGGAATAGCCGGTGCCGAAGTCGTCGATCGACAGCGCCACGCCCAGCGACTTGAGTTCGTGCAGCAGGTGCACGCCCTGCGCCACGTCGTGCATGAACAGGCTTTCCGTCAGTTCCAGTTCCAGCGCGGCCGGCGGCAGGCCGGTTTCCTCCAGCACGGCGGCGATGCTCGACACCAGTTCCGGCTGCGCGAACTGGCGCGCCGACAGGTTGACCGCCATGCGCAAGTCCGGGAAGCCGGCATCGTGCAGGACGCGCGCCTGCTGGCAGGCGGTGCGCAGCACCCAGGCGCCGATCGGCACGATCAGGCCGGTTTCCTCGGCCAGGCTGATGAAGCGCGCCGGCGGCACCATGCCCAGTTCCGGATGCTGCCAGCGCAGCAGCGCTTCCATGCCGACGATGGCGCCTGAGTCCAGGTCCACCTGCGGCTGGTAATGCAGCACGAATTCATTGCGCTCCAGCGCGTTGCGCAGCGCGCTTTCGATGCGCAGGCGCTCCTGCGCTTCATCGTTCATTTCCGGCTGGTAGAACTGGAAGGTGTTGCGGCCCAGCTTCTTCGCCGAGTACATGGCGATGTCGGCGTGCTCGATCAGGTGCTGGGCCGGCGTGCCGTCGGCGTCGTACACCGCCACGCCGATGGAGCAGGTGACGAAGAATTCCTTCCCTTCCAGCAGGACCGGCTGCGCCAGCGCCTTCATGACGCGTTCGATGATGGCTGGCGACAGCTGTTCGTCCGGGTACTGGCTCAGGATGGCCACGAATTCGTCGCCCGACAGGCGCGCCACGGTATCGCTTTCGCGCACGCTCGATTGCAGGCGGCTGGCCACCGTCTGCAGCAGCTGGTCGCCGGCCTTGTGGCCCAGGCTGTCGTTGACGAACTTGAAGCGGTCCAGGTCGATCAGCACCACCCACATCGGCAAGCCGCTGCGGTTGGCGTAGGCGATGGCTTGCTGCAGGCGGTCCTGCAGCAGCACGCGGTTGGGCAGGCCGGTCAGCACGTCGTGATGGGCGATGTGCTGGATGCGCTGCTCCGCTTCCTTGCGTTCCGTGATTTCGGTGCCGGTGCCGCGGTAACCCTTGAAGTCGCCCTGGGCGTCGTACACCGGCTCGCCGCTGGTATTGAACCAGCGCGTCACGCCATCCTGGCCGACGATGCTGTATTCGAAGTTGGAGAAGGGCAGGCGCGCCTGCACCTTGTTGATATGGTCGCGCCCCGTGCTGCTGGTGTACAGCTCGGGCGTGCATTCCCAGCGCGTGCGGCCGAGGAAGTTTTCCTTCGCCACGTGGCCTTTTTCGAAGAAACCGCCGGTGATATGGGTGAAGCGGAACTGCGCGTCCTGCTCCCAGTACCAGTCGGAGGACAGGGCCAGCAGGCGGCGGAAGCGGTGTTCGGATTCCTGCAGCGCGCGCTCGGTGCGCTTGCGCGCGGCCACGTCTTCGGCCAGGCGCTGGTTGGAGCGCTGCAGGTCGGCGGTGCGCGCATCGACCAGCAGCTGCACGCGGCGCGAACGCTGCACCAGCGTATGCACGAAGGCCGAGGCCAGGGCGCTGAACAGCAGGCCGCCCAGCAGGGCGCCAAGGGAGCCCAGGTGGTCGGCCAGGAAGGGGCGCGGCAGGTCGTCGCTGCGGATATGCCAGGTGCGGCCCAGCACATCGAAGCTGCGCATGTCGCTGCTGTGGTAGTCGAAGTCCAGCCAGCGGTGCAGCCAGTGTTCCTGTTTGCTGGTGGGCGGCGGGCCCTGGCGGTAAGCCAGGCTGCCTGCTTCCCCCGGGTCGCCGGCATAGACGCTCAGGCCCAGGCCCGGGTCGTCCAGCAAGCCGTTCTGCTGCAGGATGGTGTGCACCAGGTGCGGCGTGCGGATCACGGCCGCCGTGTCGCCGGCCCAGGCGGCATGGCGCTCGGCGCGGGTATCGGTCGGCATGCCAGGCTTGTACACCGGCATGATCATGATGAAGCTGTTGCGCTGGGCCGGGTCCTGCGCCAGTTGCAGTTGGTCGGTGGCGGCCGGGCGGCCATTGTGCAGGATGCGGTCGATGGCGGCGCGTACCTGCACATTGCGGCCGGAATTCAGGCCCAGCGCGGGCTCGTTGCCCTTCAGCGGCTCCAGGTATTCGACGATGTTGTAATAGGGGCGCTCCGGCGCCGTCACCATGCCTTCGGACGTCATCTCCGTGATGCGGAAGCCGGGGAAGCGCGCCTGCATGGCCGCTTCAAACGCCGGCCGTTCGGCATGCGACAGCACGCGGTGGTAGTTGAAAGCCTGGATGAAGGGGTAGCGCTGCAGCAGCGGTTCGGAGAAGGTGTGGAACTGTTCGCGGCTGACCGGCTGCACCGTGCGGAACAGCTCATTGATCACGTTCAGCACTTCCACGGCATCGGCCAGCCCGCGCTCGATGGCGGTGACCCGCGCGTTGGCGCGCTGCTGGAAGCCCAGTTCCATCTTGCTGAACTCGAGGGCGCTGACGGAAACAAAGAGAACGGCGGTCGCCGCCAGGCCTGCGCCCAGCGTCAGTGCAGCTGCACCGTAGTGCGAAAGTTTCCCGCCCCGACCTGCCATGGTGTCCCTTGTTTAAAAAATGTAGTTTGTCACAAATCTCCTAGCTGTAGAGTAACAAAGCTTAAATTCCTTGCAAATTTCCCTTGCGCAGGCGCGCAACGGTGTAAATTGCCAACAGTCGGTTGGCCAGGCCGAAGCCCAGCCCCGGCGTCGGGCTGCCCCAGGCGGCCACCCGGCGCTGCATGGTGCTGGCCGGCGTGCCGGGCGTTCGTCCTGGGCGGATCGCGAACAGGATGTGGTTATTGCCGGCGATGCCGTTGAACTGGCAGACCCGGTCGTGGAAGGCATTCGCCAGCCGCACCAGCACGCTGC
The DNA here is from genome assembly GCA_966112955.1 of uncultured Duganella sp. Taxonomy (GTDB): domain Bacteria; phylum Pseudomonadota; class Gammaproteobacteria; order Burkholderiales; family Burkholderiaceae_D; genus Rugamonas. Next base: position 4,937 of record CBHWEO010000067.1, on the reverse strand, counting down.
GGTATTTCGGGTCATAGCTGAAGACGTTGGCAGCCAGCACCCCGTCCGGCAGCAGCGCGCGCCGACAATCGGCGTAGAAATGCTCGGTGGTCAGCGCGCTGGGCAGGCCATCGGCGTCGAAGCCGTCCACCAGCAGCACGTCGGCGCTATCCTTCAATTCCTTCATATAGCGGGCGGCGTCGCAATGGATGACGCGGAAGCGCCGGTCGTCGGGCGGGATGGCGAAGCGGTCGCGCAGGGCGATGACGTCGGCCCGCAATTCCAGCACGGTGATGCGGGACTGCGGCAAGTAGCGGTAGCAGAACTTGGCCAGCGAACCGCCGCCCAGGCCCACCATCACGATATGCTCGGGCTGTGGCTTGAACAGGACAAAGCACATCATCGCGCGCGCGTAGGCCAGCACCAGGGCATCCGGATCGGCCGGATCCATCTGGCTCTGCACCTCGCCGGGTGTGAATTCCAGCGACAGGCGGCCACGCCGGTGGCGCACCAGGGGGCGGTGGTCGGGGACGGAAGGCATTTTTGTCAACTTGTTACGAACGGTGATGATCTGATAAGCTGCCGGGCTCCGGTTTCCACCCCAGTGTACCGGATGAGCACCGACGGTGGGCGCGCGCGTTTACATCGGCAACATTTATAGGTACATTGCCAACATAGGCAGCTTGGAGACGATTTATGTTCTTAGACCATCCAACCATTACCGCGACCAACAGCTTCACGGAACCGGACCGTATCGAGCGCCTGACCCGCGTGTATGGTTATGTGGCCGCCCTGGCCGACCAGGCGGGCAAGCAGCAATTCATCGAAAAGGTCAGCCAGCTGCATGACCACAAAGGCACCCTGATCGTCTTCTGGCACGATATGCCGACCGAAGACGAGAAAGAATTCTTTTCCAAAGCCTGGGCCAGCAAGATCGGCGACGGCAGCACGAACGTCGAACACGAAGTCTGAGCGCGGCCCGGCCGCTGAGCAATGGATATCAAGACCCTGGTTCTCGCCCTGGCGCTGGGCAACCTCAGTTTATGCGCGGCGCTGTTTTTCTTCGAGTATGAGAGCAAGAAGTCGCTGACGCTCTCTACCTGGGCCGTTGCCAAACAGTGCCAGGCCGTGGGCTGGTTCCTGCTGTACTTCCGCGGCGTGGTGCCGGAATTGCTGGCCGGGCCGCTGGCCAATGCCGTGCTGCTGGCCGGCTTTGCCCTCGATGCGGGCGCCCTGTGGGAAACCTATGGCCGCACGCGTTGGCGCAGCATCTTGTATCCCGCGCTGTCGCTGGCCGCCGGACTGCTGCTGGCCTTCCATGTGCTCGACACGGCGCCGACGGTGCGCATTGCGGTCGGTTCCCTGTTTGTCGGTTTCTTCTTCCTGGCCGGCGTGCTGGCGCTGGCGCGCGCCTGGCGCGGTGGCAGCATGCTGCGGCGTTTCCTGGTGGTCGCCATGGCCGTGCTGTCTCTGGTGGTGGCGGGGCGCGGCCTGCTGACTGCGGCCTATCCGGAGGGCCTGTCCTGGGTCAGCCCGGCCCTGATGCAGGTGTTTGGCTTCGGCGGCTTCTACCTGATGATGCTGACCAATGCCTTCGGCTATCTGCTGCTGTCGCGCGAAAAGCTGCAGCAGGAACTGGCGCGCCTGGAAACTATCGACCCGCTGACCGACGTGCCGAACCGGCGCGGCTTCTACCAGGCGCTGGCGCCGTGGATGGCGCTGGCGCGCCGCCCCGGCCAGCCGACTGCCATGATCATCCTGGCGCTGGACCAGTTCAAGCGCGTCAACGACAGCTACGGCCATGCGGCCGGCGACGCGGCCCTGAAAACCATGGTGGAAACCTGCAAGAAGCAGTTGCGCGATTCCGACCTGATGGGGCGCCTGGGCGGCGCGGAATTCGCCATCCAGCTGCCGCGCACCTCGCTGGAAGATGCGCTGATGGTGGCGGAACGCATCCGCCGCGCCATCGAAGCGATGCCGGTCAAGGCCGAGCGTGCCGTCATCAAGCTGACCGCCAGCATGGGCGTGACGACCATCCGCGCCGACGACAGCACGGTCAGCCTGTTCAAGCGCGCCGACGAAGCCCTGCAGGCCGCCAAGGTGCGCGGCGAAAACCAGGTGGCCCAGGCGCCGGAACCGATGTCCATGGAGTCCTTGTCATGACAGCGTAATACTGCAGGCGTACTGTGCTACCATTTTCGTTATAAACGATATAAATGGATTCCTCGATGTACGCCGCAGTGGACCTGGGCTCCAACAGTTTTCGACTTTCCATCGGCCATCACGATGGAGAGAAAATCCGCGTGCTTAACAGCATGCGCGAACCGATCCGTCTTGCCGCCGGCCTGGATGCCACCGGCAACCTCACCGATGAAGCCTTGCAGCGCGCGCTGCTGTGCCTGAAGAATTTCCGCATTGCGCTGGCGGCTTACCAGTTCGAAGGCGTACGCGTGGTGGCCACGGCCATCCTGCGCCAGGCGCGCAATGCGGCCGATTTCCTGCCGCAGCTCGAGCAGGCCATTGGCTACCCGATCGAGATCATCTCCGGCGAGGAGGAAGGGCGCCTGATCTACATGGGCGTGGCCAATGCGCTGGAGCAGCCCAACGAGCGGCGGTTGGTGGTGGACATCGGCGGCGGCTCGACGGAACTGATCCTGGGGCGCGGGCTCGATATCGAGCGCGTCGAATCGTTCAGCGTGGGCAGCGTCAAGCAAAGCCTGTCCTTCTTCGTGGGCGGCCGCGTGGATGCGCGCTCCTTCGAGGCGGCCGTGCTGTCGGCGCGTTCGCATTTCGAGGATGGGGCGCCGCCTTACCATCCCGAATACTGGAAGCGGGCTTACGGCTCGTCCGGCACCATCCGCGCCATCGGCGAGATCATTGAAAAGAACAAGCTGGGCGACGGCATCACGCTGGCGGCCCTGAATGCGGTGCGCAAGCGCTTCATCGAGTTCGGCCAGGTGGCGAAGATCGACATGCCTGGCTTGCGGCCGGACCGTGCCAGCACCGTGATCGGCGGGCTGGCGATCCTGATCGCCGTGGTGCAGGAACTGGGCATCGAGCGCCTGGAACCGATCGACGCGGGCTTGCGCATGGGCGTGATGTGGGACCTGTACCTGCGCTCCACACGGCGCGACCGCCGCGAGCAGTCGGTGAGCGATTTCCTGGCACGCTTCCACATCGATTCGGACCGCGCCGGCCGTGTGGCGGAGGCGGCGTCCGTGCTGTTCGCGCAGATGAAGCCGGCCAGCGATGCTTTGCCGCGCCACTTGTACTGGAGCGCGCAGCTGCACGAAGTGGGGCTGGTGGTGTCGCAGACCGGCTACCATAAGCATGCGGCCTACATGGTCGAAAACGCGGACCTGCCGGGCTTTACCACGCGCGAGCAGAAGCTGATGGGGCGCCTGGTGCTGGCGCAGAAGGGCAACCTGCGCAAGGTCAGCGAGCATCTGTCGGACAGCGATTTCGCCAAGGCGGTGGTGGCACTGCGGCTGGCCATCCTGTTCATGCATTGCCGGATCGAGGTCGACGACCGCGCGGTGCGGCTGCGCATGAAGAACCGCATCGACCTGGAATTGAAACGCGACTGCGTGACCAGTCAACCGACGCTGTCTTACTGGATGGAGAAGGAGCAGGAATTCTGGGATGAGGTGGGCGTGGATTTCAGCGTCCGCACTGTTGCGTGATAATCGGATATACTGTTTATATTGTTTAGCAATGGAGTGTCCATGAACGCAACGAAAGCAAAGACTCCGGCCGCCAAGGCCGCCGTCAAGCCAGCCGCCAAGCCAGCCGCCAAGCCAGCCGCCAAGCGCGCGGCCGCCGCCAAGCCCGCGCCGGTAAAAGCCGCCGCCAAGACCGCAGCACCCAAGGCTGCCGTGAAGCCTGCCGCCGCGAAGCCGGCCGCAAAGCCTGCGGCCAAGCGCGCCGCGAAGCCTGCCGCCGCGCCGGCGCCGGCACCCGCTGCCAAACCAGCCAAGCCGGCCAAGGCCGAAAAGCCCGCCAAACCGCACAAGGAAAAGCTGGTGCGCGACAGCTTCACCATGCCGGAATCCGAATACGCCGTGCTTGGCCAGGTCAAGAAGACCTGCCTGAAGAACGGGGTGGAAGTCAAAAAATCCGAGCTGCTGCGCATCGGCGTCGCCCTGATCAGCCGCCTGGATATGGCCACCCTGAAGCAAGTCCTGGCCTCCCTGCCGCAGTTGAAGACCGGCCGCCCGAAGAAGGCCTGATGTCATTTTCCTGAAACCTGGCTGTCATGTTCATGCAGCAATAGGATTGCAAACTGGCTTCGTCACTACAAGAAAGGACGAAGCATGCAAACCACGATTGCCACCGCCGAACAGCGGGTAACGACCCCGCGACTGGTACTGAGCATGGCAGCCACCCCGGAAGAGGTGCGCGAAGTCCAACGCCTGCGCTACAAAGTCTTCATCGAAAACCAGGGCCTGAGCGCCCTGGCCACCGCGGATGGCCTGGACTGCGACGAATTCGACGCCGCCTGCGACCACCTGATCGTGCGCGACACCGCCACCCTCAAGGTGGTGGGCACCTACCGCCTGCTGAATCCCGCCGCCGCCCGCAAGCTGGGCCGCCACTACTCGGAGAACGAGTTCGACCTGGGCCGCCTGAAACACCTGCGCAGCCGCATGGTGGAAGCCGGGCGCGCCTGCATCCATCCCGACTACCGCGGCGGCAGCGTGATCATGCTGCTGTGGTCCGGCCTGGCCGAATACATGCGCCGCCACCAGTGCGAATACCTGATCGGCTGCGCCAGCATCAGCTTGGCCGACGGCGGCCACAACGCCGTCGCCGTCTACGAGCAACTGCGCCAGAAGCACCTGGCGCCCGCGGAATACCGTGTGACGCCGCACCTGCCGTTCCCGGTGGAGAAGGTGGAAGCGGCGCGCGCCGTCCAAGTGCCGGCCCTGCTGAAAGGCTACCTGCGCTCCGGGGCCTGG
>CBHWEO010000066.1:0-21947 GCA_966112955.1 uncultured Duganella sp. | reverse complement strand
CGCTGCTGTTCGTCCATCAGGCGGAACAGGGCGCGCGGTTGGCTGTAGTAGTCGTCGTCGGCGCGGTGGTTCCAGCGCGCGGCGGCGCCCTCCAGGGCCAGCGGCGGCTCGGCGAAATCAGGCTGCTGCTGCCATTCGCCGTGCGAGTTCGGCTCGTAGCCGATGCTGCCGCCGTGGTTGCCGTCGACGCGCATGGCGCCGTCGCGGTGGTAGCTGTGGAAGGGACAGCGCGGCGTGTTGACCGGGATCGCGTGGTGGTTCACGCCCAGCCGGTAGCGCTGGGCGTCGCCATACGCGAACAGGCGCGATTGCAGCATGCGGTCGGGCGAGAAGCCGATGCCCGGTACCACGTTGGCCGGGGTGAAGGCCGCCTGTTCGACGTCGGCGTGGTAGTTGTCCGGGTTGCGGTTCAACTCCAGCACGCCCACCTCGTGCAGCGGGTAATCCTTGTGCGGCCACACCTTGGTCAGGTCGAAGGGATTGAACGGCGCCTGCGCGGCCTGCTGCTCGGACATCAGTTGCACCTTCAGCGTCCAGCGCGGGTATTCGCCGCGCTCGATGGCTTCGAACAGGTCGCGCTGCGACGATTCGCGGTCGCGCGCGATCAGCGCGGCCGCCTCGTCATCGGTCAGGTTGACGATGCCCTGCTGGCTGGCGAAGTGAAACTTGACCCAGTGCCGCTCGCCTTCGGCGTTGATGAAGCTGAAGGTGTGGCTGCCGAAACCGTGCATGTGGCGGTAGGAGGCCGGGATGCCGCGCTCGCTCATGACGATCGTGACCTGGTGCAGCGCCTCCGGCAGCAGGGTCCACAAGTCCCAGTTGTTTTCGGCGCTGCGCAGGTTGCTGCGCGGGTCGCGCTTGACGGCGTGGTTCAGGTCCGGGAACTTGAGCGGGTCGCGCATGAAGAACACCGGCGTGTTGTTGCCCACCACGTCCCAGTTGCCCTGCTCGGTGTAGAACTTGACGGCGAAGCCGCGGATGTCGCGTTCCGCATCGGCCGCGCCGCGTTCGCCGGCCACGGTGGAAAAGCGCGCGAACACTTCGGTCTTCTTGCCGATGGCGCCGAACAGCGCCGCCTTGCTGTAGCGCGTGATGTCGTGCGTCACGGTGAAGGTGCCGAAGGCGCCCGAGCCCTTGGCGTGCATGCGCCGCTCGGGGATCACTTCGCGGTGGAAGTGGGCCAGCTTTTCCAGGTGCCACACGTCCTGCAGCAGCAGCGGGCCGCGCGGGCCGGCGGTTTCCACGTTCTGGTTGTCCGCGACCGGCGCGCCGGCCGCGGTGGTCAGTTTGCGATCCATGGCTTAACCCTTGATGAAGGCCAGCAGGTCGGCATTCAGCTTGTCCTTGTGAGTGTCGGTCAGGCCGTGCGGCGCGCCCGGGTACACCACCAGTTTGGCGTTCTTCAGCAGCTTGGCGGCCGCCTTGGCGGAGGCGTCGATCGGCACGATCTGGTCGTCGTCGCCGTGCAGCACCAGCACCGGGATGTCGATCTTCTTCAGGTCGGCGGTGAAGTCGGTTTCCGAGAACGCCTTGATGCAGTCGTAGGTGTTCTTGTGGCCGGCCATCATGCCCTGCATCCACCAGGCGTTGATCAGGCCTTGCGATGGCTTGGCGCCCGGGCGGTTGAAGTTGAAGAAGGGGCCGGAGGCGATGTCCAGGTACAGCTGCGAACGGTCCTTCAGCGAGCCGGCGCGGATGCCGTCGAACACTTCGATCGGCAGGCCGCCCGGGTTGGCCGGGGTTTTCAGCATCAGCGGCGGCACGGCGGAAATCAGGCCGGCCTTGGCGATGCGCTTGCTGCCGTGGCGGGCCAGGTAGCGCGCCACTTCGCCGCCGCCGGTGGAGAAGCCGAACAGGGCGGCATTCTTCACGTCCAGCTTGTCCAGCAGCTGCGCCAGGTCGTCGGCGTAGTGGTCCATGTCGTTGCCGTCCCACGGCTGGCTGGAGCGGCCGTGGCCGCGGCGGTCGTGCGCGATGGTGCGGTAGCCCTTGTCGGCCAGGAACAGCATCTGCGATTCCCAGCTGTCGGAATTCAGCGGCCAGCCGTGGCTGAACACCACCACCGGGCCGTTGCGCGGACCCCAGTCCTTGTAATAGATTTCCACGCCGTCGCGGGTGGTGAAGGTGGCGCCGTGGCCGGCCGCGCCCTTGGCGGCAGCGGCGGGCGTGGCGGCGGAAGCGGACAGCGAGGCGCCGGCGGCGACGGCGGCGGAAGCGGCGCCCAGCAGGACGTTGCGGCGGCGGTTGCTGATAGGGGATGTCATGGCTTGGACCTTTCTTGTGTAGTGGATGGCACTGGAAAGGATAGCCATGCGTGGCCGCGCCGGAATCGCCCATCGGGGGGCGTGCCGCCTACCTCTTTCGGGGGGGGGGCAGGTGCCGGCCCGTAGCGCCACGGCGCAGCCGAAATGAAGACATGCGCACACCCTTGGCTGTGCGAAGGGCGCGTCTTACTGCGAGCCTGGCTCGCCTGCGGGCGCCGGTGGCGCTGCGGGCAGCCAGCGCCGCAGCCTGGCCAGCCAGCCGGCCTGGCGCCGCTCCACATAGGCCAGCTGCGCCGGCACCTGCAGCCGCACCAGGGTGCCGCCTTGCGCCGGCGCGCTGATGGTGCAGGTGGCGCCGATGGCGGCGGCGCGCTCCTGCATGCCGACCAGGCCGTAGTGCCCCAGGCGCCCCGGCCCGGCGCCCGCGGCGCTGGCCGCCTGCAGGCCGCAGCCGTCGTCGCGCACTTCGAGGCGGAACATGCTGGCACCGTAATCGAGCAGCAGCCACACGCGCGCCGCCCCGGCATGGCGCGCCGCGTTGAACAGCGCTTCGCGCGCGATCGACAGTACTTCGCCGTGCACCTGGGGCGGCATGGCGCGCGGCGCGTGCAGCAGTTCGAACTGGAAGCGCTCGTTCAGCAGCACCTGGCCGTACTGGCGCAGCGCCTGCGCCAGTTCTTCCGGCTGGCCCGAGGCGCGCAAGTCCATGATGTAGTTGCGGCCCTCGGCCATCAGCTGGTCGGCCAGTTCCAGCGTCTGCTCGACCCTGGCCTTTTCCTCGCTGCCGGGCGGCAGGTGGGCCGCCTGGCGGTCGAAGAACATGATCAGGCCCTGCACGCTTTGCAGCAGCGTGTCGTGCAGGCCGCGTGCGATGCGCGAGCGTTCCGCCAGGCGCTCGTGCAGCAAGTCCTGCATACGCCCCGTGAGCTGGCGCACGCGCAGCGCATACAGCGCCGCCAGCAGCAGGGCGCCGGCCAGCACCAGCAGCGCGGTGAACCAGCGGGTCTGGATGAAGGTGGGCGGGATGTCCAGCTGCAGCGTGGCGCCGTCGCCGTTCCACACCCCGTCCTCGTTGGCCGCCACCACGCGGAAGCGGTAGCTGCCCGGCTGCAGGTTGGTGTAGAACGCTTCGCGCCGGCCTTGCACGTCCTGCCAGCCATCGTCCACCCCTTCCAGCCGGTAGCTGAAGCGCACCCGTTCCGGCATCGACAGGCTGAGGGCCGTGAAGTCGATTTCCACGTCCTTGCTGCCCTGCGGCAGTTGAACCTGCGGCAGCGCCGCGTAAGACACGCCGCCCGAGCGCAGCGCGCGTACCTGCACCACCGGCGGCAGCGCGTTGCGCGCAATGCGTTGCGGGTCGAGCGTGGCGACGTCGCTGGCGGTGGCGAACCACAGCTGGCCGTCGCTGGCCTGCACCAGCGAGGGCAGGGGCCGGAATTGCTCGGCGCCGCCCAGCAGGCCGTCCTGGGCGTCGAAGCGCTCGAAGCGCAGCGCGTGGCCGTCACGTCCAGCGCGGCCATTGGCCACGGTCCGGCCGGCGCCCGCCAGCAGGCGCGCCACTTCGCCCGCCGCGATGCGGGTGATGCCTTCCGCGCCGTGCAGCCACAGCTCGCCCTGCGGCGTGCGCGCCATGCCGGAAATGCCGCGCAGCGGCGCCTCCACCGCGTGGAAGCCGGCCGCGTCGAACCAGCCCACGCCGAATTCGCCGCCGGCCCACACGCGCGGCCCGTCCACCAGCAGCGACAGCACATTGCCCAGCCGGATGCCGTCAGCCTCGCCGAACACGCGCGCCTGGCCCTGCTCGATGACCGCCACGCGGTTGCGCAGGTAGCCGACCCAGATGCGGCCTTCGCTGTCGGTGGCCAGCGTGGGCGCCGTCCCTTGCGGCAGGCCGGCCACGCCGCCATCCTTGGTCCAGCGCTTGCCGTCCGCGCTGAACAGGCCCTGGCGCGAGATGGTGAGCCACATGCGCCCTTCTCGGTCCAGCGTCATGGCCTGCACGTCATGGTCGGCATACTCGGCCGGATGCGGGTACCAGGACACCAGGCCGGACGGCGCACGCCGCCAGCGCTCTTTGGCATTGCCGAACCACAGCGCGCCGTCGGGGGCGCGGTAGCCGGCCGTCATGGCGTTGGCTTCGCGCCGCAGCAACTCGCCGCGGCTGCTGTAGCTGTGCACGGCGCCGGCCTGGTTGGCCACCACCACCCGTCCGTCGCTGTCGGCCAGCAGTCCCGGATGGTCGAGCGGCGCATCGGTGGCCAGGATGCGCAAGCGGTTGCGGCGCAGGCGGTCCAGGCCGGCCGAGGTGCCGATCCAGATATTGCCTTCGCGGTCTTCGAACCAGGTTTGCGGCAGGCCGCCGCTGATGCCGCTTTCCCGCGTCAGCTGCTGGCTGGGGTCGCCCGCGCCGACGGCCGGCGCCAGCGCGCGCTCCAGCGCATAGGTCTTCAGCAGCCACATGGTGCCCTGGCGGTCGAAATGGATGCCGTTGGCCGTCAGCGCCGGGCGCGGCGCCGGGTTGCCGGCCGGCGCGTCCGGCAGCACGCGGTAGCCGTTCTGCTTGCCGTCCGTGGCCCACAGCGTGCCATCCGGGCCTTCGGCCATCGCCATCAGGTCGAGATGCGGCCAGGCGCGGCGGAAGCGCTGCTCGCCGTCGCGCCAGTACACGCCGCCCTGCGCCGACACCCATTGCCGGCCGCTGCGGCTGAACAGCACCTGGCGCACCGGCCCTGGCGGCAGGCCGCTGTCGGCCGCCATTGGTTCGAAGCGCGCCGCGCCCGCCTTGCGCCGGGCCAGGCCGCCGCTGACGCAGGCCCAGACGCTGCCGTCGGGGCCTTCGGTCAGGCTCATCACGGCGCCCGGCGGCAAGCCTTGCGCCTCGCCATACTCGCTGGCCTGCCCGTTCACCAGGGCCGTGATGCCGCCGAAGCGGTGGCCGACCCACAGGCCGCCATCGCGCGTGGCCAGCAAGCCCATGGTGCTGGAGGATTGCAGGCGGTGCCCGCCCAGGCTTTCCACGCGCTCGAAGCGGGCGCCATCGAAGCGCTGCAGGCCGCCCGGCGAGGCGATCCATAGCCAGCCGTCGCTGGTCTGGGCGAACTTGACGACGTCGCTGGGCGCGCCCTGCAGGCGGGTCCAGGCGGTATGGGAGTAATCGGCCAGCAGGCGCGGCGGCGCGGCGTGCGCCGCCACACCTGCTGCGAACAGCAGGGCGGCGATCTGGGTGCGGGCAAACATCCCGCTAGTGTAGTGGAAGCGCCGCCCCGGCGGCCACCCCTCACGCGCCGCCGCCGCTCAATGGCGCAGCGGCGCGCCGGCGGACAGGCCCGCGCAGCTTGCCGGGTGCAATTCGGTCTCCAGCTAGAGGGTGGCGTAGTAGTCGCGCTGCGACGCCACCTTGCCGTCGCGGATCTTGAACACGTGAACAAACGGATTGTCGTAGGAAACGCCGGTGGCGCGCGCGATCCAGCTCGAATCGCCCGTGACCACCACGGTGTCGCCTTCGGCCACCATGGTCTTCGGTTCCAGGTAAGTGCACTGCACCGTCTCGTTCAGCTTCAGGAAGTAGTCGGCAATGTCACGCTTGCCGTGATAGCTGCCCGCGAAGGGCAGGTAGTCCGATTCGGGATTGATCAATTCCGCATCGTCTTCATAACGTTCGAGCAGGCCTTTCAGGTCGCCCGACGCAAACAGCCGGTAGCCTTCACTGATGAGTTTTTTGGTGTCCATGGCATCCCCCGGAACGTCGACACCTGCAGCGGCATGCCGCAGGCTGCCGATCAGATCAGCCTAATCCCTGGCAGGCAGAAGTCAAGCTCAGCGCGGGGTGCCGAAGACCTGGGTCCAGTAGGCGGCCGGGCGGCGCCCGCCGCGAATGCTGTAGGCGGCGCCCATTTCCGTGTAGCGCGGGTTCATCAGGGCACGGCAGTGGCCGGGGCTGCCGACCCAGCTGGCCACGGCTTCCTGCACGGTGGGCTGGCCGCGCGCAATGTTTTCTGAAATGTGGCGCCAGGCGTAGCCCGCCGCTTCGGCGCGCTGCGGCACTTCGCGGCCCTGCTTGTCGGCGTGGGCGAAATAGCCCTGGCGCGCCATGTCGGTGCTGTGCGCCAGCGCCGCCGCGGCCAGCTGGCCGTTCCAGGCCACCGGCGGCGCGGCCGGCATCCAGGTCTCGCCGCAATAGCGGCCTTCGGCGCGGGCGGCGTTGGTCGCTTCCAGCAGCTGCCGCCCCGCCTGCTCCTGGTCCGGCAGCAGCACGGTGGGATCGGGCGTGGGCGTCGCCAGCACGATGGTCCACTCGTTGCCGTCGCGGCGCGCGCCCATGTCGCGGTAGCGCGTGCTGCCCAGCGTGGCGCAATAGCTCTCCACCAGGCTGTCGAAGGCGGCATGCGCGTCGGCCGGGCCGGCCACCTGCACGGCGTCAGCCACTTGCGGGTCGTAGCCCGCCTGGTCGAGGGCGGCCAGCAGGATGGTGCCGGGCCGCAGCGCGATGCGCGACAGCGCCGGCTGCAGGCCCAGCGCCGGCACGGCCGGGCGCTTGCGGCCCTGGCAGGTGGCGGGCGCCGCGCGCCAGGCATTGACCAGTGCGGCCAGTTGCGCGGCTTCGCCCGCCGCACCGGCGGCGGCCACCGGGGCGCCCGGCAACAGCCCCGCCAGCAAGGTTGCAAGAATGGTAAGTCGCTTCATGCCGCCACTATAACCGCTCTGGTACACTGCCGCCATGAAAGAAACACCGAACCCCAATTTCACCCTGGCGCTGGTCGACAAGCTGCCCTTCAAGGAACTGAAAGCCTTCCACGAAGACGCCGGCTGGGAAGCGCCCAAACTCCCCAAGGAATCGCGCGGCCAGGTACAGTGGGCCGTGGTTTCCGTGGCAAAGCAGAAGGCTGCCATCGCCCGCCTGGAGCTGGCGCGCCCGGAATTCTGCTTTGTCACCAACCTGGTGGTGCTGGCCAGGTTCCGTGGCCGCGGCATTGGCGGCTGGCTGCTGCAACAGGTCGAACAGCATTGCCGCGCGCAGGGCATCCGCCGCCTGATCCTGGAGCCGGCGCCCGGCACCGAGGAATACTACAAAGCCCATCATTTCATCCCGGACCCGCTGGTCCCGAGCTGCGTGAAGAAGGAACTGCCTCCTTTGCTGCGCCGCCGTTTTGTGCCGTAAGGAGTCAGTACATGGTTTCGCTGCAAGAACAATTGATGAAGGCTGGCCTGGTCGACAAGAAGAAAGTCAACACGGTGCAGCAGGACAAGTCCAAACATTGGAAGGATGAGCGCCGCACCGGCGTGCAGGCGGTCGACCAGACCAGGGAAGCGGCGCTGGAACTGCAGCGCAAGAACGCCGAGCGGGCGCGCGAGCTCAATGCCCAGCGCGATGCCGCCGCCGCGCAGAAGGCGCTGATGGCGCAGGTGCTGCAGATGGTGCAGCAGCACCGCCAGCCCAAGGGCAACGGCGACGTGGCCTACCACTTCACGCTGGGCAGCAAGATCGACCGCATCCACGTGTCGAACGCGGTGCAGCAGCACCTGGTCAACGGCCGCCTGGCGATCGTGGTGCTGGATGGCGTGGCCGAACTGGTGCCGAAGGTGGTGGCCGACAAGATCGCCGAGCGCGCGCCGGAAGTGGTGGTGTCGGTCAGGAAGCCGGCCAGCGAACAGCCGGCGGAAGACGATCCTTACGCCGACTACAAGATCCCGGACGACTTCACCTGGTAAGCCGGGCGCGGCTCAGGCCCGCGCCGGAATCTTCAGGCCGCGCGCCACCGCAGGACGGTCGAGGAAGGCCGCCAGCACCCGCCGCACATTGGTGAACTTGTCGAAGCCCACCAGCTCGCCGGCGCCATAGTATTCCACCAGGTTGCGCACCCACGGGAAGATGGCGATATCGGCGATGGTGTACTGGTCGCCCATCACCCACTGGCGGCCGGCCAGGCGCTGCTCCAGCACGGCCAGCAGGCGCGCCGCTTCGGCGATGTAGCGGTCGCGCGGGCGCTTGTCTTCGTATTCCCGGCCGGCGAACTTGTGGAAGAAGCCCACCTGGCCGAACATCGGGCCGATGCCGCCCATCTGGAACATCAGCCACTGGATGGTTTCGTAGCGCGCCGCCGCGTCCTGCGGGATCAGCTGGCCGGTCTTGTCGGCCAGGTAGAGCAGGATGGCGCCGGATTCGAACAGCGGCAGCGGCTTGCCGCCCGGGCCGTTGGGATCGATGATGGCCGGGATCTTGTTGTTCGGGTTGAGCGACAGGAATTCCGGCGACAGCTGGTCGTTCGTGTCGAAGCTGACCAGGTGCGGCTCATAAGGCAGGCCGGTTTCTTCCAGCATGATCGAGACCTTGACGCCGTTCGGCGTGGGCAGCGAATACAGCTGCAGGCGGTCAGGATGCTGGGCGGGCCATTTGGCGTGGATGGGGAAGTCGGTGATGCCGGTCATGCGCAAACTCTCTCGGTTGGACAATGAACCGCGATTATGGGGCATCGCGCCAATTCATGCTCCGCGCAGGATTTTCGGCGGGTAGCTGGCCAGCACCACCGAGGTGCTGACCGCGCCGAAGCGCGCCAGGCCGTCGATGGCCTGCTCCAGTTGCGGCATTTCGGCCACGACGATGCGGACCATGAAGCAATCCTCGCCCGTGATGCGGTCGGCCGCCACGATTTCCGGCATGGCGGCGAAGGCTTCCAGGCAACGCTGGATCTCGGCATGGGTGGTGCGCAGCCGCACCAGGGCCGAGATCGGCCGGCCCACCAGGCGGGCGTTGACGCGCGCCCCATAACCTTCGATCACACCCTGTTCTTCCAGGCGGCGGATGCGGGCGGTGACGGCGGGTTGCGACAGGCCGACCTGCTTGCCCAGTTCCGTGTTGCTGATGCGCGCGTTGCCTTGCAGCGCTTCGAGGATGCGCCAGTCCAGGCGGTCAAGGTTTGGATTCATTCGTGAAGCCAGCTCATTCCGATGGAATCCATTGTAGCGTGCCTTGAATTCATTTGTTTTGCCATGGCCGTCCTGGCAGCGGGGCCCTACACTGGCAGCCATGGACCAACACATTCTGATCGTGCCCGGCATCGGCAATTCCGGCCCGCTGCACTGGCAAACCCTGTGGCAGGCGGCCCACCCCGGCTGGCAGCGCCTGTCGGTGCCGGATTGGGAACGCGTCGACTGCGCCGACTGGGTGGCCGCGCTGGCAGCGCAGGCGCCGCCCGGCGGCATCCTCGTCGCGCACAGCCTGGGCTGCCTGGCGGTGGCGCACTGGGCGGCCGCCGCTGCCCGTGCCGGGGCGCCCCCCATCCGCGGCGCGCTGCTGGTCGCCGTGCCGGACCCGCATGGCCCCGCCTTCCCGGCCGCCGCGGCGGGCTTCGCACCGTTGCCGCTGCAGCGGCTGCCATTCCCCACCATCATCGCCGCCAGCAGCAACGACCCTTACGGCAGCCTGGCGCACGCCCGCGTGTGCGCCAGCGCCTGGGGCAGCGAGATGGTGGATATGGGGCCCCATGGCCACCTGAACGCCGCCAGCATGCTGGGCGACTGGCCGGCGGGATGGCGCCTGCTGGAACATCTGGCAGCCCGTCGATAGCATCAGGCAAGCTGATACAATTCATTGCCAAATTGTTACTCTTTCCGCGTATTATTGTTGCGTGGTTTCTAATATTGCGGAGAGGAGAGAAGATGAGGCAACGATTTTTACCGCTGGTCGTGACCTGCGCGCCCCTGCTGCTGGCGGCCTGCGGCAGCAGCAACGATGACCGGGCGCCGGGGACGGCGCCCAATCCCCCCGTCACCCGATCCAAATACGTAGCGCCGATCCGCAACACCTCGTATGGCGGTAGCCAAAACCGGCCGGTCCGCTCCCGGCCCCCAAGCCGCCGGTCACCGGATCCAAATACGTAGCGACGATCCGCTACACCTCGTATGGCGTGCCGCATGTGAAGGCGGACAATTTCAAGGGCGCGGGCTACGGTTATGGCTACGCCTTCGCCAAGGAGAACATCTGCCTGTACGCCGAGGAGCTGGTCACCCTGCACGGCGAACGGGCCAAGTATTTCGGCGGCGCCGGCGGTTACCTGGGCCAGCTGGGCGACACCTTCGGCAACGTCGATTCCGATTTCTTTTACAAGCTGCTGTTCACCCCCGAGCTGGCGGCCAGGATCCGGGCCGCTTCCAGCCCGGATGCGCAAGACCTGGCATCCGGCTTTGTCGCCGGCTATAACCGCTACCTGAAAGAGGCCACGGCGGCGGGCTTGCCGGCCAGCTGCGCCAACGCCGCCTGGGTGCAGCCGATGACCGAGGACGACGCCTACCTGCGCTTCGCCCAGGCCGCCATGGCGGGCAGCTCGCTGGCTTTCATCAAGCAGATCGGCTCGGCCCAGCCGCCCAAGGGCGGCGCCACGGCCGCCTTCCGCAAGCCGGGCAAGGAGCGCCTGCTGGCCGCCGCCGATTACGCCAATTCCTCCATCGCCAAAGGGCTGCAGACCCTGCAGGAGCACACCATCGGCTCCAACGGCTTCGGCCTGGGCAAGGAGGTGACGCAAAGCGGCAAGGGCATGGTGCTGGGCAACCCGCACTTCCCGTGGTGGGGCGCGCTGCGCCTGAACCAGCTGCACCTGACCGTCACCGGCAAGGGCTACGACGTGTATGGCGCCACCCTGCTTGGCGTGCCGCTGCCGCTGATCGGCTTCAACGACAAGGTGGCCTGGACCCACACCTTCTCCACCGATAACCGTTTCACCTTGCGTTACCTGGCGCTCGACCCTTCCAACCCCACGCGCTACATCAAGGACGGCAAGCCGGTCGCGATGACGGCCGTGCCGCTGACCATCAGCGTGAAGGGCGCCGATGGCGCGCTGACCCAGCTCTCGCGCACCCTGTACACCACGGAATACGGCCCGATGCTGATGGACAGTTCCTTCGCCTGGGGCAGGACGGCGGGCTTTGCGATCCAGGATGCCAACCTGGCCAACTACAAGCTGATCGACCAGGTCCTCCTGAACGGCAAGGCCACCAGCGTGGACAGCCTGCGTGAAGCCGCGTCGACCTTTGTCGCCATGCCGTGGGTGAACACCATGGCCGCCGACCGCGCCGGCGACGCCCTGTACGGCAACTTCTCGGTGGCGGCCAACGTGCAGGATCCCCAGCTGGCGGCCTGCGTGCCGGGCGCCGACCAGGGTGCGCCGTTCCAGGACATCATGGCCAGCACCGGCGTGGTGGTGATGGCGGGCACCACCGCCGCCTGCGACTGGTCGGGCGCGATTGGCGCCGCGCAGCGGCCCTGGGTCAAGCGCAGCGACTACGTGCTGAATGCCAATGACAGCCACTGGTGGCCGACGGCCGGCAAATTCCTGGCCGGCTATCCGAAGATCATCGCCACCGGGCCGGACGCCGAAGGTTCGGAGCAGAACAACCGCACCCGCACCGGCCACGCCATGGTGCGCGACCGCCTGGCTGGCGCGGACGGCCTGGCCGGCAACCGCTTCACCATGGCCAACCTGCAGCAGCTGTACCTGCAGGCGCGCTTCTTCAAGGCGCAGAAATGGCTGCCGGAATTCACTGCCGCCTGCCTGGCATCTGGCAGCGCGTCGGCGGCCGCCAAAGATGCCTGCGGCGTGCTGCAGGCATGGGACAAGAGCCACGCGCCGGGCAGCGCCGGCGCCATCCTGTTCTCGGAACTGTATGCCGCACTGGGCGAGCTGCAAGACCCGGCGTGGTGGAGCGTGCCGTACAACCCGGCCGACCCGCTGGAAACGCCGCGCGGCGCGGCCGGCATCCCGGCCGCCATGGCCAAGCTGGAAGCGCTGGTCGCGGGCAGCCAGTTCGACACCGCGGCCAAGCGCCGCACCAGGCCTGAAGAAGTGCAGACCGTGTCGCGGCCGGATGGCAGCCTGCCCGTTCCGGGCGGTCGCTATACCTTCATGAACTGGCGCGGTGTGCGCAACGAGATCTATCCGGGCATCGTGATCTACACGGCCGATCCCAAGACCAACGCCGGTGCCTACGGCAACAGCTACATCCAGTTCGTGACCTGGGACGACAGCGGCCCGGTGGCGGAAGGCATCCTGACCTACAGCCAGTCGTCGAATCCGGACAGCCCGCACTTCAACGACCTGACCAAGCTGTACGCCAAGGGACAATGGGTGAAGCTGCCCTACACCGAGCAGCAGATCACCGCCGACCCGAACTACAAGGTGGTGGAGATCTCGGAATAACCAGCAACGCCACCTGCGGGTGGCGTTGTCGCATCAGCCGCGGCGCGCCGCGCGGCAGGCTTCGAGCTGGGTGCGCAGTTCGGCCGCTTCCGCCGCAAAATTGTCGCGCGCCGTGACGGCGCCCACCAGCTCCATTTCGGCGGCCAGCTTGGCGTCCGACACCGCCGCCGACGCCGCCATGCTGCGTTCCAGCTGGCCGCGCAGGTCGGCGATCTGGGCATCCTTGCCTTCGATCGCCAGCTGGTCCTTGGCCTTGCCGACCAGGGCATCCGCCGCAATGCTGCGGAAGTTGCGCACTTCGCCATTCAGGCGCGTGATCTGGTCCTCGTTCTCTTCCAGCTGGGCCCTGGCTGCGGCCAGCTGGGCGCGCAAGTCTTCGATTTCGGCGCGCAGCGGGCTGCCGGCGTCATGGGCGGCCTGCTGCACCCAGCTGCCCAGTGCCAGCGTGACCGATTCCGGGATCTCGAATGGGGGGATGTCGTGTGCGTTCATGCCTGCCACGATACCGCAACGGATTGCCGCACGGCAATGACCGGTTTGCCAACTCCGGCAGACTTTTTTTCACTTTCCCGGGAACGTGGAAGAATCGCGCAACGTCCAATGTCGTGAAAACACCAACACGGGGAATGCAATGAACCACCTGGCCGACTTCGAACAATTGATGCGCCGCCACAACCGCGCCCTGTACCGCACGGCGCGCAGCATCGTGAAAGACGACGCCGAAGCGGAAGACGTGCTGCAGGAAGCCTACCTGCTGGCCTTCCGCGGCATGGACAGCTTCCGCGGCGACGCCAGTATTGCAACCTGGCTGACCCGCATCGTCATCAACCAGTCGATCGCCCGCACGCGCCGCCGCGGCGCCGACATCATCCAGCTGGACGGGGAGGCAACCATGGACGAACGCCATGAAGCACCGGAACAGGCTTTGCTGCGCAGCGAGGCGCGGCGCCTGATCGAGCAGAAGATCGACGGCTTGCCGGATGCCTTCCGCACGGTGTTCGTGCTGCGCGCGCTGGAGGAAATGACGGTGGAGGAGACGGCCGCCTGCCTGGATATCCCGGCAGCCACGGTGCGCACGCGCTACTTCCGTGCCCGCGGCCTGCTGCGGGAAGCCTTGTCGCGCGAGCTCGATATCGCGCTGGAGGATGCGTTTGCCTTCGATGGCGCGCGCTGCGACCGCATCGTCGCCAACGTGCTCGAACGCTTGAACAACCGCTGACCACACCAAGGAGAAAACCATGTCCTTCCTGATTTCCCTCGACGACGCTGCACAGGGCACGCGCCGTTCCTTCCTGTCCAGATCCGGACTGCTGCTGTCCGGTGCCGCCGTGGCCCTGCTGGCAGGCGACGATGCGCTGGCCGCGAAAGGCGGCAAGTCCACCGATGACGATGTCCGCATCCTCAACACGGCACTGGGCGCCGAACTGGAGGCCATCGCGGCTTACCAGCTGGGCGCGGACAGCGGCTTGCTGCAAAAGCCGGTGCTCGACCTGGCCGTCACGTTCCAGGGTCACCACAAGGAGCATGCCGACGTGCTGGCCAGGACCATCGCCAAGCTGGGCGGCAAGGCGGTGGGCGCCAGGGGTAAGTACACCTTCCCGACCGAGAACCTGAAGTCGCAAACCGACGTGCTGCGTTTTGCCGCTGCGTTGGAAAAGGGCGCCGTCAGCGCCTACCTCGGCGCCGTGCCCTTGTTCGGCAACCGCGACCTGGCCAAGGCTGCCGCCAGCATCCTGGGCGATGAAGCCATGCACTGGGCCGTGCTGCGCAACGCGCTGGGCGAAGTGCCGGTGCCGTCGGCCTTCATGGCATGAAGCGCGCTGCCATCGCGGCCGCTGCGGCGCTGCTGCTGGCGGCCGGCGCCGCGCGCGCCGCGCCGGCCATCGCAGTCGGCAACCCCGGCGCCGGCAAGGCCGTCTACGAACGTTGCCTGGCCTGCCACGCGCTGACCTACGACCGCACCGGGCCACGCCATTGCGGCCTGTTCGGCCGCCGCGCCGGCAGCGTGCCGGGCTTCCCCTACTCGCCGGCCATGCAGCGTTCGCGCATCGTCTGGGATGAAAAGACCCTGGACCTGTTCCTTGCCAATCCGACCAAGGTTGTCCCCGGCACAAGCATGGGCTACGCCGGCATCGCGGACCAGGCCGAGCGGGCCGACCTGATCGCTTACCTGAAACGGGCCTGCCCCAAATAGCCTCGCGAAGCGTGCGGGTTTTGCGGTATGCTCGTTGCATGACTCAAGCAATAGGACGCCTGCCCGAGCTGCTGCTGGACGCTGTCTTCATGGTGGATGAAGGCGGGCGCATCGTCTATGTCAATCCGGCCTGCCGGGCCATCTTCGGCTACGCGCCGGAAGAAATGATCGGTCGCGCCATCCTCGACTTCATCCACCCGGGCGACAAGGCCCGCACTGTGGCGGAAATGGGACAGGTGCTGAGCGGGGCGCCGCGCCTCGGATTCGAAAACCGCTACCTGCGCAAGGATGGCAGCGTGGCCCACATCATGTGGAGTGCCCGCTGGTCGCCCGAAGAGCGCCTGCGCATCGGCGTGGCGCGCGACATCAGCGAGCGCAAACTGGCCGAGCAACGCCAGGCCGGCATGCTGGCGCTGGCCACGGCCGCCCATGGCGCGGCGACGCTGCCGGAGCTGTTCCGCGCATTCGAAGGCATCCTGCAAGGCTTGTTGCCCGTGCGCGGCATGGTGGTGGTGCTGCAGCCGGGCGAGCGCCACGTCTACGCCAGCGCGCCGGCCGGCGCGGCGCTGGCCGGCTTGGCCGGCGAGGCGGACCTGGCGGGCTGGCACCACGTGACCCTGTCGGCGTCCGGCATGACGTTCGGCGAAATGCGCCTTGACCTGGCGGCGCGCGGCGCGCTGCCGGCCACCGACATCGAACTGCTGGAATTCACGGCAGGGCAGGCCGGCGCCGTCATCGAACGCCTGGCCCTGCATGCCGACCTGGCGCACGCGGCGCGCTACGACGAGCTGACCGGCTTGCCGAACCGGCGCCTGTTCCAGGACCGCATCCAGTCGGCCATTGCGCGCTGCCGCCGCGGCCAGTCGCGCGGCGCGCTGCTGTTCATCGACCTGGACGACTTCAAACAGGTCAACGACCTGCACGGCCACATCGCCGGCGACCAGCTGCTGCAGGCGATCGCGCGCCGCATCACGTCGTGCGTGCGCGAGGCCGACACCGTGGCGCGCATCGGCGGCGACGAGTTCGTGGCCCTGCTGGAAAACGTCGCCGACCTGGCGCAGGCGGAAGCGCTGGCCGCCAAGATCCGGCAAGTGATCGCCACGCCGCTGGCGCTGGCCGGCTGCCAGCTGCAGCCGCACGCCAGCATCGGCATCGCCCTGTATCCGGAACACGGCGAAGTGATCGACCAGCTGATGCGCCACGCCGACCAGGCCATGTATGCGTCGAAAGCCGCGCGTAAAGCCGCAGCCGTGTAAAAAATGGTTAAAATGTCATCCCCCTTGTCCTGAGAACGTCCCGTGAAACGCAAGCTCGCCGTCGCCCTGCTGGCGATATCCCTGGCCGCACCGGCCTACGCCGTCGCCCCGCTGGCCGCCATCGTCATCAGCTACGTCAAGCAAGCGCTGAAGGAGAAGCTCATCGCCTACGCCAAGGACAAGGCGTCGGGCCTGGCCGGCGAGGCGCTGGCCGACGTGCCGGGCGCCGGCATGCTGGGACTGGTGCCCGGCATGGCCGCCCTGGCGCCGCGGCCCACCATGTCGGCGGCCAACAGCGCCTTGCTGCAGCAGGCCGGGTTCAACGACACCGCTGCGCAGCCGCTCAGCGAGGTGGAATGGAAGGAGTACGAGGACAGCATCGCCCTGATGATGAAGGCCGCGCCGGAAGGCGAGGAAGCGCCCGACATCGGCGCAATGCGGGCCGCGATGGCCAGCATGCCGCCGCAATTCCATGGCATGCTGCGCATGCAGCTGCGCCAGTTCCATCAGATGAAGAAGGAGCAGGCCGAGATGCGGCAGGCCTATGCCGGCATGAGCGAAGCCGAGCGCCAGGAAGTCGTCGCGGAACTGTCCAAATCGTTCCGCGAACTGTCGGCGGAAGACCGGCCGAACGCCGTGCGCGTGCTGCAAAGCGGCGCCCTCGGCTTGCCGGACGACCTGGCGCGGCGCCTGCTGCAGGTACTGAAGGCTTGAGCGCGCACCTGGGCTTCCTGCTGCGCACTGCCGGCGCAGCGCTGGCGGTGGCATGCCTGGCAGCCGCCGTCCCCGCGTCCGCCCACGCCCCCGCCGGCTCGCCCCTGCTGGCCATCACGCCGGAACGCGCCCTGAGCCAGTACCGCCTCGACGCCTGGCAGGTCGAGCAGGGCTTGCCGCAGAACGCCGTGTCGGCCCTGGTGCATGCCAGTGACGGCTACCTGTGGGTCGGCACCCTGGCCGGCCTGGCGCGTTTCGACGGCGCCCGCTTCAGCACCTTCGATGCTTCCGAATCGGCCGACATCGCGTCGCAGCCGGTGCTGGGCCTGATGGAGGACGCCCAGCACAACCTGTGGATCGGCCATAACAAGGGCGCCGCGCTGTACCGCGACGGCAAGTTCCGCCAGGTGTTCGCCGCCGGCCCGCTGGGCGACCAGCGCGTCTGGGGCTTCGCCCAGGCGCCCGATGGCGCCGTGTGGGCCGCCACCAGCAATGGCCTGGTGCGCTGGCAGCAGGGCCGGGCGAAGACGTTCCGCCAGGCGGACGGCCTGCCGACCGACCGCCTGCGCGCACTGGCCTTCGACCGTGACGGCGTGCTGTGGATCGCCACCTCGGGCGGCGGCCTGGTGGCATACGCCGGCGGCCGCTTCCGCGCCTACACGCCGGACAATGGCTTCCCGCACCTGCAGGTGCGCTCGGTGCTGGCCGATCCGGCCGGCGGCGTGTGGGCTGCCACCGCCGGCGGCGGCCTGGCCCGCGTGCAGGGCGAACGCATCAAGGTGTACACGGCGGCCGACGGCCTGCCCACCGACCAGTTGACCGCGCTCGGCCGCGACCCCAATGGCACGCTGTGGATCGGCACCTGGGGCGGCGGCGTGGTGCGCATGGTGGGCGAACGCTTCAGCGCCATCGCCAGCGGCGGCGGGCTGGCGGGCGACCATGTGTGGTCGATCCTGTCCGACCGCGAAGGCAGCATCTGGGTCGGCACCTGGGTCAGCGGCCTGGCGCGGTTGCGCAGCCGCCCGTTTGGCGTGCTGGGCATGCCGGAAGGCCTGTCGCACGACAACGTGCGCTCGATCCTGCAGGGGCGCAATGGCGTGACCTGGGCCGCCACCGCCGGCGGCGGCTTGAACCGCATCGACGCGGACGGCATCCGCGTGCTGGGCAAGAAGGATGGCTTGCCCAGCGAAGAGATTTCCAGCCTGCTGGAAGACCGCGACGGCGCGCTGTGGATCGGCACCTACACGGGCGGCGTGGCGCGCCTGGGTGACGGCAAGGTGACCGGCTTTGCCGAGGGCTTGCCCAGCCTGGACGTGCGGGTGCTGTACCAGGACCGCGACGGCGTGCTGTGGGCCGGCACCCAGTCCGGCCTGGCGCGCCTGGCCGGCGCGGCCTTCGAAGCGGTGCAGGCGCCGGGGGCGCCCAGCGGCGGCGTGTCCGCCATCCTGCAGGACCGCGCCGGCACGCTGTGGTTCGGCACCGCGGGCGAAGGCCTGGTGCGCTACCGCCATGGCCAGTTCAAGACCCTGACCGTTGCCGACGGCCTGCTGTCGAACTGGATCATGTCGCTGCATGAGGATGCGGCCGGCTCACTGTGGGTCGGCAGCAATGGCGATGGCCTGAACCGGCTGCGCCAGGAGCGCATCGCCAGCATCCGCCCGGCCGACGGCCTGTGGGACGGCACCTGCCTGAGCATCCTGGAAGACCGCGACGGCTATCTCTGGATCACCGGCAACCGCGGCTTCTACCGCGTGGCGCGCGGCGACCTCGACGCCTTCGCCGAAGGCCGGCTGGCGCGGGTGCGTTCGGACGGCTTCGGGCCGGGCGACGTGATGCGCAGCACCACCTTTGCCGGCGGCCTGCAGCCGACCAGCGCCCTCGATCGCGACGGCCGGCTGCTGCTGCCGTCGGCCAAGGGGGTGGTCACGGTCGACCCGCGCCACCTGCCGGACTCCAGCCGCCCGCCCGCGGTGCAGCTGCAGCGCGTGACCGTGAACGGCGCGGCGCAGGCGCTGCCGGCAGCGGAAGCGCAGCGCGGATTGCCGGCGCTGGAACTGCCCCCCGGGCCGCAGACCGTGTCGATCCAGTACAACGCCCATGCCCTGGCCAACGCGGAGCGCGTGCGCTTCCGCTACCGCATGGAAGGCCTGGCGCCGGAATGGATCGACGTCGGCCCCAACCGCGCCGTCACCTTCCCCGCGCTGGGGCACGGCCATTACCTGTTCCGTGTCGCCGCCAGCATCGACGGCGTGCGCTGGAGCGAGGGCGGCGCGGCCCTGGCGCTCACGGTGCCGCCGTTCTTCTACCAGACGCGCTGGTTCGCCGTCCTGATGATGGCGGCAGCGGGCGGCGCCATGTACACCCTGTACCGCCTGCGCGTGCGCCAGTTGCGCCGGCGCCAGAGCGCGATGGAGCGGCTGGTGGCGGAAAAGACCGAAGCGCTGAAGCAGGCCAACGAACACTTGTCGCGCCTGTCCTTCATCGACGGCCTGACGGGCATCCCCAACCGGCGCCGCTTCGACCAGGCGCTGTGCGACGAATGGCAGCGCGCCGCGCGCAACGGCGCCCCGCTGGCGCTGGTGATCTGCGACATCGACTACTTCAAGGACTATAACGACGCGCTGGGCCACCAGGAAGGCGACCGCTGCCTGGCTGCCGTGGCGGCCGTGTTCCAGCAGCACGTGCGGCGCGGCGGCGACCTGGCGGCGCGTTACGGCGGCGAGGAGTTCGTCTTCCTGTGCGCGAACACCGGCCTGGAAGGCGCGCTCACCATCGCCGAAGAATTGCGCGCCGCCTGCGCCGGCCTGGCCATCCCGCATCCGGCGTCGGCGGTGGCGCCGCACATCACGCTCAGCCTCGGCGTGGCGGTGGGCCATCCCGCGCAGGGCGAAGCCATCGAACTGCTGGTCCAGCAAGCTGACGAGGCGTTGTACTGCGCCAAGCGCGAAGGGCGCAACCGCGTGTGCGGCCCGCTGGGCGCGGCCGCCTGCGCGCAAGCTTAGCTGGTTCGCGCTAACATAGGAGGCTCGACACCCGCCACCTTCGAAAGGAAGCCTGCATGACCCTGCGCCCACTGCTGAAAGCCCTGTTGCTTGCCGTACCCGTCCTGGCCGCCGCCGCGCCGGCAAACGAATCCTGGCATGCCAGGGCGCGCGACATGCTGGAGTATTCCGTGAACATCCCGACCGTGGCCGGCCGCAACCGCGTGCCGGAGCTGGCCAACTACCTGGCCAGGCAATACCGCGCGGCCGGCATTCCCGCCGCCGACATCAAGGTCATGCCTTACGAGAAAACGGCCGCGCTGATCGTGCGCTGGCGGGCGGAAGGCAAGCCGGCCGCCAAGCCGATCATGGTGATGGCGCACATGGACGTGGTGGAAGCGAAGCGCGGCGACTGGTCGGAAAGCGACCCGTTCAAGTTCACGGAGAAGGGCGGCTATTACTACGGCCGCGGGACCATCGACGACAAGATGGGCGTGGTGGCCACCACCACCGCCATCCTCAAGCTGAAAGCGGAGGGCTTCAAGCCCAAACGCGACATCATCGTCTTCTTCACCGGCGACGAGGAAACCGACGGCAAGGGCGCCGTGCTGGGCGCCACCAAATGGCATGACCTGCTGGACGTGGAATACGGCCTGAACGCCGACGGCGGTGGCGGTTCCTTTGCCGAAGATGGCCGGGCGCTGGGCTTCTCCTTCGGCACCGCGGAAAAGACCTTTGCCGACTTCACCTTCACGGCCCGCAACCGTGGCGGCCACTCGTCCAAGCCGCGCGCCGACAATGCCATCTACCAGCTGGCCAATGCGCTGCGCCGCCTGGAAGCCTACCGCTTCGAGCCGGCCATGAACGAGACCACCCGGGCGTACTTCGCCGCGCGCGAAAAGACCGAGAAGGGGCCGCTGGGCGATGCAATGCGGGCCTGGCTGAAGAACCCTGCCGACGGCGCCGCCGCCGACGCCATCGAGGCCGACGAGGGCGAGGTCGGCCTGACGCGCACGCGCTGCGTGGCCACCCTGCTGTCCGGCGGCCACGCCAACAATGCGCTGCCGCAGACCGCCACCGCCAACGTCAATTGCCGCATCATGCCGGGCGTGTCGCCCGACGCCATCCGCGACGAACTGGAAAAAGTGGTGGGCGATCCGGGCGTGGCGGTCACCCGTGCGGACAAGTACGTGACCTCGCTGGCCTCGCCGCTGCGCGCCGACATCGTGGCCGCCTACACGGAAGCCGTGCATGCACGCCACCCCGGCGTGCCGGTCTACCCGGAAATGAGCACCGGCGCCAGCGACGCCCGGCCGTTCCGCGAAGTGGGCATCCCGGTGTACGGCGTCGATGGCTCGTGGAGCGTGGTGCCCGTCGACCTGCGTGCGCACGGCCGCGACGAACGGCTGCCGGTCAAGGCGCTCGACGACGACGTCGATCACTGGGTCTACCTGCTGAAGAAACTCGGCGGCTGAAGCGCCGCTGCCGCCTAGGGTCGCCGGGTATCGACGGCGATCCAATTGTCTTCCCAGGTCTTGCCATCGTCGAGGGAATAGGCTTGCTCGAAGCGCCATTGCCTGGCGCTGACCGGAATGATCAGGAAGCGTACCAGGACCTGGCGGCCGTCCAGCGTGTCCTTGCCGTAGAAAGTGCCATGGCCCTGCTGGAAAGCACCCAGCATCGGCTCGGTCATCAAGCCGTTGGCAAGGTTGGCGAAATGCAGGCTCCATTTACCGCTGTCCGGCTGGTATAGCCGCAGCGATACGCCGGCAATCCGCCCGGCAGGGCCCTGCACGTCGAATTCGACGATATTGGCGCGCTTGCCCATCAGCGGCGTGACGATGGTGGTGCCGCGGTAGTCGAGCCACTCCTGCTTGCCGCTCAGGGGCTTGCTGAGGCGCCGCAGGCTGGTGTCCCAGGTCCCGCTTTCCCAGTCGAAGTCGCGCTGGCCGTCGCCCGCCGCGCGCGCCGCTGCGGGTGCGCCGAGCAGGACGCACAGCAGCAAGGAGGCAATGAACGCTGTCTTCATGTATCCATCTTAGGCCCGGCACCGTTGCGCGGATAGGGCCAGGCCCCTTGGCTTTGCTGGAGCCAACATTCCCTGGTCGTCAAACGGTGGCCAGCGCCTGCAGCACGTCGCGCTGCAAATCCTCGACATCCTCGATGCCCACGTGCAGGCGGATCGACCATCCTTCGCGCGGCGCCGGCAGCGGCGCCACCGCCACCAGGCTGTGCACCGCGCCCCAGCTGTTGCCCAGCCTGAAGTAGCGCAGCGCCGCCACGAAGGCCTCCACCGCCGCCAGGCTGCGGTCGCGCAACGTGAATGACAGCAGGCCGCTGCCCAGCTT
>CBHWEO010000065.1:0-22306 GCA_966112955.1 uncultured Duganella sp. | reverse complement strand
GATCCGTTCAACAGCGCAAAGTGGATCACCAATGCGGGCAGGGAGATCGAGGTCAACTCGGTGCCGAAGTATGCCTACAGCACCACCGCCTATTACGAGAACGGCCCGCTGGCGATCCGCTTCTCGTACAACTACAAGGGACGCAGCCTGCAGGGTGACAATCCGAAGAATAACGGCGATGACCTGATCCGCTGGCGCGCGGCCCGCGGCTACCTCGATGGCAACATCAGCTACAAGATCAACGACAACCTGGAACTGCGCCTCGACGCGCTGAACCTGTCCAACACCTTGTCGTATGATTATTTCGAGGATGCTACCGGGCAGTACGGCAGCGGCAAGAAGACGCGCATGGACTATGCGAAGTACGACGGCCGCACCATCAAGATCGGCCTGCGCGGCAAACTGTAAGCAGTGTCCTGGGACGGTCACTCTCTCTCCCGTCCCCGGTCTCCTTCGCCGAAGGCACGCAAGTGTCTTCGGCTTTTTTCGAATATGGGCCCAGGAAAATATGAAACTAGTTCAATCTGCATTGCTGGCCGGCCTGGCCTTGCTGGGCGGCTGCGCCACCGCACCCGCCACGCAGCTGCCGGCGCCCCAGGAAGTGGTTGCCGTGATCGACAAGGTCAATACCTACTGGCAGGCCAACACGCCGGCCAGGGAATGGTCGTTCTGGAACGTGGCCGCCTACCACACGGGCAATATGGAGGCTTACCGCATCACGGGCAAACAGGCTTACCTCGATTACTCGCTGGAGTGGGCGAAGCATAACCAATGGCAGGGGGCGAAATCGACCGACAAGAGCCAGTGGAAGCTGACTTACGGCGAAACCGACGACCACGTGCTGTTCGGCGACTGGCAGATCTGCTTCCAGACGTATGCGGACCTGTACCAGCTGGAGAAGGACCCGGTGCGCATCGCCCGCGCGCGCGAAGTGATGGAGTACCAGATGTCCACCGCGCGCAACGATTACTGGTGGTGGGCGGATGGCCTGTACATGGTGATGCCGGTGATGACCAAGCTGTACAAGATCACCGGCAATCCGCAATACCTGGAAAAGCTGCACGCGTACTTCCAGTACTCGAACGGCATCATGTACGACCAGGATGAAAAGCTGTACTACCGCGATGCGCGCTACGTCTACCCGGCGCACAAGAGCGTCAATGGCCGCAAGGACTTCTGGGCGCGCGGCGATGGCTGGGTGTTCGCCGGCCTGGCCAAGGTGCTTGCCGACCTGCCGCAGGATGCGCCGCACCGCGAAGAGTTCGTGCGCAAGTTCCAGGGCATGGCGGCGGCCTTGAAGAAGGCGCAGCAGGAAGAAGGCTATTGGACGCGCAGCCTGCTCGACCCGCAGCACGCGCCCGGTCCGGAGACCAGCGGCACGGCGTTTTTCACCTACGGCTTCCTGTGGGGGATGAATAACGGTTTGCTGGACCGTGCCGGGTACGGACCGGTGGCGCGCAAGGGCTGGGATTACCTGGTGCGCGTGGCGCTGCAGCCGGACGGCAAGGTTGGCTATGTCCAGCCGATCGGCGACCGCGCGATTCCCGGCCAGGTGGTGGACCGCAATTCGACAGCGCATTTCGGCGTCGGCGCCTACCTGCTGGCGGCGGCTGAAATGGTGCGCTACATCGACAAGAACGGAGACAAATAATGGAACGACGCAATTTCATGCGCGGCCTGCTGGCGGGCGGCGCCGCGGGCGGGCTGGCGGCAGCGGCCGCGCCGGCGCTCGCGGCGGGAGCAGCGGCAGTGAATGCCGGGCCGGGCGGCGACCGCGCGTACATGGCCGGCCTGCTGCAAAAGATGGCCGACCCGGTGCTGGCGAACATGTCGAGGGGCGAACTGAAAAAGAAGTTTGCGCTGGAGCTGAGCCCCACGTGGGATGGCCGCGACCCCAACGTCAGCTACCTGGAATGCTTCGGCCGCCTGATCGCCGGCATGGCGCCGTGGCTGGCGCTGCCGGACGACGACAGCGCCGAGGGCCGTGCCCGCAAGCGGCTGCGCGAACAGGCCCTGCAAAGCTACGCGCATTCGGTCGACCCGAAATCGCCCGACTACCTGGCGTGGGAAGGCCACGGGCAGACGCTGGTCGATTCGGCCTACTTCACCAACGCCCTGATGCGCGCGCCGAAAGCCCTGTGGGAGCCGCTCGACGCCACCACCAAACAGCGCATCGTCGACGAGATCAAGGGCTTGCGCCGCATCGAGCCGCCCTACATCAACTGGATGCTGTTCGCCGCCATGAACGAAGCCTTCCTGCTCTCCATCGGCGAGCAGTACGACCCGATGCGCATGAACGTGGCGATCCGCAAGGTCAACGAATGGTACGTGGGCGACGGCTGGATCAAGGATGGCGAAACCTTCCACTTCGACTATTACAACTCCTTCGTGATGTACCCGATGCTGGTGGAGATCCTGGAAGTGCTGGCCAGGGCCAATGGCCCGTTCTGGAACGGCAAGCCGGCCGACCTGCTGGCGCAGGCGCAGAAACGCATGCAGCGCTACGGCGAACACCTGGAGCGCTTCATTTCGCCGCAAGGCACCTTCCCGCCGATCGGGCGCTCGCTGACCTACCGCACTGCAGCATTCCAGCCGCTGGCGCTGCTGGCCTGGCGCAAGCAGCTGCCTGCCAGCCTGCCGGAAGGGCAGGTGCGCGCGGCGATGCAGGCGGTGCACAAGGCCATCTGGACGGAGCCGGGCAATTTCACGAAAGACGGCTACCTGACCATCGGCTTTGCCGGACACCAGCCGGAGTTGGGCGACTGGTACTCGAACAATGGCAGCATGTATATCGCCGCCTCGAGCTTCCTGCCGCTAGGCTTGCCGGCCGACGATTCCTACTGGACCGCGCCGGCGCAGGACTGGACGCAGAAGAAGGCCTTCGGGGGCAGGAAATTCCCCAAGGACTACCACGTCAGCTATTGAGGGGAGGGAGTCAGCGCAGGTAGCGTGCCTGCGCTACCTCGCGCAGGGCCGCCAGCATGGCTTCCGCGCCAGGCGACAGGCGGTGGCGCTTGCGCGTGACGATGCCGTACATGTCCATGCGCAGGCCCAGGTCCCAGGGCAGCACGGCCAGCAGGCCCGCGTCGATGTAAGGGCGCACGGTTTCTTCCGGCATGGCGGCGACCATGCGGCTGCCGGCCAGCAGGTTGACCACCACCGGCATGGCCAGGGTTTCCACCACTTCGGTCGGCGGTTCCAGGCCCTGCGACAGGAACATCGACGTCAGGCGGTCGCGCAGGATACTGCCGGCCGGCGGCAGCACCCACGGCTCGCGCGCCAGGTCGGCCAGCTGCAGGTCCTTGCGGTCGACGAAAGGATGGTCCGCAGCCGCGATCAGGCTGTGCGGCTCGTCGGTCAGCGGTTCGAAATTGAATTCGGAGGCGACGTTGGAATCGAGCAGGCGGCCGATCACCAGGTCGAATTCGCCGGCGCGCATGCGCTCGACCAGGATCTTCGAGGTGTCGACGGAAATCGATACCTGCAGCTTGGCGGTACGTGTCTTGAGCAGCTTGACGGCGTCGGTCACCAGGCCGGCGGAAGGCGTCAGCACGGTGCCGACGGAGACGCGGCCGCTCAGGCCCGAGACCAGCTCCATCACTTCCTGGTGCGCTGCGTCCATTTCCGCCAGGGCGGTGCCGGCGCGGCGTATCATCACTTCGCCGTACCAGGTCGGCACCACGCCGCGCGGCAAGCGCTCGAACAGTTGCACGTTCAGGGCGTGTTCGATCTCCCCCAGCAGCTTGGATGCGGCGGGCTGGGTAAGGTTCGCCGCCTGTGCCGCATGCAGGATGGAGCGGTGCCGGCCCAATTCGACCAGGAGCACCAGGTGGCGCGTTTTCAGGTGGGATCGTACGAAACGGTCCGAGCGTGGATCTGACATGCGAGTAATGATAGGGCCGGTCGCCGTCAAGCGTCAATTCATCTCTGCGTCGTCGAACAGGGCCGGCGGCGCGCCTTGGACATCGCCGGGGCCGACCGCGAACAGGCCGCCATCGAGCGCACCCACCGCCAGTTGCCTGAGCTGGGGGCCGCCAAAGGCTGGCCGCGCGGGCAGGGCAGCCGCCACCGGGTATTCGCCCAGCTGCGTGCCGTCCGGCGCGACATGCCGTACGCGGCCGCGCCGCCCGG
This sequence comes from uncultured Duganella sp., assembly GCA_966112955.1. Lineage (GTDB taxonomy): Bacteria > Pseudomonadota > Gammaproteobacteria > Burkholderiales > Burkholderiaceae_D > Rugamonas. Next base: position 18,175 of record CBHWEO010000065.1, on the reverse strand, counting down.
GCTCGCGCAAGGCGATCCAGAGCCCGCCCTCCGCATCGACGGCGATGCCGCCGGTACGGGCCGCGCCCAGGCTGGCGAATGGCTTGATTCTACCCACCTCGGCGCGTGTTGGCTCGTAAGTAGTTTCCAGTATTTCGCTGCCGTCGGCGCTGGCGAAATACAGGGTGCCGCCGGCGGGGCTGAAGGCGATGCCGTGCGCCGAGGCGACGGTCGGCAAGGCCAGGCGGCGCAGGCCGGAGCGGCGGGAATACTGGTAGAAGCTGCCGATCGGCGGCGCTTCCGGATGCAGGTTGGCGGTGCCAAGCACGAAATTGCCGTGGCGGTCGGCGCAGCCGTCGCTGATGCGGGTGCGCGATTCCGCCGGATCGACGGCGGCGATGGCCAGCGGCAGGCGGCGCGCCAGCTTCAGGGCGCCGGGTGGCGTGAGTTCAACCAGGTACAGCCATTTGTCGAGACCCAGCAGCAGCCTGCCGCTGCGGCAGAAGGCGAATGCGGCCAGGTGCTCGGGCAGGCGGCTGTTTTCCGGCTGGCCCTTGCCGCGCCAGGCTTTCAGCGCCGCCGTGGCGGCGTCGCTCCACCACCAGCACTCCTTGTGCCAGTGCAGGGCGTCGATGCGGGCGGCGGGCAGCAGCGGTTCAGGCAGGGCGCGCTGTTCCATCCTGCCTCCAGGCGGCGACGAATGCACGTGCGCGTTCGGCCACGGCGGCAGCGTCCAGGCCCGGCTGGTACAGCGCCGAGCCGAGGCCGAAACCGGCCGCGCCGGCGCTGCGCCAGGTGGCCATGCTGCCGGGAGTGATGCCGCCGACCGGCAGCAGCGGCAGGGCGGGCGGCAGCACGGCGCGCATGGCGCGCATCACGGTCGGCGTCACCAGTTCGGCCGGGAACAGCTTGAGCGCGTCGGCGCCGGCGTGGACGGCGGCAAAGGCTTCGGTAGGGGTGGCGGCGCCGGGCACGCAATACATGCCGGCTGCCTTGGCCGCGCGGATCACTTCCGTGTCCGAGTGCGGCATCACGACCAGCGAGCCGCCGGCTTCGCGCACCTGCCGCACCACCTCGGTGCTGAGCACCGTGCCGGCGCCCACCACGGCGTCGGCCGGCAGGCTGCGCGCCAGGCGCGCGATCGACTCGAGCGGCTGCGGGGAATTCATCGGGACTTCAATCAGGCGGAATCCGGCTTCATACAGCGCGGCGGCAATGCCTTCCACCTCCTGCGGCTTGACGCCGCGCAGGATGGCTACCAGGGGCAGTGCCGCGAAGGCGGACTGGAACGGGGAAACGGTCATGTCAATCCTTGGTCATGCCCGCGGCGCGCGCCAGGTGGTACAGGCCGGCCGGAGCAGTGTTATCGAGCAGCAGTGGCGCCGGGGCGTGGAAGCGCTGCAGGGCCAGCGCATAGCGGCGGCACAGCTGCGGGCTGCCGACCAATGCCAGCGGGGCGCCGGACAGGCCGGCGGCTTCGCGCCAGGCCAGGCCGGCGCGCAATTCGTGGCCTACCAGCAGGCCGGACAGGTAATCGGCCAGGTCGCTGGCCGGGGCGCGGCCGGTAACGCCCAGCGTGCGCGCGGCAAACATTTGGTGGCTCATGCCGAGGTGGCCGTACTCGCGCGCGGCATCGGCGCCCGCCAGGAAAGCGTGTTCGGCGAAATTGCCCTCGGTGCCGGCGCCTGCCATCAGGCGGCCCAGCACCGAGTGCGCGCGCAGCACGGCGAACAGTTCGCCCGTCATATGGGTGGCAAAGCGCAGCAGGCGGCCATCGCTGACCTGGGCCCACTTGGAATGGGTGCCGGGCATGACGATGCAGGACGCGCCGCGCAGCGCGGGCTGCAGTTCGAGCGCGCCAACCACCTGGGTTTCTTCGCCCCGCATCAGGTCCGGCGGCAGCACGCCATCGTCGTACAGCATGCCCGGCACGATGGCGATCTCACCGCCGGGACTGTGCAGCATGCCGGCTGCCAGCGCGCCGGCGTTGGCGGGGCAGGCGGCGTAAGGCACGTCGCGCCAGCCATGCTGGCTGCCGACCATGCCGCAGGCCAGTACCGGCAGGCCCGGGTGGGCCGCCAGCCAGTCGCCGGCGATGCCATGCAGCGCATCGCCGAAGGCCGGCAGGCCGGCCAGGGTGGAGGCGCCGTTGCCGTTGCTGCGTTCCGCCAGCAGCGTGCCGCCGGGGCCGAGCAGGAAGGCGCGCAGGCTGGTGCTGCCCCAGTCCAGGGACAGCAGGCTGGCGGTGGTGGTGGCGCTTACCATTCGGCGACGCTGCCGTCGGCGTGGCGCCACAGCGGGTTGGCCCAGTCCGGCGCGTTGCGGCTGGCTTCAATCACGCGCGCTTCATCGATCACGACGCCCAGGCCGGGCTTGGGCAGCGGCTTGATGTAGCCGTTTTCGATCTTGAAGTCTTCCTTGTTGACCACGTAGTCGAGCAGTTCGCCGCCCTTGTTGTAGTGGATGCCCATGCTCTGTTCCTGCAGCACGGCGTTGTACGACACGAAGTCGACGTGCAGGCAGGAGGCCAGGGCGACCGGTCCCAGCGGGCAGTGCGGGGCCAGGGCGATGTCGTAGGCTTCCGCCATGCCGGCAATCTTCATGCATTCGGAGATGCCGCCGGCGTGCGACAGGTCCGGCTGGACGATGGCAATGCCGCCGGCATGGAACACGTTCTTGAACTCGAAGCGCGAGAACATGCGCTCGCCGGCCGCCAGCGGGATCGAGGTCGATTCGGCCAGGCGCGGGTAGTACTCGGCCTGTTCGGCCAGCACCGGTTCTTCGACGAACAGCGGACGGTAAGGTTCCAGCTCGCGCAGCAGCGCCTTGGCCATCGGCGCGCTGACGCGGCCGTGGAAGTCGATGCCGAACTCGATCTCGTTGCCGAACGCTTCGCGGATTTCCGCGATGCGCGACACGGCGGCATCCACCGCGGCGGAGCTTTCGACGATGCCGAATTCCTCGCTGCCGTTCATCTTGAAGGTGTCGAAGCCGGCTTCACGCAGGGTCTTGATGCCGGCGATGACGTCGGCCGGACGGTCGCCGCCCACCCAGCTGTAGGTCTTCATGCGGTCGCGCACCAGGCCGCCCAGCAGCTGGTACACCGGCACGCCCAGTGCCTTGCCCTTGATGTCCCACAGGGCCTGGTCGATGCCGGCGATCGCGCTCATCAGGATGGCGCCGCCGCGGTAAAAGCCGCCGCGGTACATGACTTGCCACAGGTCGTTGATGCGGCGCGGATCCTGGCCGACCAGGTATTGCGAAAACTCGTGGACAGCGGTTTCCACGGTGCGCGCTTTGCCTTCGATGACCGGCTCGCCCCAGCCGACGATGCCTTCGTCGGTTTCGATCTTGAGCAGCATCCAACGCGGCGGCACACGGTAAGTGGTGAGTTTGGTGATTTTCATTTTTGTTCGTCGGTGAGGGGTTTCGGCAAGTCTATCTTGGGGAGCTAGCTCACAAATATGAGAAATTTACGGATTCGTATATGGATTGGAAATAACGCTGCCTCATTCCCCCGGGTCGACCAGTTGGGCGCCGACATAGGCGTTGAAGCGGCGGATGCGGCCCGTCACCTTGTCGTCGCCCTGGCGCGGCGTATAGCGCAGGCCCGCCACTTCCACGGTCTTTTCCAGGTCGATGACCAGGCGGTGCGGGTGGGCCGGGGCCGGGCCTTTGCCGCCAAAGGCCGTGTGCCAGAAATCGCTGGCCTGGCCGTTGATGGCATTCAGGGCCTGGCCATCCTCGCGCCGGCCTTCCTCGCTGCTGACGTAGGCGATGGTCCAGGCCGACTGGTCGAGCGGCTTGCCTTTGGCGTCCAGCAGGGAGATTTCCGCCACGGCGGCGTATTGCTTGCCGTCGAAGGCGTCCAGCGATTCGAGGCAGAACTGGCGGCCGCTGACCGGGGCAGGGAAGCGGATGTCCTGGGTGGCGCTGCCGGGCTGGAACTGGCCGCTGTAGGCCGGCGTGACGCCTTCCAGCTTCGGCCTGGCCTTGTTCGGTGGGCGCGGCAGGTCGCGTTCGGGCTGCAGGCGGTCCAGGATCGGGCTTTCCAGGCCGCGCAATTCGGCGCGCTGGGGGCCGGTCAGGTCCAGCACCACCACCTCGTTGCGGCCGCGCTTCAGCCAGGGGCCGGGCAGGTACATGGTTTGCGTCGGGCCGATGCTCCAGTAGCGACCCAGGCAGCGGCCATTGATCCAGACGATGCCCTGGCCCCAGGCCGACATGTCGAGGAAGGTGTCGGCCGTGCGGCCGGCCTCGAAGCTGCCGCGCCAGAAGGCCGGGCCGCGGGCCCGCTGCTGCTGCCAGGCCAGCGGCGGCAGCACGCCGTCGGCGTCGAAGTCGATGGCGCGGATGTCCCAGTTTTCCAGGGCCAGCGGGGCGCCGCCCTTGGGCTGGAACAGCACCGGGCCGTGCATGCCCTTGCGGTCATGGACTTCCGGGCCGAAATTGACGCGGGCGATCGTGTACAGCAGGATTTCCAGCGTGGCCGGCTTGTCGCGCGCCGGCAGGTCGATGCTGAAGCGGCGGTGGCGGGTGTCGAAGGTGCCCGCCAGCTTGCCGTCCAGGTGCACCCAGGCCAGGTCGCGCACCTTGGCGGCGGACAGCTTGCCGGCCGGGCCGGCGGGCAGGGTCACGCGGTAAGACACCAGGCCGCGGCTGATGTCGTATTCCTCGATCGGGCGCGGCGACACGTCGCGGATCACTTCCTGCGGCATGCTGGCGAAGACGGAGGCCGACTCCTTCAGCGTGAAGGCCGGGATGGCCATCACCGGCTGGCGCGCCGGTGGCGGCGGCAGGGTTTCGCCGGCCTGCAGGAAGGGTTCGATGCCCTTGCGGTAAGCCTGGAACTTTTCGCCGATCCAGCCGGCTTCGCCGATCGGCGCGTCGTAGTCATAGCTGCTGGTGTCGGGGCGGAAGGGGCGGTCGCAGCCGCCCCACAGGCCGAAGGTGGTGCCGCCGTGCGCCATGTACAGGCTGAAGGAGCCGCCCATTTCCAGCATGTGCCGGATGTCGGCCACGGCCTTGGTGGCGGCGCCGCGGCGGTGCGGGTTGCCCCAGGTGTCGAACCAGCCGGAGTAGTATTCGCCGCACATCAGCGGGCCTTGTTGTACCGCTTTCAGGGCCTTGAAGCCGGCATCGGGGTCGCTGCCGAAGTTCGCCACCGAGAACAGTTCCGGGATGTGGGTGCGCGAGACCATATTGGTCGGGTTGCACTGGAACAGGGGCACGTCGAAACGGGCGTCGAGCAGGGCCTGGCGCATGCCGCGCATGTATTCGAGGTCGTCGCTGAAGAAGCCGTACTCGTTTTCCACCTGCACCATGAGGATCGGGCCGCCGCGCGTGACCTGCTGCGCGGCCAGCACGCGGCCCACTTCCGCCAGCCAGCGCCGGGCCGGTTTCATGAAGGCGTCGTCGCGTGTGCGCAGGAAGGCGTCGCCGCTGTTCTTCTTCAGCAGCCACCATGGCAGGCCGCCCATTTCCCACTCGGCGCAGGCGTAGGGGCCGGGGCGCAGGATGACCCACAGGCCCTCCTGCTGCGCGAGGCGGCAGAATTCGGCGGCGTCGCGCTGGCCGCTCCAGTCGAAGCGGCCTTCGCGCCATTCGTGGTAATTCCAGAACAGGTAGGCGCAGACGGTGTTCAGGCCCATGGCCTTGATGGCTTTCAGGCGGTGCTGCCAGTATTCGCGCGGCACGCGCGCGAAATGCATTTCGCCGCAGCGGATCTGCAGCGCTTTGCCGTCCAGCAGGAAGTCGTCCTTGCCGATGCTGAAGCGCGTGCTGGCGGCGGCGTGCACGGTGGCGGACAGCGGCAGCAGCGCCGCGCCCGCGCTGGCCGCGGCGCCGGCCAGCACGCGGCGGCGGGTGGTGTTGGCGGTCATTGCGCGGCTCCTTGCGGGGAAATCGTGAACTGGTAGCTGACCGGCTCAAGCTTGATGCGGTACTTCATGTGCGGACGGCCGACCGCGCTCCAGCCGGTGTCGCCGCCGACGCCGGTCTGCACCGCGTCGACCAGCAGCGAACCGTCGCCGTGCGGGCGGATGTCGGAGCTGTGCCAGGTGCCGCGCGGACGCGGGTACAGGTCTTCGTACGGGAAAGCCAGCGCGTTGACCGACAGCGGCTGCGCGCCGCGCAGGTGCACGCCGCCGGCGCCGCCGGCACCGGACAGCGTGAACCAGCGCACGCCGGTCTTGTTGCCGCTTTCCTGCGGGCGGATGTAGTTGTGGTACTGGTCCGCCAGCTTGCCGTTGTAGCGCCCCAGCGCGGCGCCCGTGATGCGGTCGCTGTAGGATTCCTGCGGGCCGCGGCCGTACCAGTCGATGGTGTCGAGCGCCGGATTGCTGTCGAAGCGCATGCCGACGCGCAGCGGGTCGGGCAGGTCGTCGCGCAGCGGGGTGAAGGTGGCGCTGACCTGGACCGCGCCCCTGGCGTCCATCCGGTAGGTGGCGTCCCAGCGCGCGGCGCCGGCGCCGAACACGTACTGGATGCGCACGCCGTCCGGCAGCGCTTCAAACGCGCGCACATGGCGCTGTTCGCTGAACGTCTGCCAGATCCCGTGGCTCTTGGCGAGGCCGGTGCCCAGGTCGTTCTCGGTCAGCGCGCGCCAGAAGTTCGGCATGCCGCCGGTCAGCAGCTGCTTGCCGTTGGCGGAGTAGGCCAGCTTGCCGCTGGCGGCGTCGACCGCCAGCACGGCGCCTGCCGCGCGCAGCTCGACGCCAGCGCCCGCACGCACCGGGGCCACCCAGCCGCCGGACGGCGCGCTGCCGGCAACCGCCGGCGCCTGCAGCACGAACTGGGTGAAGCCGAGCACAGTCCCGGCCGGCACGCCCGGAATGGCGCCGGCGCGGGCCTTGGCGCGCAGCGTCAACACGTATTCATAGCGCGGATCGCGCTCGAACTTCGGCAGGGCCAGCGCCACGTCGGCCGACGACTGCGCGGCAGCGTTGACGCCGGCCAGCGCGCCAGCCGCCAGCTGCGTGCCGTCGCGCGCCACCGACCAGTCGAAATCGAAACCGGACAGGTCGGAGAAATCGTAGCGGTTCACCACGCGCAGGCGGCCCGAGGCCGGATCGCCTTCGAATATGACGGGCGAGTAAGCCTTGCGCACTTCGTAGTATTCGGGATCCGGCGTGCGGTCGGCCTGCACCAGGCCGTCGCCGACCTCCGACATGTCGTTGCGCGGGTTCGGGCCGAAGTCTTCGCCTTGCGCCCAGTAAGCGCGGCCCTGCTTGTCCTTCAGCAGCATGGCCTGGTCGACCCAGTCCCAGATGAAACCGCCCTGCAGCTTGCGGTGGGCGCGGATCACTTCCCAGTAATCTTCCAGGTTGCCTACGCTGTTGCCCATCGCATGGGCGTATTCGCACTGGATCATCGGCTGCTTGTAGCGCGGGTCCAGCGCGTAGTCGACCATCTTTTCCACGTCGTCGTACATGGGCGCGTAGATGTCGACATAATCGTTCGGCTTGTGCTCCTCGCCGATGGTGCCGTAGCCCAGGTAGCTGAGCAGGCGGTCCGGATCGTGTTCGCGCACCCACTTGGCCGCCTTCTCGAAGTTCGGGCCGGTGCCTGCCTCGTTCCCCAGCGACCACAGGATCACGCTCGGGTGGTTGCGGTCGCGCTGCACCATGCGGCTGACGCGGTCCAGGTGGGCCGCCGCCCACTCGGGCTGGTAGCCCAGCTGGATCTTCTCGCGGGCGCCGGGGATGTGCTTCACGCTGTCGCCTTTGCCCATGTACTCGTGCGACTCGATGTTCGCCTCGTCCATCACGTACAGGCCGTATTCGTCGGCCAGCGCATACCAGCGCGGATCGTTCGGGTAATGCGAGGTGCGCACGGCATTGATATTGGCCTGCTTCATCAGCTCGATATCCTTGCGCATCGATGCTTCCGAGATCACGTGGAAGGTGTGCGGGTCGTGCTCGTGGCGGTTGACGCCCTTGATCATCACACGCTTGCCGTTGACGCGCACTTCGCCATCCTTGATTTCCACGGTGCGGAAGCCCACCATGCGCGAGGTCGCGGACACCAGGGCGCCCTTGTCGTCATGGAATTCGAGCAGCAGGCGGTACAGGTTTGGCGTCTCCGCCGACCATTGGCGCACGCCCGGCACCTTGCCGCGCAGCGCCTCGGCCTTGCCGCCGTTGACGGCGCCCTGCAGCGACAGCACCGGCTTGTCGCCGTCCAGCAGGGTGGCGGTCAGCTTGCCCTGGGCAGCGCCGGCGAATTCCGGCTGCAGCGTGAATTCGCCATCGCGGTAGGCCGCCTTGTCCAGCGTGGCGCGCACCACGTAGTCGCGCAGGTGGGCCTTCTGCTCGGCATACAGGTAGACGCTGCGCTCGATGCCGGAGACGCGCCAGAAATCCTGGTCTTCCAGGTAGGAACCGTCGGCGAAGCGGTATAGTTCGATGGCGATCACGTTGCGGCCCGGGCGCAGGTAGCGCGTCAGCTTGAATTCGGACGGCAGCTTGGAATCCTCCGAGTAGCCGACCCGCTGGCCGTTGACCCAGATGTAGTAGGCCGCGCCGGCGGCGCCGATATGCAGGAACACGTCGCGGCCATCCCAGGCGGCCGGCAGGTCGAAGTCGCGGCGGTAGGAGCCGACCTCGTTCATGCTGTGCAGGATGAAGGGCTGGTTGGCCGGGAAGGGGTAATCGCTGTTGTTGAAGTAGGGCTGGCCATAGCCCTGGGCCTGCATCATGCCCGGCACCTGGATGGTCTTCCAGCGGCTCACGTCGAAGGCTGGCTTGTAGAAATCGGCCGGCCGCGATTCCGGGTTCCTGGAGTAGGCGAACGACCAGGTGCCGTCCAGCGAAAGGAAGTACTGCGAAGCCGCCTTGTCGCCCTTGAGGGCCAGGTCGCGCCGCTCGAAGTTGAAGAAGGTGGATTTCATCGGCTCGCGGTTCACCTGAACCACTTCCGGTTGCTCCCATTCGGCGTATTTTGCGGCGGGGGCGGCGCTGGCAGCCAGGGGGAAGGCTGCCGCCAGGGCGCTGGCAAGGGCCAGCAGGGCGGGGAATCGCGGTGTCGTCATTAGTCTCTCGTAGGTATGTGTGTTGGGACGGTATCCGGCAGCACAATCCTACGGGCGTTAGCAATAGCTGACCAATGGCTTATTCACCAATATGTATAGCGGATTGATATAGTGCGCCGCTGGGTGGCGGCGCATTGGAATAAGAGCAGGTCAGCGTGGTAAGGGCGGGGCGCGCGCCTGCTGCGGCGGATGGGATTCGCCATCGTACTGCGCCGCGATGATGGCGATCCGGGGACCTGTGAGGTCGTTCGGTGCGGGGGCGGAAGGCTTGCCGAAGCCGGGCGCCAGCGCCAGGCCGCCGCATAGCTGGCACTGGGCGAGGCAATCCGCCATCCCTTTCTGCTGTTCGTGGTGCCCGCCGCAGGCCGCGTGGCCGCTGTGCGGCATGATGAGCGGGGCCGCGGCCGCATAGCCCTGCAGTGCCGCGTACAGCAGCATCAGCAATATAGCCAGGCGGCGGGTGGCAGGGCGGGATAACATGGGCCCATCGTAGCGGCGGGCGCTGCGCCGGGCCATAAACCGGATCAAGAAAATAGCGCCTAGCGCATCTTTTCGATGACCGCGGGGGTGATGACGCCGGAGTAGGCGACGCGCTGGCCTTGCGCGTCGTACCAGTAGCTGCGCGGCTTCTCGCCGCGCCAGCGCGGGTCGATGGCGTAGCGCAGGCGTTCCGGCGCCAGTCCGCCGAAACTCCAGGCGTCGGCCAGCAGGTCGATGCCGGACAGGCGCTTCCTCACCATGGCCGACAAGGCGGCATCCGCCAGCGGGTCGGTGGTGATGGTGACGATATCGAACGAAGGGTTGGCGGCGCGCGCTTTCGACAGCACGTCCAGGCTGTGCTGGCAGAATTCGCAGTCCATGGACCAGACCAGGACCACGAAGGGCTTGCCTTTGCGTTCCGCGGCGATCTGCCCGATGCTTTGCGGCTCGAAGGACTTCAGCGCGGCGCCCGCGTTGCTGGCAGTATTACCGGCCGCGTTGGCCATCGGCGAGGCGGCAAGCGATGCGGCGACGACAGCCACCGCCAGGGTGGCCGCAGCCAGGGCGGGGCGGGCCAGCCGGGCCGGCCAGGTGGAGAGTGGGCGGGTCATTTGTCAGTCCTCCAGCTTTCGAACAACGATGCCTTCATCGGCGGTGCGCCACAGCAGCCACAGTTCGGGGCCGCGCCGCAGCAGGTGCGGGTGGTCGGAGGCGCCCAGGGTGCTGGCCAGGGTGTGCTGGCGCCAGGTGGCGCCGCCATCGGGCGAAACCTGGGCGTGGATGCCGGTCGCCGTACCGTCGAATTCCTTCCACACCACAGCCACGCGCTGGCCCGCGGCCGCCACTTCGGCATGTTCGGCCTGCGGGCCGCCCAGCCGCATCAGCTGTCCGTTCCCCGAATAGAACACGCCGCCCTCGTCGCCAGCGGCGCTGAACCAGGCCTGGTGGCGCTGTCCCTTGCTGTCGAACGCCAGCGAAGGGCCGTGGTGCGGGCAGGCGTCAATGCGCCAGCCATCCTCCGTGGCGCGCGCCGGCGCGGCAGGGCGGCCGTCGGCCGGCAGCCAGGCCACGGCATGGTCGCGGATATTCGGTTCGAAGATCTGGCGCCACATGGCGGCCACCCGCCCGTCCGTCGTCACGGCGGTGGCGATACGGCAACACTCGCAGGTATGGTCGGCCAGCCTGGCTTCCGTGCCGAAGCTGGCCCCGCCGTCGCTGGAGACCGCGTAGTAGATGGCCATGCCCCGGTAAGGCCGCTGGGCCGCCTGCGCCGCATCCTGGTCGCGCTGGTCCAGCCAGGCCAGGAAGATGCGGCCTTGCGGATCAACCTGCAGGTCGTCGAAGCGGTGGCCGATGGGGGCGCGGTCGCGCTGCACGGTATAGGGCGCCGCAAAGGTCTGCCCGCCATCCAGCGAACGGGTGAAGCGGACATTGCCGCTGTGGTGTTTGCCCAACGCCTGGGTGTAGCTCAGGTAGAGCTGGCCCTGCGGACCGACAGCGACTTTTGGTCGCGCCTCGCCGTTCGCCTCCACCGCTTCCGGCCTGGGCAGCACCTGGCGCGGCGCACTCCAGCTGCGGCCTTCATCGGCGCTCGATTGCAGCACGATGCCATTGTCGCCGGCATGGGCCACCCACAGGCGGCCCTGCTGGTCAAAGGCGCCCGAGGTGCCAAGGGCGGAGGCGGCCAGGGCCGCCAGGATGGGTAAATTCATGTCAGGACGGGGCAGGTTGCGAAACTGCCAGTCATCATCGCCCACCCGCGCGTCCCTCGGCCATGACCCAGATCAAGGGGATTGATATACCGGTTTTGATATCGGATTTCGAAAAAAATTGATTAGTTTGTTCTCAATGTTTTACCTAAGATGAACTCCGGAAAGCTGTTACTTTCAAATAACTATATTCAGGAGACCTATGAAGCGCCAAGCATTCATGCCTGGACTGGCCACGCCGCGCCGTCCGTTCGCACTCAAAGTATCCGTCGCCGCCCTGGCCGGCATTGGCCTGTTCAGCGCGATGCCATCCTTCGCCCAGCAGGCGGCCGAAGGCGAAGTGACCGTCGTCCAGGTGAGCGGCGTGCGCGCCGCGGCACAGAGCTCGCTGGACATCAAGCAGAAGGCCGACAACGTCGTCGACTCCATCGTGGCCGACGACATCGGCAAGTTCCCGGACACGAACGTGGCCCAGACCCTGGCCCGCGTGCCGGGCATCCAGGTGCGCCGCGATGCCGGCGAAGCCAATTCGGTCCTGATCCGCGGCCTGCCGGGCATCGCCACCATGCTGAACGGCCGTGAAATGTTCACCACCACCGGCCGCTACATCCAGCTGGCCGACATCCCGTCCACCATGCTGCAGCGCGTGGACGTGTACAAATCCCAGAGCCCGGAACTGGTCGAAGGCGGCATCGCCGGCGTGATCGACGTGCGCACCAACCGTCCATTCGACTTCAAGGGCTTCACGCTGAGCGCCAACGGCGGCGTGAAGAACCAGGACAAGGCACACAAGACCGACCCCGAAGCCAATGGCCTGATCTCGAACCGCTGGAAGACCGAGTACGGCGAAATCGGCGCCCTGTTCGGCGTTTCGTACGTGCGCAACAACTTCCACGAAGAGCGCAGCTTCAACACTTTCCCGATCGACAAATCGTGGCTGCTGCCCAACCTGACCGGCCCTGACCTGGTCGGCCTGCAAGGCATCTACGGCGAGCGCAAACGCACCGCCGAGAACTTCGCCCTGCAATGGCGCCCGAACAAGGACCTCGAGATCTACGCCGAAGGCATCTACTCGCGCTACAAGAACCAGGACGAGACCGACTTCTTTGTCGGCCTGCCATGGTGGGCGCCGGGCGAGGGCATCAAGGGCACCAAGATCGCCGGCACCGACCAGCTCGACGAGCTGACCTCGCACAATGCCAACACCATCCTGTCGACCCAGGCCCGCGCTTCGCAGAACAACACCTGGCAGACCGCCGTGGGCGCCAAATGGCACGCCGCGCCGGGCCTGCGCCTGAGCACCGAACTGGCGCGCACCAAGTCCAGGTACGACTGGCGCAACCCGATCCTGGATGCCATGGTGACCGTGCCGGACGTCTTCCTGAAGACCAATGTCAATGGCGGATCCTTCATGCGCTACGGCGGCATGGACATGACCGATCCGAAGAACATCTACCTGTTCCAGCTGTTCGACCGCTACGGCAACGACAAGGGCGCCTCCACCGACTGGCGCGCCGACGCGACCTACACCCCGGACGGCAACGGCATCTTCCAGGAATTCAGCGCCGGCGTACGCTTCAACAAGCGCAGCGCGGAATCGATCAAGTCGGTCGAGGGCAGCATGGGCGCGCCGGATGCCTTCAACCCGGCCACCCGCGTGTCCGTGGCGACGCTGCCGGGCATGACCTGCACCAACCGCGAACTGTCGGAAGACTACGGCACGGCCTACTGGTACACGCCATGCGCCAGCTTCCTGCTGAATAATACGAACGACGTGCGCAAGGCCGTTACCGGCTCCACCGCCGCCAAGGCCATCGACCAGGGCTCCTTCTTCTCGGTCAACGAAAAGAACATCGCCTTCTACGGCAAGGCGCGCATCGGCTTCGACGTCGGCAGCGTGCCGGTCGACGGCGTGCTGGGCGTGCGCGTGACCAAGACCGAATCCGACCTGCTGGGCTACAGCATGGTCAACGGCGTGCCGGTGGCGACCCCGAAAGAGGGTTCCAGCACCGACGCGCTGCCCAGCGCATCCTTCAAGGCGACCCTGCGCAAGGACCTGATCGCGCGCCTGGCCTATGCCAAGACGCTGACCCGTCCCGACTTCGGGCAGCTGAACCCGGGCACCGCCTACGTGAACTCGAACGGCACCACCGTGCAGGCCACCGCTTCCGGCGGCAATCCGGACCTGCAGCCGGTGACCGGCCAGAATGTCGACGCCGCGCTGGAATGGTACTTCGCGCCGGCCGCCATGGTCAGCGGCACCGTGTTCCGCCACAACTTCGACGGTTACATCGTGGGCCGCGGCGTGAACGAGGTGTACCAGGGGGTGAACTACCTGACCACCCGTCCGTTCAATACCGACAAGGGCCACCTGCAGGGCGTGGAGCTGTCCTACCAGCAGTTCTACGACAAGCTGCCAGGCTGGCTGGGCGGTTTCGGCACGCAGTTGAACTATACGTATATGGAAGGCGGCGTGACGTCGTCCAACATCAACGGCGAGCTGACGTTCCCCGGCATGTCGAAGAACTCGTATAACATCGTGCTGCTGTACGAGAAGAACGGCATCTCCGGCCGCCTGGCCTACAACTGGCGCTCCAAGTTCGCCCAGTTGTACGGCGAGCATCCGGCCAATGCGGGCAAGGCGCCGGCGCGCGACCTGTACGCCGCCGCCAGCAGCAGCCTGGATGGTTCCCTCAGCTACAAGTTCACCCCGAACCTGTCTGTGACCCTGACCGGCACCAACCTGCTGAACTTTAAGTACGTCGACTACTGGACCGACGCGACCGTGTATCCACGCGATATCCGCCGCTACGACCGCACTGTCGGCCTGATGCTGAACTGGAAGAACTGATCTACCATGCAAAACCAAAAGATGTCGGTGCTCGAAAAAGCGGGCTTCGGAGCAGGGGATGCGGCACTCAATGTCGTGATTTCCTCGATGATGCTGATCATTACCTACTTCTACACCGACATCTACGGTTTGCGAACGCAAGACCTGGCGCTGCTGTTCGTGCTGGTGAAGATTGTCGGCGCGGTTGCCGACCTGGCAATGGGCCAGGTCACCGACCGCTTCACCAGCCGCTTCGGCCGCTACCGGCCTTACCTGCTGTGGCTCGCGGTGCCCTACGGCGTGAGCATCCTCTTCGTGTTTTCCACGCCGGACTGGGGTTACGACGCCAAGCTGGCGTGGGCCTATTCCACCTACATCATCATGACGCTGATGACGGCTGGCGTAGGCATTCCCTATATTTCCCTGCCCAGCGCGCTGACCGGCAATCCGAAGGAAAGCCTGTCGGCCAACGGCTACCGCCTGTTCTTCGCCAAGATCGGCGCCTTCATGGTGACCATCGTGGTGCCGCTGCTGTCCGAACGCTGGGGCGAAGGCAATGCCGCCCACGGCTACCAGATGGCGATGGCCGTGATGGCGGTGCTGGGCGTGGTGCTGTTCCTGTTCTGCTTCTTCACCACCACCGAGCGCGTGCACCATGTGGTGGTGCGCCAGTCGCTGTGGGGGCAGCTGAAGGTGCTGCTGCAGAACGACCAGTGGCTGATCCTGTGCGGCGTCTGCGTGACGGGCACCATCGGCTATGTGGTGCGCGGCTCCGTGGCGATCTATTACGCCAAGTATTACCTCGGCCTTAACACCGCCCAGGTGTCGGCCTTCCTGTCCACCGGCGTGGTGGCGGCCATCCTGTCGATGGTCGCCTCGACCTGGATCACCAAGGTGTATTGCAAGGTCAAGCTGTTCCGCTGGACCCAGCTGATGGTGGCGGCCATCAGCCTGGCGATCTACCTGTTCGTCAAGCCGGGCGATACGGTGCTGGCCTTCGCGCTGTTCTTCGCGCTGTCCTTCATCGTCGACCTGCACGCGCCCGTGTTCTGGTCGGCCATCGGCGAGACCATCGACTACGGCCAGGTCAAGACCGGCAAGCGCGTGTCCGGTTTCGCCTTCGGCGGCATCTCGGTCTGCCAGAAGGCCGGCATGGCCATCGCCGGCGGCATGGTGGGCGTGCTGCTGACCTATTTCCAATATGTGCCCAACCAGGCGCAATCCGAAGTTGCACTGAACGGCATCGCGCTGATGCTGTCGGTGATCCCGGGCTTCTTCCACCTGCTCATGGGGCTGTTGATGTTCGCCTATCGCATCAGCGACGATTATTACGGCACCGTGAAAGAGAGCATGAAGTCCCACGGCTACGTTACTGTCTGAACATGCAAAAACTGTCTCCCCTGATCGAGCAACGCGCCGATCCTTACATCATCCGCCACAGCGACGGGTATTACTATTTCACCGCCTCGGTGCCGCAGTACGACCGCATCGAGCTGCGCCGCGCCACCACCATCGAAGGCTTGCGCGATGCGCCGACCGTCGACGTGTGGCGCAAGCCGGACACCGGCGCCTACAGTGAGCTGGTCTGGGCGCCCGAGCTGCATTACAACCACGGCGCCTGGTATGTCTACTTCGCCGCCGCCCCGAGCCGCGAAATCAAGGACAAGCTGTTCCAGCACCGCATGTACGCGATCCGCAACACCAATCCCAATCCGCTGGAAGGCGAGTGGGAATTCATGGGCCAGGTCGATTCCGGCATCGATACCTTCTGCCTGGATGCGACCACCTTCACCCACAAGGGCAAGCTGTACTACCTGTGGGCGCAGAAGGATGTCGGCATCGAAGGGAATTCCAACCTGTATATCGCGGAAATGGAAACGCCGTGGCGGATCAAGGGCAAGCCGGTGATGCTGACCAAGCCGGAGTTCGAGTGGGAAATCCGCGGCTTCTGGGTCAACGAAGGCCCGTCCGTCCTGCAACGCAACGGCAAGGTGTTCATCAGCTATTCCGCCAGCGCCACCGACGAAAACTACGCCATGGGCCTGCTGTGGGCCGATGCCGACGCGGACCTGCTGGACCCCGCGTCGTGGACCAAGTCGAAGGAACCGGTGCTGCAAACCTGTTTCGAGCACGGCATCTACGGCCCTGGCCATAACAGTTTCACCGTGGACGCAGACGGAAACGTGCTCCTGGTGTACCATGCTCGCACTTACACGGAAATTGTCGGCGATCCATTGTGGAATCCGGACCGCCACACTTTCGTCAAGCCGCTGCGCTGGGATGCGCAGGGCATGCCCGTCTTCGGACGCCCGTCAGTTATCGAGTAATAGCACCATGATCCAGAGCGCGCCTTTCGGCCACGCACCGGACGGCACGCCGCTGTCCCTGTTCACCCTGACCAATGCCGCCGGCATGGAGGTCAGGATCACCAACTACGGCGGTATCGTCACCCACATCTTCGTTCCCGACCGCGACGGCCAGCTGGCCAACGTCACGCTGGGCTTCGACACGGCAGCCGAGTATTTCGGCCGCTCGCCGTATTTCGGCGCCTTGATCGGGCGCTGCGGCAACCGCATCGCCCAGGGCCGCTTCACGCTGGACGGCGTCGAGCACCAGCTGTCGGTCAACGACGGCGCCAACCACCTGCACGGCGGTGCAAAGGGTTTCGACCAGGTGGTGTGGCAGGCCACCGTCGAAGGGGAAGCGCTGGTGCTGCGCTACCGCAGCCCGGACGGGGAGCAGGGTTATCCCGGCAACCTGGAAGTGCAGGCAACCTATACGCTGGGCGACGATGGCGCCCTGGCCGTGGCGCTGCGCGCCACCACCGACCGCGCCACCCCCGTCAACCTGACCCACCACGCTTATTTCAACCTTGCTGCTAGCGGTACCATCAACGATCACGAAATGTGGATCGATGCGCCGCATTACACCCCGGTCGATGCGGGCCTGATCCCGACCGGCGAGCTGGCGTCGGTGGCCGGCACGCCGTTCGACTTCACCTTGCCGCGCCCGATCGGCGGCGAAGCGTACGACCACAATTTCGCGCTGACGCCCGCGCCGGGGAAGGCCCTGCGCTGCGCGGTCCGGGTGCGCGAGCCGCGTTCCGGCCGCCAGCTGGAAGTGCTTACGCACGCGCCGGGCATCCAGTTCTACAGCGGGAATTTCCTCGACGGTTCGCTGGGCTTCCCTCACCGCGGCGGCTTCTGCCTGGAGCCGCAGCACTTCCCGGACGCCCCCAACAAGCCGCATTTCCCCAGCGTGATCCTGCGTCCGGGCGAGGTGTACGAAAACACCCTGGCCTTCCGTTTTTCGCGATACTGATTTTGATATAGCAAACGACAAATAAGTCATTAGAAATATATTGCTCTGAGCCGTAACATTTCCTCCATCGATAAGCGGAGGAATCCATGTCAGAGACAAAGAAAACGATAAAACTGCGCTCGGCCGAATGGTTCGGGACGCAGGACAAGAACGGCTTCATGTACCGAAGCTGGATGAAGAACCAGGGCATCCCTGACCACGAATTCCGCGGCAAGCCGATTATCGGCATCTGCAATACCTGGTCCGAACTGACTCCGTGCAACGCCCACTTCCGCCAGCTGGCCGAGCATGTGAAGAAGGGCATCCTGGAAGCGGGCGGCTATCCGGTTGAATTCCCCGTGTTCTCCAACGGCGAATCCAACCTGCGCCCGACCGCCATGCTGACCCGTAACCTGGCCAGCATGGACGTGGAAGAATCGATCCGCGGCAACCCGATGGACGCCGTGGTCCTGCTGGTGGGCTGCGACAAGACCACCCCGGCCCTGCTGATGGGCGCCGCTTCCGTCGACCTGCCGACCATCGTGGTGACCGGCGGCCCGATGCTGAACGGTAAGCTGAACGGCAAGGACATCGGCTCCGGCACCGCCGTGTGGCAGTTGCACGAGCAGGTCAAGGCCGGCGAAATCACCATGCACCAGTTCATGTCGGCCGAAGCCGGCATGTCCCGTTCCGCCGGCACCTGCAACACCATGGGCACCGCCTCCACCATGGCCTGCATGGCCGAATCCCTCGGCACTTCGCTGCCGCACAATGCTGCCATTCCCGCCGTCGACGCGCGCCGCTACGTGCTGGCGCACATGTCCGGCATCCGCATCGTCGAAATGG
>CBHWEO010000064.1:0-22312 GCA_966112955.1 uncultured Duganella sp. | reverse complement strand
GCCTTCCACGAGCGCCAGAAGCAGGAACTGCAAGGATTCACTTACACTGAAGCCGACGGCACCATCCTCGGCCATCGCATCACGCCGCTGGACCGCGTGGGCATCTACGTCCCGGGCGGCAAGGCCGCCTACCCGTCCTCGGTGCTGATGAACGCGGTGCCGGCGAAAGTGGCCGGCGTGCAGGAAATCATCATGGTGGTGCCGACCCCGGACGGCGTGAAGAACCCGATGGTGCTGGCCGCCGCCGCGATTGCCGGCGTGACGCGCGTGATCGGCATCGGCGGCGCGCAGGCCGTGGCCGCGCTGGCGCACGGCACCGAAACCATCCAGCCGGTGGACAAGATCGTCGGCCCCGGCAACGCCTACGTCGCCTCGGCCAAGCGCCGCGTGTTCGGCACCGTCGGCATCGACATGATCGCCGGCCCGTCCGAGATCCTGGTGATCTGCGACGGCACCACCGATCCCGACTGGGTGGCGATGGACCTGTTCTCGCAGGCCGAGCACGACGAACTGGCGCAAGCCATCCTGCTGTGCCCTGACACGGACTACATCGCCAGGGTCGAAGCCAGCATCGCCAAGCTGCTGCCGGCCATGCCGCGCAAGGCCGTCATCGAAACCTCGCTGCGCGACCGCGGCGCCCTGGTGAAGGTGCGCGACATGGACGAAGCCTGCGCCATCGCCAACAGCATCGCCGCCGAACACCTGGAAATCTCGGCCGAAAACCCGCAGCAGTGGGCCGACCGGATCCGCCACGCCGGCGCCATGTTCCTGGGCCGCTTCTCGTCCGAATCGCTGGGCGACTATTGCTGCGGCCCGAACCACGTGCTGCCGACCTCGCGCACCGCGCGCTTCTCGTCGCCGCTGGGCGTGTACGACTTCCAGAAGCGCTCCTCGGTGATTCACGTCAGCGAAGCCGGCGCGCAAACGCTGGGCAAGGTCGCTGCCGAACTGGCTTACGGCGAAGGCTTGCAGGCCCACGCCCGCAGCGCGGAGTTGCGCCTGAAATGACCGACTGGAAGAATCAGGTCTTCTGTGAGGATGCGCTGGCCGGCCTGGCCCGCGTGCCGGATGGCGCCGTCGACCTGATCCTGACCGATCCGCCCTATAACCTGGGCAAGGATTACGGCAACGCGTCCGACCAGCAGACGGTGGACGACTACCTGGCCTGGACCGAGGCCTGGATCGACGCCGCCTTGCCCAAGCTGAAGCCGAACGGCAGCCTGTACATCTTCCTGACCTGGCGCTACTCGCCGGAGATCTTCGTCATGCTGAAAAAGCGCATGACGATGATGAATGAGATTATCTGGGACCGCCGCGTGCCCTCCATGGGCGGCAGCACGCGCAGTTTCAGCTCGGTGCACGACACCATCGGCTTCTTCGTGCGCCGCAAGGATTATTACTTCGACCTCGACGCCGTGCGTATCCCGTACGACGCCGAAACCAAGAAAGCCCGTTCGCGCTCGATCTTCGTCGGCGCGAAATGGCTGGAAGTGGGCTACAACCCCAAGGACCTGTGGAGCGTATCGCGCTTGCACCGGGAGCACGCGGAACGGGTCGACCACCCGACGCAAAAGCCGCTGGAAATCATCGAACGCATGGTCAAGGCCAGCTGCCCGCCGGATGGCGTGGTGATGGACTTGTTCATGGGCAGCGGGACGACCGCTGTCGCCGCGCGTCGCTGCGGCAGGAATTTCGTGGGCTTTGAGCTGAACCCGGAATATTGCGACATAGCCCGGAGGCGCCTCGATGCGCTTTCTGAAACCGGTAAACCGGTGCCGGACCCGCAGGGTCAGGCACCCTTGCCACGCAAGGGGCGCAGGGCGAAAACGGCGCCTGTCCCCAGCGAGGCGTTAGAACAGGAGTAAATGCAGATGTCCCTCGACAGCCTTATCGCCAATACGATCCGCCAGGATGTGCGCAATGACCACATCTACCATGTGCCGGATGCCAGCGGATTCGTGAAGCTGGATGCGATGGAGAACCCCTATGTGCTGCCGAGCCACCTGCATCATGAACTGGCCAACCGCATCGCCGCGGTGGCGCTGAACCGCTACCCGGTGGCCAGCTACGACGGCATCAAGCAGCGCATCCGCGCCAAACTGGGCGTGCCGGCCGGCTACGACGTCATGCTGGGCAACGGCTCCGACGAGCTGATTTCCATCATGGCCCAGGCTTGCGCGCTGCAGCCGGCGGAAGGCCGCCGTGCCGTCATGATGGCGCCTGCGCCCAGCTTCGTCATGTTCCAGCGCTCGGCCATGGTGGCCGGCATGGACTTCGTCGGCGTGCCGCTGCAAGCCGACCTGACGCTGGACATGCCCGCCATGCTGGCCGCCATCGCCCGGCACAAGCCGGCCCTGGTGTTCCTGGCCTACCCGAACAACCCGACCGGCAACCTGTTCGACGCCGGCGATATCGAACAAGTGATCCGGGCGCTGGGCGATACCGGCCTGTGCGTGGTCGATGAAGCCTATGAGCCATTTGCGCAACAGAGCTTCATGGGCCGCCTGCCCGAGTTCCCCAACCTGATCGTCATGCGCACGCTGTCGAAACTTGGCCTGGCGGGCATCCGCCTTGGCTACATGTCGTGCGCGCCAGCCCTGCTGGAGCAATTCGACAAGATCCGCCCACCCTACAACGTCAACGTCCTGACCCAGGCCGCCGCCGAATTCTGCCTCGACCATCTCGAAGTGCTGAACGAGCAGGCGGCCCGGCTGCGCCAACAGCGCGGCGAGCTGTCGGCCGCGCTGGCGAAATTGCCGGGTGTCAATGTTTTCCCCTCGGCGGCCAACTTTATCCTCATTCGCGTGCCAAACGCCGACGCCGTGCATGCCGCACTGCTCGAACGCAAGGTCTTGATCAAAAATGTGGGTAGAATGCACAATGTACTGGCCAACTGCCTGCGCATCACGGTCAGTACGCCCGAGGAAAACGCAATCTTGCTGGACGGTGTGACAGCCGCCCTGGCAGCCTGAAGCGAAACCCAAGAGCTTTTTCATGAACCGCACCGCAGAAATCACTCGCAATACCAGCGAGACCCAGGTCCGCGTTGCCATCAACCTCGATGGCACCGGCGCCCAGAAACTGAACACGGGCGTGCCCTTCCTCGACCATATGCTGGACCAGATCGCCCGCCACGGGCTGATCGACCTCGATATCGAAGCCACCGGCGACACCCACATCGACAACCACCACACGGTGGAAGACGTGGGCATCACGCTCGGCATGGCAGTCGCCAAGGCCATTGGCGACAAGAAAGGCATCCGCCGCTACGGCCACGCCTATGTGCCGCTGGATGAAGCGCTGTCGCGCGTGGTGATCGACTTTTCCGGCCGCCCGGGCATCGAATACCACATCCCGTTCACGCGCGCCATGATCGGCGCCTTCGACGTCGACCTGACGCTGGAATTCTTCCGCGGCTTCGTCAACCATGCCGGCGTCACGCTGCACATCGACAACCTGCGCGGCACCAACGCCCACCACCAGTGCGAAACCGTGTTCAAGGCATTCGGCCGCGCCCTGCGCATGGCCGCCGAGCTGGACCCGCGTGCCGCCGGCGCCATCCCGTCCACCAAAGGAAGCCTGTAACCACACACCGGCTGACTGACATGAAAAAAATCGTAGTAGTCGATTACGGCATGGGGAACCTGCGCTCGGTGGCGCAGGCATTGCGCGCTGTCGCCCCCGAAGCCGATGTGATGATTTCCGGCGATCCCGCCGCCATCGATGCCGCCGAGCGCATCGTGCTGCCGGGCCAGGGCGCCATGCGCGACTGCATGCGCAGCCTGAACGAGTCGGGCGTGCGCGACGCGCTGCTGCGCGCCGCCGCCAGCAAACCGATGATGGGCGTGTGCGTGGGCGAGCAGATGCTGTTCGACGTCAGCGAAGAAGGCGGCAACACGCCGGGCCTGGGCCTGTTGCCCGGCAAGGTGGTGCGCTTCCAGCTGGACGGCCTGCTGCAGGAAGACGGTTCGCGTTTCAAGGTGCCGCAGATGGGCTGGAACCAGGTGCGCCAGCGCGCGCCGCACGCCATGTGGGAAGGCATTCCCGACCAGGCCTGGTTCTATTTCGTGCACAGCTACTTCGCCCAGCCCGCCGAGGCGGCGCACAGCGTCGGCGAAACCGTGTACGGCCAGGCGTTCTGCTGTGCCGTCGCCCGCGACAATATTTTTGCCACACAGTTCCACCCTGAAAAGAGTGCCGCCACCGGCCTGCAACTGTACAAGAACTTCATCCACTGGAATCCTTAACCTCAAGAACAACATCATGCTGCTCATTCCTGCTATCGACCTCAAGGATGGTCACTGCGTTCGCCTGAAACAGGGCGATATGGAACTTGCTACCGTCTTCTCCGACGACCCGGGCAAGATGGCACGCCATTGGCTGGAGCAAGGCGCGCGCCGCCTGCACCTGGTGGACCTGAACGGCGCCTTCGCCGGCAAACCGAAGAACGAAGGCGCGGTGAAGGCCATCGTCAAGGCCGTGCAGGACTATGCCGAGGAATTCGACCTGCCCGAGATCCCGGTGCAGCTGGGCGGCGGCATCCGCGACCTCGACACCATCGAGCGCTACCTGGACGACGGCATCAGCTACATCATCATCGGCACCGCCGCCGTGAAGAGCCCGGGCTTCCTGCAGGACGCCTGCGGCGCCTTCCCCGGCCACATCATCGTCGGCCTGGATGCCAAGGACGGCAAGGTGGCCACCGACGGCTGGAGCAAGCTGTCCGGCCATGAAGTGATCGACCTGGCGCAGAAATTCGAGGGCTACGGCGTGGAATCCATCATCTACACCGACATCGGCCGCGACGGCATGATGGGCGGCGTCAACATCGAAGCCACCGTGCGCCTGGCGCAGGCGGTGAAGATCCCGGTCATCGCATCCGGCGGCCTGCACAACATCAGCGACGTGGAAGCCCTGTGCGCCGTGCAGGACGAAGGCATCGAAGGCGTGATCTGCGGCCGGTCGATCTACGAGGGCACGCTGGACCTGGCCGCGGCCCAGGAACGCGCCGACGAACTTTCAGAGTAAATCCAATGCTTGCCAAACGCATCATTCCCTGCCTCGACGTGACCGATGGCCGCGTCGTCAAGGGCGTCAATTTCACCGAGCTGCGCGACGCCGGCGACCCGGTGGAAATCGCCCGCCGCTACGACGAGCAGGGCGCCGACGAACTGACCTTCCTCGACATCACCGCCTCGAGCGACAACCGCGACCTGATCCTGCACATCATCGAAGCCGTGGCTTCGCAAGTGTTCATCCCGCTGACGGTGGGCGGCGGCGTGCGCAAGGTAGAAGACGTGCGCCGCCTGCTGAACGCCGGCGCCGACAAGGTCAGCATGAATACTTCCGCCGTCACCAACCCGCAGCTGGTGTACGAAGCGGCGCAGAAGCACGGCAGCCAGTGCATCGTGGTGGCGATCGACGCCAAGAACGTGGCGCCGGGCAAGTGGGAAGTCTTCACCCACGGCGGCCGCAACGCGACCGGGCTGGATGCCGTCGAGTGGGCGCGCAAGATGGCCGAACTGGGCGCCGGCGAACTGCTGCTGACCAGCATGGACCGCGACGGCACCAAGTCCGGCTTCGACCTGGGCCTGACGCGCGCCGTGAGCGATGCGGTCGGCATCCCGGTGATCGCTTCCGGCGGCGTGGGCGGCCTGCAGGACCTGGCCGACGGCATCAAGCTGGGCCACGCCGATGCGGTGCTGGCGGCCAGCATCTTCCATTACGGCCAGCACACCGTGCAGGAAGCCAAGCAATTCATGGCGGCGCAGGGTATTCCCATGCGCCTTTCTTAAACTTCGGGGAACACACAATGGCTACCGCAATTGCAGCGCAAGTCGCCAAAGCCAAATGGCTGAACAAGGTGAAGTGGGACGAGCATGGCCTGGTGCCTGTCATCGCACAGGAAGCCGGCAGCAACGATGTGCTGATGTTCGCGTGGATGAACCGGGATGCGCTCTACAAGACCGTGGAGCTGGGCGAAGCGGTGTACTGGAGCCGCTCGCGCAAGAAACTGTGGCACAAGGGCGAGGAATCCGGCCATGTGCAGAAGGTGCTGGAAATCCGCCTCGACTGCGACGAAGACGTGGTGCTGCTGAAGATCGAGCAGGAAGGCTCGATCGCCTGCCACACCGGGCGCCACTCCTGCTTCTTCAACAAGTTCGAAAAC
Source organism: uncultured Duganella sp. (assembly GCA_966112955.1). Taxonomy (GTDB): domain Bacteria; phylum Pseudomonadota; class Gammaproteobacteria; order Burkholderiales; family Burkholderiaceae_D; genus Rugamonas. Next base: position 16,143 of record CBHWEO010000064.1, on the reverse strand, counting down.
GGCGACTGGCAGAACACCGAGCCGGTGCTGAAAGACCCGGCCGAGATTTACGCGGAAGAGAAGAAATGAGCAATGTACTGGACCGCGTCGCGGCCACCATCGAGTCGCGCAAGGGCGGCGACCCGTCGTCCTCCTATGTCGCCAAGCTGTTTGCCAAGGGCGACGACGCGATCCTGAAGAAGATCGGCGAGGAAGCCACCGAGACCGTGATGGCGGCCAAGGATGCCCGCGCCAGCGGCGATGCGTCGAAAGTGCTGTACGAATGCGCCGACCTGTGGTTCCATTCGCTAGTGCTGCTGGCGCAGTTCAACCTGACGCCGCAGCAGGTACTCGATGAGCTGGCGCGCCGGGAAGGCTTGTCCGGCCTGGAAGAAAAAGCATCTCGTAAGGAATAAAACGTGGAAAATTGCCTGTTCTGCAAGATTGCTGCGAAACAGATCCCGTCGACGGTCGTGCATGAAGACGAGGACTTGATGGTGTTTAAGGACATTCACCCGGCCGCCCCGGTACACTTGCTGATCATCCCGAAACTGCACCTGTCCACCCTGTCCGACTGCAAGCCGGAGCATGCTCCCCTGCTGGGCAAAATGCTGGCGCTGGTGCCGCAACTGGCTGAGCAGCATAATATCGCCGTCGCCTACGAGGCGGATGGCACGCCGACGCGCGGCTACAAGACCCTGATCAACAGCGGTCCGGATGGCGGCCAGGAGGTGTACCACCTGCATATGCACCTCTACGGCGGCCCGCGCCCATGGCGTGGTATGCGGACTTAATCGCTTCGCGTATACTGTCTAAACTGATGATTTTTTTAGGGGTTTTGTAATGGGTTCTATGAGCATCTGGCACTGGCTGATCGTCCTGGTAGTTGTCATGCTGGTATTCGGCACCAAAAAACTGGGCAATATCGGCTCCGACCTGGGCAAGGCCGTCAAGGGCTTCAAGGATGGCGTGAAGGGCGCGGACGAAGACAAGCCGGCGCAGCCAGCTCCTCCGCCAGCCCAGGTGACCGACAAAGGCACGATCGAAGTCGAAGCCAAGGAAAAGAACAAGCAGTAACCGGCGATGATCGACCTCGGTCTTACCAAATTAGCCGTCATCGGGGTTGTGGCCCTGGTCGTCATCGGTCCTGAAAAGCTGCCCAAGGTGGCGCGCATGGCCGGGACGCTGTACGGCCGCGCCCAGCGTTACCTGAACGACGTCAAGTCCGAAGTCTCGCGCGAGATGGAGCTGGACGAGCTGAAAAACCTGCGCAAGCAGGCCGAGGAAGCCGCCAGCACCTTCAAGAGCGACATGGAAAACTCCATCGGCAAGGAACTCGCCGAAGCCGAAGCGGCCTTCCATGGCGACCCGCCTGCGGCCACCCCGGCGCTCGAGCTGTACACCCCGACCAGCGCAGAGATGGCCCGCAAGGCCAGGGATTTCCGCCGCAAGCGCGTGGTGCGCAGCTCGGCCGTGCCGCTGTGGTACAAGCAGCAGGCCGGCGTCCGCACTCACGTCACCTCCGGCGCGGCGCGCATGAAGCGCCACCGCCCCGGCAGCCGCAAAACCGCATCGTTTTTCTAAATGAGTCAACAAGAACCCGCCGAAGAGACCTTCATCAGCCACCTGGTCGAGCTGCGCGACCGCCTGGTCAAGGCCAGCATCGGCATCGTGGTGATGACGGCCCTGATCGGCTTCGGCCTCGGCCCGGCCAGGATCTATGACCTGATCGCCGCGCCGATGATCGCCGCCATGCCGGCCGGCTCGAAGATGATCGCCACCAGCGTGATTTCGCCCTTCCTGGTGCCCATGAAGGTGACTTTGCTGTTCGGCTTCATCCTGGCGCTGCCCTGGGTGCTGTACCAGATGTGGGCCTTTGTTGCGCCCGGCCTGTACACCCACGAGAAGCGCCTGGTGGCGCCGCTGGTGATCGCGTCCTCCACCCTGTTCATGGCCGGCGTGGCGTTCTGCTACTTCCTGGTGTTCGGCAAGGTGTTCGCCTTCATCAACCAGGTGTCGCCGGCCTCGATTTCGGTGATGCCGGATATCGAGAACTACCTCGACTTCGTGATGTCGATGTGCCTGGCCTTCGGCTGCGCGTTCGAAGTGCCGGTGGTGGTGGTGGTGCTGGTGCGCATGGGCCTGGTGTCCGTCTCCAAGCTGAAGGAATGGCGCGGCTACGTGGTGGTTGCGGCCTTCGTGATCGCCGCCATCGTCACCCCGCCCGATATTGTCAGCCAGTTCTCGCTGGCCATCCCGATGTGGCTGCTGTTCGAGATCGGCGTGATACTGTCGCCCATGTTCGTCAAGGCCACCACCGCGCCGGAAGAAAAAGCGGATTAAAGGAACAGCTTGGTCATGATGACTGCCAACATGACCACGATGAGCGCGCCCCCGGCATAGATCGGGCGCAGTTTCCTGGTCAGCTTTTCTTCCAGCTTTTCTTCCAGCTTGGCCTCGAGCCTGGCTAAGAGCTTGGCCTCGAGCCTGGCTTCCAGGGCTGCCAGCTTCTCATCGAGCATCTCCTCCAGCACTGCTTTGAGCTTGGCGTACAGGCGTACTTCCATTTCGTCAAGCAAGGCGCGCAATTCCGCCCGTATGACGACCAGATCCGTATCGGTCGCCACCGGCTGGCTGAGGGCGGCCGCCAGCGCCTGTGCATGCGCCGCGGCATGGTCGGCCGGCAGTCCGGCATCGATCAGGATCTTGATGTACTGGCTTTGGTCGAACTGGATCGGCATGGTCATGGCCACTCCCTGATTCATGTTAGCAGAATCGCCCCGCGGCGCGCGCGGGGCCTGGAAGCAGCCTAAACCGCTTACTGCATGAGTTCTTTGATCACGCGCACAGGTGCGCTGCCGTAGCCCAGGAAATCTTCATGGAAGTCCTTCAGCGAGAACTTGCTGCCAAGGGCCGCGCGGCGCTGGTCGCGCAATTCCATGATTTCCGAATAGCCGGAGAAGTAGCTGGTGAGCTGCACCGACGTCAGCTGCGCGCGGCGCCATTTCTCTTTCGCTTCGGCCGCGGTCTGGAAGGCCTGGCGCGTCAGCAGGTCGAAGGCTTCCTGCTCGCCCATGCCCAGCACGTGCACGCTGTAATCGAGGATGGTGTTGGTCACGCTGCGCAGGTTCCACTTCGAGTACATCAGCCACATCTCGGGATCGTTGTTGCCGTAGCCCGATTCCAGCATCATGCGCTCGCTGTACACCGCCCAGCCCTCCACCATCGCGCCATTGCCGAAGATCGACTTCACGATCGACGGCGACTTGTTGGCATACACCAGCTGCGCATAATGGCCAGGGATCGCCTCGTGCATGTTCAGGATCTGCAGGATCCAGTGGTTGTACTCGCGCAGCGTGGATTCCGCCTGCTCCGGCGTCAGACCGTCGAGCGGCGTCACGTTGTAGTAGGTGCGGTCCTGCGGACGGTAGGGACCAGGCGCCTCGATGCTGGCGCCGGCCACGCCGCGCTGGTAGGCCGGCGTTTCGCGTACCACCAGCGGCTTGTTCGGATCGAGCGTCAGCAAATCGTTCTTCACCACCCAGTCCTGCAGCACGCCGATCTGGCGGCGGATCTCAGGGAAGAACTCTTCGCGCGCCACGTGCCTGGTCGACAGCGTGTCGATCATCATGCCGATCTTGGCATAGCGGTCCGCCGGTTTGGCCTTGCCGGCCAGGTACTTCGGCCACAGGTCGTCGGTGATGCTGTCCATGTTCGACAGCAGCACTTCACGCGCGGCCAGGGCCTTCTGGTAAGTCTGTTCGGCACTGCTGCCGGCCTGGATGTCGAAGCCGAACTTGGCTTCGTACAGCTCCTTGCCGATGCGGAAGGAACGTGTGCCGTTGGCCGCCAGCGACTTGTCCAGCTCAACGAGCCAGGCGCCATAAGCCTCCACGGCCGCCTTGGCCGCCGCGATGCGCTGGGCGAACAGGCCTTTTTCATTGGCGTTCAGGATCGATTCCTGCGCCTGCTTGTCCAGGTCGGACAGCACCGCCACCACGCCCGGGATCTGGTCGTACGCCAGCTTCACATGCTCGCGCGTCGGATTCCTGATGCTGTTGCGCGCGGCCTGGTAATAAGCCGGCACGCCGGCGATACGGCGCAACAAGGTGCGCAGGCGCTGCGGCTTGGCGGCGTATTCGGTGTTCAGCACGAAATCGATCGGGCTGGCGATGTTGTACAGCGCCGGGTTCCATTCCCACTCGCGGAAGGTGGTCAGGTACCAACGGTCGGCATTGAGCTTGTTCAGCAGCAGGCCCAGGTCGGTGCGCTGCTTCGGCGACAGTTGTCGGGCGTCGATCTGGTTGAATTTGTCCAGCCATTCGTCGATGAAGGCGAGCTGCTTGTCGCGATAAGCCTGGTCCGGGATGGTGAGCTGCGCGGCGGTATCGTACTTGCCGACGGAGATGGCGGTTTCGGGATCGATGCGCCACAGTGCGCCGAGGAAGGTGTTGGCCTGGGTGTCGAACGCCTTGTCCTGGCGGCGCTCCTGCGGCAGCGGCTGTGCGGCAGTTGCGGGCTTGGCCTTTTCCGCCCCGGACTTGCTTGCCGCGGCCGATTTGCCGGCGGCTTTGCTGCCCTTGGTGGATTTGCCGGACTTGGTGGAACTCGTGGTTTTGCTGCCGCCGGATTTCTTGCTGCCGGACTTCTTGCTGACAGCCGACTTGGCTGGCGCGCCGGACTTCCTGGCCTTCGTCGCGGCGTCCGCCGGCGACAGGGCCAGGCTTAACATCATCGCAGCGAGTGCGATCTTGGTCTTGATCATATTTCAACCTCTTGCTAGTGCAGCGTGCGAGATTATCACAAGCCGAGGGCGGCCCGCGCCCGGTCGGGATCGAGGCCGGCGCCTGCCTTCGCCGCATCGGGCGGCAGCCATTGTGGAAAAGGTATCTCCTCGTTGGCATGCTTGCCGGTGGCCGTGTGCACCTGCCGCACGCGTGCCGTGGCAGCCGCCGGCAAGTCGCCCGCCAGCGCAGCCACGGCGGGCCACAGGCGGCGGTGCACCAGCGTCAGCTTGCCGGACAGCAGCCGGCATACCAGGATGTCGTCGTGCTCCTGCACCGCGCTGAGCACCGCGAAAATGCGCTTGCCCTCCGCGTGCCCCCACCAGCTGCCCTGGATCGGTGCGCCGACGATGGCTTCCGTCAGCGTCGGCGCCTTGCCGTGCGCCGAGGCCAGCACGACGCCGTGCTGCTCGACGAAAGCCAGCGCTTCCTGCACGTTCATTCGGCGGCCTGCTTCAAGGCGCGCAGCAGCAAGGGCTTCAGGCAATTGCGCTGCGCTTCGTCCTTGCTTTCGCTGACGTTGACGTACAGCGGCTGCAGGAAACCGTTCAGGTTGTGCCTGCGGGCCAGCGCCGCCTGCTGCGTGCCCGCAATGGCGGGCGGCGCCGCCAGGCGCGCAAACCAGCCGTCCCAGTCGCTGCATGCCAGCGTCTTCGCGCGCGACAGGTAGAAGACCGGGGCCATCAGGCGTTCGCCTTCGCCGTAGTGGTAGAAATGTTCGCCCGGCGGCGCCACCTGGCTGGCGATGGCGGAGAGGACCTGCTCATGCTCGGCGCGTCCCAGTGCCGGGTTGAGCGCAAACTGCAGCATGATGTCGGCGCCGTGCGCGACGCCGTGGCGCCAGCCTTGCCTTTCATCGAAGCCGCGGTAGTCGCTCACATTGCGCAGGTAGCCGGTCGCCGCCCCGACCAGCTCCGCGCGCTGTTCGGCGGACAGGTAGGGCTTGACGCGGTCGACGCGTGCCACGTCGGCCAGCACCAGTGCGGCAAAGGGCCGTGCGAAGCCTTGCGGGTCGGGCGCTTGCAGCTGCGCGGTCAGCCGGGTGCGCAGCTGCTGGACTGTGTCTGTGTCCAGTTGGCCGGCGCGCATCCAGGCTTGCAGGGCTTCGAAGGCCAGCTCGTCGCGTTCGGCGGGATCTGGCGAGGACAGGCAGGATACCGCCTGCAGGGCCAGCGCCTGGCGCGCGGCATCGCCGGTGACTTGCCACTTGGCCGTTTTCGCTTCGCGCAGCGCGGCGGCGGGGCAGGCCGCTGCGGCGCCGGCTGCCGCCAACGCTGCAGCGGCAAGGATGCCGGCGCGAAGGCCGGCGGTGGCGAGTGTTCGTTGCATTGCGTCTCCCAATCAGAACCGGCGCAAACCTTCATTCAGCATCGCCAGCATGTCTTCCGCCGTCATCCGCGCGGCGGTGTCGCTGCCGTCGAGCAGGCTGTCGGCCAGCTCACGCTTGTGCGCATGCAGCTCCACAATGCCTTCCTCGATGGTGTTGCGCGCCACCAGCCGGTAAATGGTGACGGGCCGCAGCTGCCCCATGCGGTGCGCGCGGTCGGAGGCCTGGTCTTCCACGGCGGGGTTCCACCACGGGTCCATGTGGATCACGTAGTCGGCCGCCGTCAGGTTGATGCCGACGCCGCCCGCCTTGAGGCTGATCAGGAACACATCGCCTTCGCCGGCCTGGAAGGCATCGACCGACTGCTTGCGCGCCGCCATCGGCGTGCTGCCATCGAGATACTGGTAATGGACGCCCTTGCGGTCCAGGTAGGCGCGGATCAGCGCCAGGTGGTCCACGAACTGGCTGAACACCAGCACCTTGTGGCGGTTCTCCAGCAAGCCCTCCAGCAGGCGCGCGAAGGCCGCCAGCTTGCTCGACTCCAGCCGCAGCGAGGGCGCCACCAGGTTCGGGTTGCAGCAGGCGCGGCGCAGTTTCATGATCTCCGCCAGGATCTGCATCGACTTGCGGTCCGCCGGGCCTTCGATGGAGGCCAGGTTTTCCAGCGCTTCGCGACGCAGCGATTCGTACAGGGCGGTTTCCTCGGCCGACAGGTCGACTTCCAGCACGATCTCGGTGCGTGCTGGCAGCTCGCCCAGCACCTGCGCCTTGGTCCGGCGCAGCACGAAGGGGCCGATCAGGCGCCGCAGGCGGTTGCGCGCGCCGACTTCCGCGCGGTGGTCCTGCTGGCGCTCGATCGGCCCGGCAAAGCGCAGGTTGAACTGCTCATGGCTGCCCAGCAGGCCCGGATTGATGAAGCGGAACAGGTTCCACAGCTCGCCCAGGTGGTTCTCCAGCGGCGTGCCGGTCGCCACCATCCTGAAGCCGCCCTGCAGCGCCATCACGGCCTGCGAGCGCTTGGTGGCGGCGTTCTTGATCGCCTGCGCCTCGTCCAGCACGACGGTGTGCCATTTCTGCTTGGTGAAGCGCTCGGACTCCAGCTGCAGCAGGCCGTAACTGGTGATCACCAGGTCGAAGGGGCCGGCATTGCTGGTGATGTCGCCGCGGTCGCCGGTGGCATACATCTTCACGTTCAGCGTGGGCGCGAAGCGCGCCGCCTCGCTGGCCCAGTTCAGGCAGACCGACGTCGGCGCCACCACCAGGGTCGGCCCCTGCGGCGCGCGCAGCAGCACCAGGGCCAGTGCCTGCAGCGTCTTGCCCAGGCCCATGTCGTCGGCCAGGCAGGCGCCCACGCCCCAGTGCGCGAGGCGCGCCAGCCATTCGAAACCGGCCAGCTGGTAGTCGCGCAGTTCGGCCTGCAGCGTGCTTGGCAGCTGCGGCGTGTAGCTGGCGCTGGCCTCGATGCGCTGCAAGTGCTCGCGCCACAGCGCATCCGCTTCCAGCTGGCCGACATCGTTGGCCAGTTCTTCCAGCACGAAGGCGGCCAGGCGGTGCACCTTCATGCCGGCATCGTCGTCCTCGCCATAGCTGGCCAGCTCGGACAGGCGGCGGTGCAGCTCTTCCGACAGGGCGAGGAATTCCTTGTCGCCCAGCGCGATGAAGCGGCTCTTGCTGGCGCGGATCATGTCCAGCAGCGAGCGCAGGTCCAGCACGCGGTCCTCGTCGACCACCAGCTGGCCGCTGGCCGCGAACCAGTCCTTCCTGCTCTTGATATTCAGGCGCAGCTGCTTGGTGTACACCGGCTTGGTGAGGCGGAACGCTTCGCCCTCCGGCCACGCCAGCACCACCTTGCCGGCGTCCATCTGCTGCAATTCCGCCAGCAGTTGCAGGCACAGTGCCGGTTCTCCCAGCAGCCATTCGCCATGTTCCTCGGTGGCCTGCTCCAGCACTTCGCACTTGAGCACCAGCTGGCGTTCCGCATCGCGCTCGCCGGCCAGATTGCGGCGCGCCTGCACCGGACGGCCGTTGACGTCGGCAATCACGCTCTCGGCACCGGCACCGGGCGCGTAATACGGTCCCGCATCGCGCAGCGGGCGCACCTGGATCTGCATCTTCAGGCCCTGCTGGTAAGGCAGCAGGTGGATGTGCAGGCGCGGATCGGCATCGCATTGTTCCGCATTGGCGGCGCCACCGCCAATGTCCGACTGCACCGTCACCATCGAGGACACGGCGCCGATCGCCTTCAGCACCTGGTCCTTGGCATGCTGCGGCACGGTCAGGCCGTCGCCGACGATGGCGGCGATGCGGCGGTGTTCTTCCTGCACGCTCACCACGCGCAGGCGGTTCGGCGCCTCGCGCACCACCACCACATTGGCGTTCAGGTTGTCGATTGCCGGGTGCAGCGACAAGTGCAACTGGCCTTGCCGGGTGCGGATCAGCAGCTCCGGCGCGCCGGCCAGCAGTTCCACGCGGGTGTCCGGCGCATCCATCCAGAACACCAGCGGGTGCCCCACCAGCGCGAGCACGGCCTGGTCGATGTCGATGTCGTAGCGCAGGCCGGAAGAGTAGGCCTGGCGCGACGGCATGATGGCGCTGCTGATGCGCAAATCCTGCGGCGTCAGGAATTCCATTTGCGCCGCGTCGTCGCGCAAGCGCTTCAGCGCCACCGGCCGTCCCTTGCCCCAGGCGCCGCGCGCGTCGCGCTTCTGTTCGCGCGGCTCGATCTCCGCGATGCCTTGCCGTTCGCCGTAGCTGATCACCCAGGCCAGGCGCATTTCGCCGCCGCTGTCGGTGGCGCCGCCTTGCTGCAGGTTGATCAGGGCCGCCAGCTGGCGCTCCCACGCTTCCTGGCGTTCGAACCAGGCCGCCATGTCGCCAAAGCCGAGCTGCTCGCGCCATGCCGCCGCGCGGCCTGCCGCCGCCTCGTCGCCCAGGTGGCCCAGCAAGCTCTCGGCGCCGGCCGCCAGCAGCAGGAAGCCGGCCGCCTCGGCCGCTTGCGACAAGTCCTGCAGCTCGGCGCGGCGCTGCTTCAGCTGCGGCAGCGCAAGCCAGTAATACAGCATGCTCTGGAACATTTGCGCCTGCAGCGGCGCTTCCCAGGCGCGCTGCGTGACCAGGTCGGCCTGCATGGTGCCGGCGCGGATCTGGCGCAGCATGCTCAATTGCTGGTAGACCGCGCTGTCGGCATTGTGCTGGGCGTGCACGGCGAGGTCGAGGTAGCTCTCCGCCGCTTTCAGGTGCTTCGCGTCGCCGCTGCGCAGCAGGGCCAGCACGTACAGGTGGCCCGCGATGCCCTGCAACAGGTGCTTGCGCTTGCCCGACTCGCGCCGGATCGCCTTCAGCGAGGCTTCAAAGCCGGTGATCGCGCCGTTCACGTCGCCGCGCAGCATCAGCACGGCGCTGGCGAAGCACTGCGCCAGCGCGCCGTCCATCCCTTCCAGGAAGCGCGCGGCATCGGCCAGCCTGCCGCACAGGATGGCGTGTTCCGCCATCGCCAGCCGCAGCGCGGGGCTGACCGCTTGTTCGGCTGCCTGGCGGCGCTGCAGGTGGCGCTCGGCATAGCCGCGCACCGGCGGCGCCAGCGCCGGTTCGCGCTGGGTGTGCTGGACCAGCAGCATCAGCACATCGTCCTGCAGCGCCGGATGGACCAGCAGCAGCATCCCCGCTTCGAAGGGCCGCGCGAAGATGTCGACGATGGGATGCAGTTGCGCCGCCTCGTAGCACACCATGCAGGCTGCCAGCAGCGGCAACACGTCCTGCGGCGGGCGGCCGCGCAGCAGCGCCATGCGCAGGCGCGCCACGCCATGGCGGTAGCTGCGCGGTTCGTAGGCGCCGTTCCAGTTCTGGCGCATTGGGTTCAGCGTTTCGTAGGCCTTGCACAGGTCGTCCAGCAGGTGGGCGCCGATGGCGGCGCGGATGGCGGGCCAGCGCAGGCGCGCGTTGCAGACGTAGCCGCGCCCCATCACGGCCGTGGTGAAGGCAAGACGTTCCAGCTTGAGCAGGGGATCGTCCAGCGTCAGCGTGGTAAAAGGCTGGCCGGCGCCGTCGCGCACGCCGGCGGCAACCATGTGGTCGAGGATGGCCGTGCGGCCGAGCGGATCGCCCACCAGTGCCAGCAAGGCAAGGATGGCTTTCCCGGGCGCTTCCAGCGCCTCGAATTCTGCCAGCAGGGTATCGCTCATCCGGCCAGGCCAAACATGCGCTGGTAAAAAGCCAGTTCCGCCTGCAGGGTGCGCACGATGGATTCGGCCTTGCGGAAACCGTGGCCTTCGCCTTCCAGTTCCACGTATTCCACCGGGATGCCGCGCGTGCGCAAGGCATCCACCATGGCCTGCGATTGCTGCGGCGGCACCACCTTGTCGTCCAGGCCCTGGAAGAAGATCATGGGGCGCGACAGGCGGCCGGTGTGGTTGATCGGCGAGCGCTCGGCATACACGGCATCCGCCTGCGCCTTCGGCGCGATCAGGTATTCGTTGTAGTGCGATTCGAATTTGTGCGAGTCGTCGTCCAGCCCTTTCAGGTCGGACACGCCGTAATAGCTGGCGCCCAGCTTGAACACGTCGTGGAAGGTCAGGGCGCACAGCGTGGTCAACCCGCCGGCGCTACTGCCGCGGATGATCAGGCGCTCGCCGTCGGCCAGGCCTTGCGCCACCAGGTAGCGCGCGCCGGCGATGCAGTCTTCCACGTCGACCACGCCCCACTGGCCTTGCAGCGCGTCGCGGAAGGCGCGGCCGAAGCCGGTGCTGCCGCCATAGTTCACGTCCAGCACGCCGAAACCGCGGCTGGTCCAGAACTGGGTCTTCAGGCTCAGGGTGCTGGCGGCCATGCCGGTGGGGCCGCCGTGGCTGATCACGATCACCGGCGGTTTTTCGCCCGCCGCTGCGCGCACGTCGCGGTTGGCGGGCGGGTAGAAGAAGGCGTAGGCGGTGCGGCCGTTGGCGCTCGGGTAGCTGATGCTTTCGGGGACGGACAGGTAGCCCAGGTCCGGCAGGCTGGCGATCGAACGCTCCAGCACTTCGCGCGTCCCGCTCGCCAGGTCGATACGGGCAATTTCGGCGGCGACGGTCGGGCTGCCGGCCAGCACCACCACATAGCCGTCGCCGACGCGCAGTTCGCGGATTTCCTGGTACGGCGTGGCGATCGGTTCGAGCGCGCCGCCGGCGTGCAGGCGCGCCAGCTTGCTGACGCCTTGCTCGATATAGCTGCACACGATCTCGCCGCCGGCGCCAAAGCCGTACAGCGCATTGCCGAAGGTCCAGTGCGGCGTCGCGAACTCCGCCGCCATCGGACACAGCGCTTCCACCGCCGGCGCGGCGCCGGCCGCTTCGCGCAGGCAGTACAGGTTCCACCATCCGCTGCGGTCGGAAACGAAGCGCAGCACGCCCTGCGGCGACCACTCCGGCTGGCAGATCGACTCCTGCGGGCCGCCGGCAATGCGCGCCGGCGTGCCGAGGCGGCCATCGTCCAGCACATCGGCCACCCACAGCTCCGTGCCCTGCCACGGCATGCGCGGATGGTCCCACGACAGCCAGGCCAGGCGCCGCCCGTCCGGCGACAGCCGTGGCGAGGAGTAGAAGTCGTTGCCCATCACGAGCACGCGCTCGCCGCCATCGAAGCCCACCGCGCAAATGGTGTTCACCGGTTGCGCATGGGAGCCCTGGTCCTCGGGATGCTGCTCGCGTACCGCGATCAGCCGCGCATGCGCGCGGTCGAACACGAAGTCGGCAAACCGCTGGCGGCCGGGCGAGGTGAATGCTTCCGGCGCGCCGCCATCGGCCATGCGGTAAAGGCGGTTGTCGGCGTGGTGGGAGAACACCACCATTCCTCCGGATACGGCATAGGCGCCGCCGCCGTATTCGTGGACCCGGCTGCGCACGTTGAAGGGCGCCGGCGTCACCTCCTGCAGCGGTGCACCCGGCCGGGCGCGCATCATCGTGTTGCGCCCCGCCTCCGCCGCGCGGCCGGCCAGCCAGTAGATATCCGGACCGTCCAGGACGACCGAAGACAGCGGCGTTGCGCCCGCGGCAACCATGTCGGCGCTGATCGGTGAGGGCCAGGCGCCGAATGGCGCGGTGGAGGTGGATGTCATGGGTGCTCCGGAATGCGTAAATACAGGGCAGGGATGCGATAATAACGCCTTTCTACCTGCTTTAGATTGTCTTTCATGCCACAATTTGCCCCGCTGAAGAACGATACCTTCCTGCGTGCGCTGCTGCGCCAACCGACTGAATACACGCCGGTGTGGCTGATGCGCCAGGCAGGCCGCTACCTGCCGGAATACCGCGCCACGCGCCAGAAGGCGGGTTCCTTCATGGGCCTGGCGACCAGCCCGGACCTGGCAACCGAAGTCACCCTGCAGCCGATCGACCGCTATCCGCTGGACGCGGCGATCCTGTTCTCCGACATCCTGACCGTGCCGGACGCCATGGGCCTGGGCCTGTACTTCGTGGAAGGCGAAGGCCCGAAATTCGAGCGCCCGCTGAAGACCGAGGAAGACGTCAAGGCGCTGCAGCTGCCGCCGGCCGGCTCGCTGGACTATGTATTCAAGGCCGTGACCCAGATCCGCACCGAGCTGAATGGCCGCGTGCCGCTGATCGGCTTCTCCGGCAGCCCATGGACCCTGGCCTGCTATATGGTGGAAGGGCAGGGCTCGCGCGAATTCCACACCATCAAGAAGATGATGTACGCGCGCCCGGACCTGATGCACCACATCCTGGATGTGAATGCGCGCGCCGTCGCCGAATACCTGAACGCCCAGGTCGATGCCGGCGCCCAAGCCGTGATGATCTTCGATTCCTGGGGCGGTGCGCTGGCCGATGGCGCCTACCAGCAGTTCTCCCTGAAATACATGCAGCAGGTCGTCAGCCTGCTGAAGCGTGAAAAAGACGGCGTGAAAATCCCGGCCATCGTCTTTACCAAGGGCGGCGGCCACTGGGCCGAGGAAATCGCCGCCATCGGCGCCGACGCCATGGGCCTGGACTGGACTGCCAACATCGGCAAGATCCGCGAACTGGTGGGCCACAAGATGGCGCTGCAGGGCAATATCGACCCGGCCATCCTGTTCGCCAATCCGGAGCAGATTGCCGCCGAAGTGCGCCGCGTGCTGGACTGCTACGGCCCGCACAACACGGGCCACGTGTTCAACCTCGGCCATGGCATTTCCCAGTTCACGCCGCCGGAAGCGGTGTCCGTGCTGGTGGATACCGTACACAGCCATAGCCGCAAGCTGCGCGGCGGCTGAAAACTGTAGTCTGGCAACAGGAGGGCGCTGCGGCGCCCTATTTTAATTCGGCCGGAAGCGACTTATACACAAATTTTTTTGCTGCGGAAATAACAGGCAGCGTGGAATGTCTCCCTCTCACGGCATCTGTAAGTCTTTGATTTTAAAGGTTGAATTTTTTACCGCTTTTGGCAATGTTTTGGCTTTTGTAAACCTTATCCCAAGGGGCAAGCTAGCTTGTCGGGCCATTCTCCACAAAGTTATCCACAAAAACTGTGGAAAAAAGCCAAAAGACCTTAGTAAACCGGCACTTACTAGGAATTTGTAGGAATTGTCTTAGCGTCATGTTGCGTTGCATGATATTTCGCTAAGCTTTTTGGTGATGAAAACCGTTGCGGAAACACAAACCTTGCAGCTTGTGCCTGTGTACAATGCCTGGCTTGATGTTGTGGTGCACCAGGCACGTTTTCCACCGTCGGGGCCGCAAAAAAAGCTTGATTTCGGCGAAAATCTGGGCCCTAAATGACGCACTTATGCACAGAGCATTGAAAATTATGTGTTTTCCGTCTTCCCTAGGGCGGTACTTGTAAGGCATTGAATTTAAAAGGGAAAAAACATGCTTTTTTGCTGAGTTTTCCCGGATTGCAAGCTGGAGGTTAGTGCTTGCTCAGGTTTCCAGCCCCTTTGTTCACAAAGTTATCCCCAGTTTCTGTGGATAGTTAAAAAACCCTTGATCGATAGCCCTGGATGGCGCACTGCATTCTCAGAATTGCCCTGGATACGCCGCTGAACGCGGTCTTTGATTACCGCTGGGATGGCGAAGAATCGGTGCAACCGCGTGTAGGACAATTGGCAATGGTGCCGTTTGGGCCGCGCGAAGTAGTCGGACTCATTGTCGATATCCTTGCAGAAACGGATGTTCCGGAAGACAAGCTGAAAGCCGCGCTGGCAGTGCGCACCCAGCTGGCCCCGCTGTCCCCGCAATGGCTGGCGCTGGCCGGCTTTGCCGCCGAGTATTACCAGCGCCCGCTGGGAGAAGTCGCTTTGCCGGGCCTGCCCAAGAACTTGCGGGTCACGAGCACCGTGGCGCTCGACCGCGCCATCAAGAAGCTGGCCAGGCTGGAAGCGCCGCATGACCCGGCGCCCGCCAGCGCCCCGGTGCTGAACGCCAGCCAGCAGGCCGCCGCCGATGCGATTGCCGGCGCCCAGGGATTCGCGCCTTTCCTGTTGTACGGCGTGACCGGCAGCGGCAAGACGGAGGTCTACCTGCAAGCCTGCGCCCAGGTGCTGGCGCGCGAGCCGCAGGGCCAGGTCCTGGTGCTGGTCCCGGAAATCAATTTGACCCCGCAGCTGGAAACCAATATCCGCCTGCGCTTCCCCGGCGTCATGCTGTCCACCCTGCACAGCCGCCTGTCGGAAGGAGAACGCATGCTGCACTGGCTGGCGGCGCATGAGGGCAAGGCCCGTATCGTGCTGGGTACGCGCCTGTCCATCCTTGCCTCGCTGCCGCAATTGAAGATGATCGTGATCGACGAGGAACACGATCCCTCCTACAAGCAGCAGGAAGGCTTGCGCTATTCGGCGCGTGACCTGGCCGTATGGCGCGCGCACCAGCTGCAGATCCCGGTGGTGCTGGGTTCCGCCACGCCGTCGCTGGAAAGCTGGCACCACGCCCTGAAGGGCCGCTACCGCAAGCTGGAGTTGCGCGAACGCGCGGTGCAGCAGGCCGTGCTGCCGTCCGTGAAGCTGATCGACACCTCGCGCCGCCGCGGCCAGGAAGGCTTGAGTGAGCAGCTGGTCGAAGCCATCAAGCTGCGCATGGAGCGCGGCGAGCAATCGCTGCTGTTCCTGAACCGGCGCGGCTATTCGCCGGTGATCACCTGCGAATCCTGCGGCTGGGTCAGCGAGTGCAAGCGCTGCACGGCTTCCATGGTGCTGCACAAATCCGATTACCGGCTGCGCTGCCACCATTGCAGCCTGGAGATGCGCATCCCGCGCCATTGCCCCACCTGCGGCAATATCGACCTGCAGCCGCTCGGGCGCGGCACCCAGCGCATCGAAGAAAGCCTGCAGGAGCTGTTCCCGCAGGCGCGCGTGCTGCGCATCGACGCCGACAGCACACGCCGCAAAGGCAGTGCGCAGGAAGCGTTCGACAGCGTGCACCGGCAGGAAGTGGACATCCTGGTCGGCACGCAGATGGTCGCCAAAGGGCACGACTTCAAGAACCTGACGCTGGTCGGCATCATGAATCCCGACAGCTCGCTGTTCTCGCAGGATTACCGCGCCAGCGAGCGCCTGTTCGCGCAATTGATGCAGGTGGCGGGCCGCGCCGGCCGCCAGGGCGGCAGCGAGAGCGAAGTGCTGGTGCAGACCAGCTATCCGCAGCACCCGTTGTTCTCGGCGCTGGTGGCGCACGACTACGACTACTTCGCCAATGCCCTGCTGGGCGAGCGCGAAGTGGCGGGCTTGCCGCCCTTCCTGTACCAGGCCATCCTGCGCGCCGAGGCGCGCGAGCTGGAACAGGCGCTGGAATTCCTGCGCACGGCGCGCGGCCTGGTGCAGCATGAAGGGATCACCATCAACGACCCGATCCCGATGAGCATGGCGCGCGTGCACAATATGGAGCGCGCGCAGTTGCTGGTCGAATCGCCGTCGCGGCCGGCCTTGCAAGCTTTCCTGAAGCAATGGATGCAGGCGTTGCGCGAGCAGAAGACGCGGGTCAAATGGTCGCTTGAGGTGGACCCGGTCGATATTTTAACCGCGGGAAACCGGCAAACCGCCGGCGCCCCCCCCGGGGGGTAGCCGGGGTTGCCGGGTGGGGGGGTGTGAAGTGG
>CBHWEO010000063.1:0-22788 GCA_966112955.1 uncultured Duganella sp. | reverse complement strand
GCGCTGGCCGACCTGGGCTTCGGTTCGATCGAAGTGGGCACGGTGACGCCGCGCGCGCAGCCGGGCAATCCCAAGCCACGCATGTTCCGCATTCCCGCCGCGCACGGCATCATCAACCGCATGGGCTTCAATAATGGCGGCGTCGACGCCTTCGTGGCCAATGTGCAGTCCTCGCGCTTCTACCAGAACCGCGAGGGCGTGCTGGGCCTGAACATCGGCAAGAACGCCGATACGCCAATCGAACGCGCGGTGGACGATTACCTGCACTGCCTGGACAAGGTCTACCCTTACGCCAGCTACGTCACCGTCAACATTTCCTCGCCCAACACCAAGAACCTGCGCCAGCTGCAGGGC
This sequence comes from uncultured Duganella sp., assembly GCA_966112955.1. Lineage (GTDB taxonomy): Bacteria > Pseudomonadota > Gammaproteobacteria > Burkholderiales > Burkholderiaceae_D > Rugamonas. The sequence goes on along the minus strand of CBHWEO010000063.1, from coordinate 22,434 downwards.
GCATCGGAACTGGACGGCCTGCTGTCGCAGCTGAAGGAAGCGCAATTGCGGCTGGCCGACCAGCACAGGCGCTACGTGCCGATGACGCTGAAGATCGCGCCGGACATGGATGGCGACCAGGTGAAGAATATTGCCGACGCCCTGCTGCGGCACAAGATCGATGGCGTGATCGCCACCAACACCACCCTGAGCCGCACCGCCGTGGAAGGCATGCAGCACGGTGCCGAAGCGGGCGGCCTGTCGGGCGCGCCCGTGTTCGAGCTGTCGAACCAGGTGATCCGCCTGCTGAAGGCGGAACTGGGCGACGCGCTGCCGATCATCGGCGTGGGCGGCATCATGCGTGGCAAGGATGCCAAGGCCAAGATCGACGCCGGCGCGCAACTCGTGCAACTGTATTCCGGCCTGATCTATGCCGGCCCGGCGCTGGTGCGCGAATGCGCCGACGCCCTGCGGCGCTAAGCGATGGACAAGGTCATCCTCGGCCGCAGCGGCCTGGAGGTCAGCAAGGTTTGCCTTGGCACGATGACCTTCGGCCAGCAGAACACCGAGGCCGAAGCCCATGCGCAGCTTGATTATGCGCTGGAACGCGGCATCAACTTCATCGACACGGCGGAGCTGTATCCCGTGATGCCGTCGGCGGCCACCCAGGGCGCCACCGAGCGTTTCATCGGCACCTGGCTGAAGAAGTCCGGCCGCCGCGCCGACGTCGTGCTGGCCACCAAGATCGCCGGCCCGAACCCGTACATGCACTGGATCCGCAAAGGCAAGAGCAACCACAACGCGGCGCATATCCGCGCGGCGGTGGAGGCCAGCCTGCAGCGCCTGCAGACCGACTATATCGACCTGTACCAGCTGCACTGGCCAAGCCGCAACGTGCCGATCTTCGGCGCCAGCCAGTTCGAGCCTGGCAAGGAGCGCCACAGCGTGCCGGCGGAGGAATCGCTGGCCGTGCTGGGCGACCTGGTCCGGGAAGGCAAGATTCGCCACGTCGGCGTGTCCAATGAAAGCTGCTGGGGCGTGTGCGAATTCGTCAAGCAGTCCGAGATGAAGGGCTTGCCGCGCATCGCCACCATCCAGAACCTGTACAACCTGACGGCGCGCCATGTCGAAACCAGCTTCCTGGACGAGACCTGCTTCCGCGAGCAAGTCAGCCTGCTGGCCTACAGCCCGCTGGCGTTCGGCCAGCTGACGGCGAAATACCACGACAACCCGAAGGCCCATGGCCGCCTGACCATCTTTCCGCCCACCTGGAGCCCGCGCTACCTGCGCCCGGGCGTGCTGGAGGCAGTGGGCCATTACGCCGGGCTGGCACGCGAGCACGGCATGACGCCAGCGCAACTGGCGCTGGCCTGGTGCTACTCGCGCTGGTTCGTCGCATCGACCATCATTGGCGCCACCACGCTGGCGCAGCTGAAGGAAAACATCGACGCATTTGAGGTGCGGCTCACGCCGGAACTGGTCGCCGCCGTCAACGCCATCCACGCCAGGCTGCCCAACCCGGGCCAATAAAGCGGCCACTAGCGGAATGCAGCGATGGCCGAACTGGCCGCGCTTGTGGCGGCGAGCGGCAATTTCACCACATTCTCACCAATTCTCACTTGCCTGATGAGAAGGTTTGTTGCTAGGATCAATTCTAGCCAGGGTGCCCGCCTAACCGGTCCAAGCCAGCCCTGCCGTTCCGCCGCCCTATCCTTGCGGCCCCCATCCCCCAATCCTGATCAATGCCTGCGCCCACGCGCGGGCCGGAGCCGCACATGCTGAATAACCTGACAATCAAAGTCCGCCTGGTGGCGGTGCTCGCCTTCCTGTCCCTCACGATGACCGTGATCGGGATCGCCGGCATCACCAGCCTGTCGAACAGCAACGCCGCCCTGAGGAGCATGTACGAGGATCGCCTGGTGGCCCTGGGCCAATTGCAGGACATGATCCGCTCGATGAACCGCAACCAGATCGCCTTGGCCAACGCAGCCAGCGGTGACGCCGCCGCATTGCCAGCCATGGTGAAGGATGTCGAGGAAGAGCGCCTGCGCGTCGAGCAGCTCTGGAAAGCCTACATGGCGACCGAAATGACCGAAGACGAAAAGGCGCTGACGACCCGCTACAGCGCCGCCCACAAAACGTTCGTCGAGCAAGGACTGGAGCCCGCGCTGGCCGCCGCCCGCGCCGGCGACGTCGAGAAAATGAAGTCCATCATGCACGGCCGGATGAACGACAGCTTCCTGCCGGTGCGCGACCTGATCAACCAGCTGGTCCAACTGCAGAAGGATACCGGCAAACAGGTGTACCAGGCTTCCCAGTCCAGTTACGCCAGCTTCCGCCTGGTGGTGATCGGCCTGCTGGCCGGCGGCCTGTCGCTGGCGGCCGGCATCGGCTGGTGGCTGGTGCGCAGCATCACCGCGCCGCTGGACCGCGCAGTGCGCATTGCCGAAGGCGTTGCAGCGGGCGACCTGACGCAGCAGATCGACGTCCGTTCGCATGACGAAACGGGCAAGCTGCTGGCGGCCCTGCGCGAAATGAACAATAGCCTGGTCGGCATCGTCGGCAACGTGCGCCAGGCCACCGATTCGATCGGCACCGCGTCGGCCGAAATCGCCAGCGGCAATATGGACCTGTCCGGCCGCACCGAACAGCAGGCCAGCTCGCTGGAGGAAACCGCTTCCTCGCTGGAGGAGCTGACCTCCACCGTGCGCCAGAACGCCGACAACGCAAGGCAGGCTAACCAGCTGGCCGGCAATGCTTCGGAAGTGGCGCGGCGTGGCGGGGACGTGGTGTCGCAGGTGGTCGACAAGATGAGCGCCATCAACGAATCGGCCTACAAGATCGTCGAGATCATCTCGGTCATCGACGGCATCGCGTTCCAGACCAATATCCTGGCCCTGAATGCGGCGGTGGAAGCGGCGCGCGCCGGCGAACAGGGCCGCGGCTTCGCGGTGGTGGCGTCGGAAGTGCGCAACCTGGCCCAGCGCGCCGGCAACGCGGCCAAGGAAATCAAGCAGCTGATCGACAATTCGGTATCGCAGGTGGAGGAAGGCAGCCGCCTGGCCGACCAGGCCGGCGCCACCATGAAGGATGTGGTCGGCAGCGTGCAGCAGGTGACCGACATCATCGCGGAAATTTCCGCGGCCAGCGGCGAACAGAGTTCCGGCCTGCAGCAGATCAACCAGGCCGTGGTACAGATGGATAACGCCACCCAGCAGAACGCCGCACTGGTGGAAGAAGCGGCTGCCGCCGCCGGCGCCTTGCAGGAGCAGGCTGCTTCGCTGGCGCAAGCGGTCAGCGTATTCCGCTTGTCGGATAAGGCCTATGCGCAGCAGCCTGCCCGGCCCGCACAACGCGCCCCGGCCGCCCAGCAGCCGCGCAGCGGCGTGGTCACGCAGCTCAGGCCGCGCAGCGCAACGCGCCCTGCCGCACCGGCCAAGGTAAAGCGGGCCGCAGTTGCCGCCGGTGGCGGCAACGATGGCTGGGAAGAATTCTGAGCGGCCGCACGCCCTTCAGAACTCCTGCCACTCCTGGCCTGCGCTTGCCGCCTTGGCGCTGGGCGCATTGGCAGGTGGCGCAGGCTTGACCAGGCGCGGCGCGGCAGCCGGCGCGGGACGCGTGGCGGCTTTCACCACCGCCCGCGTCGCCAGGCGGCGCGCATCGCCCTGTTGGTCGGCGAGGCGGAATACGCTGACCGCCTCGGCCAGCATTTCCGCCTGGTCGCGCATCGATTGCGCGGCCGCCGCCGCCTCTTCAACCAGGGCAGCATTCTGCTGCGTCACGTCGTCGATCGACACGATCGCCTGGTTCACTTGCGCAATGCCGCTGCTCTGCTCCTGGCTGGCCGCGCTGATCTGCTGCATGATGTCGCTGACCTGCTGCACGGCCTTGACGATGCCTTCCATCGTTTCGCCGGCCTGGTCGACCAGGCGCGCGCCTTCATCCACCGTGGTCACGGAATGGCCGATCAGCTCCTTGATTTCCTTGGCTGCCGCCGCCGAACGCTGCGCCAGGTTGCGCACTTCCGACGCCACCACCGCAAAGCCGCGGCCCTGCTCGCCGGCGCGCGCCGCTTCCACGGCCGCATTCAAGGCCAGGATATTGGTCTGGAACGCGATGCCGTCGATGACGCCGATGATGTCGACGATCCGGTTCGACGATTCCTTGATCGCCCCCATGGTGCTGACCACCTGCCCCACCACGGCGCCGCCTCGCGTGGCAAAGTCGGAAGCGCTCACCACCAGCTGGGTGGCCTGGCGTGCGTTCTCGGCGTTCTGCTGCACGGTGGAAGTCAGTTCCTCCATCGAGGACGCGGTTTCTTCCAGCGAACTGGCTTGCTGCTCGGTGCGCGAGGACAAGTCCAGGTTGCCGCTGGCGATCTCGTTGGAGGCGGTGGTGATGGTGTCCGAGCCTGAACGCACTTTGCCGACGGTACGCGCCAGGCTGTCGTTCATATTCGCCAGTGCCCGCAGCAGCTGGCCCGTCTCATCGTGGCTGGTGACTTCGATGCGCTGGGTCAGGTCGCCGCCCGCCACCGCTTCGGCCACGCCGACGGCGCGGTTCAGTGGCAGCGTGATGCTGCGCGTGACCCACCAAGCCACCCAGGCCGCCAGCGCGGCCGCCGCCGCGGTCAGCACCACCATCAGGTTGCGTGAGCCGGTGTATGCCTTGTTGGCCACCTCGCTGGCCGCGTTGACGGCCGCCGACTGGTGCTTGACCAGTTCAGTCAGCGCGTTCAGGTAGGCCGTCTGCTCCTTGCGCACGGCGGTCAGCAGGTACTTGACGTTCTCATCGCGCTTGCTGTCGTCGGCGGATTTCTGCAGGAAGGAAGTCTGTACCACCAGGTAACGCTCGCGCGCCTCCTGCACGGCCTTGAGCCTGGCCTTGCTTTCCGCATCGGCATCGTCCGCGATCAATTTGGCAAGCTTGTCGAGATTGCCATCGATCTCGACCTTCTTGTCCTCGACGCGCTTCAACTCCTTCTTCACCGTGTCCGGCTCGGAGGACAGCATGGCGTTGCGCATGGCGCGCGCTATGTCGTTGACGCCGCCGATCGCCTCATAGGCCAGGATCACCTTCGGCACCTTGTCGGTGGCGATATCCTCGGTGCCGTCATTCAGCTTTCCCAGGTTGGCGATGCCCGTCACGGCGATGCCGACCATGAATGCCAGTGCAAGACCCAATCCGGCGGCCAGACGGACGCCGATCTTCCAGTTCCCGATACCCATACAACCTCCCTCAAGGTTACAGGGCATCGCCTCCCTGCAAGGCCTGCTCGATTTCGGTGCGTGTCAAATCCGGGGCGAACTGCGTGATGAATTCATAGGCATACGAACGTAAGTATGCTCCTTTGCGCAAGGCCAGTCTTGTTGTATTTGCAGCGAAAAGATGCGAAGCCTCGATGGCGCGTAGTCCCTTGTCGCGGCCGTGGTCGAATGCCATCGAGGCCACCAGGCCTACCCCCAGGCCCAGCGCCACGTATTGCTTGATGACGTCGGAGTCCATCGCGGTCAGCACGATATCGGGGCGCACGCCAGCCTTGTCGAAGGCGGCGTCGATGTGGCCACGGCCGGTGAAGCCTACGTCGTAGGTGATCAGCGGGTACTCGGCCAGGTCCTCCAGGCGGATCGGCGAACGCGTGAGCAACGGATGGCCGTCGGGCACCACCACCAGGTGGCTCCAGCGGTAGCACGGGAAGGACACCAGGTCGGGGAATTGCGACAGGCCCTCGGTGGCGATGCCGATATCGGCCTTGCCCGACAGGACCCATTCCGCGATATGGTCAGGCGCGCTTTGCTGCAAGGCGATGCGCACTTCCGGGAAAGCGCTGCGGAAATGCGAAACGGCTTTTGGCAGCGCGTAGCGGGCCTGGGTGTGCGTGGCGGCGATGGTCAGCGTACCGCTGCGCTGGCCGGTGAATTCCAGGCTGGCTTGCTGCAGGTTTTCCGCTTCCACCAGCAGGCGGTCGACGATTTTCAGGATGCCCTTGCCCGGCTCGGTCAGGCCGGTCAGGCGCTTGCCGTTGCGTTCAAAGATGATGACACCCAGTTCGTCTTCCAGTTCGCGGATCTGGCGGCTGACCCCGGGCTGGGAGGTGAACAGGGCATTCGCCACTTCGGTCAGGTTGTAGTTGCGGCGTGCGGCTTCGCGCACGGAACGGAGCTGTTGGAAGTTCATGCGTGGGCGCCCTCATCGACGAACACGCGCAGGCGCTTGGGACGCACCACCAGGGTTTCGCCGTCTTTCAGGTTGAGCTGGATATAGCGTTCGTTGGAAATGGTGGCTTCGATGATCTGGGCATTGTCGGCGCGCTCCAGGTCGAGCTGGGCCAGCGGGCCGATCGCATGGGCGCGGCGCAGCTTGACCACGATGCCTTCCGCGCCTTCCACATAGCGCTCCACTTCCAGGTCGTGCGGGCGGATGTAGGCCGTGCCCTTGCCGCTGCCGTGGCCGGCCACGTCGAACTCCACGCCGTCGCTGGCCAGCACGCCTTCGTGCACGCGGCCATGGAATACGTTGACGTTACCGAGGAAGCCGTACACGAAGGGCGAGGCGGGATGGTTGTACACCTCGTCCGGCGAACCGAGTTGCTCGACACGGCCCTTGTTCATCAGCACCACGCGGTCGGCCACTTCCAGCGCTTCTTCCTGGTCGTGCGTCACGAAGATCGAGGTCACGTGCAGCTCGTCGTGCAGGCGGCGCAGCCAGCGGCGCAATTCCTTGCGCACCTTGGCGTCCAGCGCGCCGAACGGTTCGTCCAGCAGCAGCACGCGCGGCTCCACGGCCAGAGCGCGCGCCAGTGCGATGCGCTGGCGTTGGCCGCCGGACAGCTGCGGCGGATAGCGGTCGGCCAGCCAGTCCAGCTGCACCAGTTCCAGCAGCTCCTTGACCTTGCGGCGGATCTGTTCTTCCGACGGGCGCTCCTTGCGCGGCTTGACGCGCAGGCCGAAGGCCACGTTCTCGAACACGGTCATATGCTTGAACAACGCATAGTGCTGGAACACGAAGCCGACCTGGCGCTCGCGCACGTGGCGGTCGGAGGCATCCGAACCATCCAGCAGCACCTGGCCCGAGTCCGGATGCTCCAGGCCGGCGATGCAGCGCAGCAGCGTGGTCTTGCCGCAGCCCGACGGGCCCAGCAGCGCGGTCAGCTCGCCCTGCGGGAAGTCGAGCGACACATTGTCCAGGGCGACAAAGTCGCCGAAACGCTTGTTGATGTTCTTGACTGCGATCGTCATGTCAATGCTCCTTGGCGTCGTCGCCGTAGTTTTCGTGCAGGCGCCATTCGATGAAAGTCTTCACTGCCAGGGTCACCAGCGCCAGCAGGGCCAGCAGCGAGGCCACGGCAAAGGCGGCGGCGAAGTTATATTCGTTGTAGAGGATCTCGACCTGCAGCGGCATGGTGTTGGTCTCGCCGCGGATATGGCCGGACACCACCGACACCGCGCCGAACTCGCCCATGGCGCGGGCGTTACACAGGATCACGCCATACAGCAGGCCCCATTTGATGTTCGGCAGGGTCACGCGGAAGAAGGTCTGCCAGCCATTGGCGCCCAGCACCACGGCCGCCTCTTCCTCTTCGCTGCCCTGCGCCTGCATCAGCGGGATCAATTCGCGCGCCACGAAGGGGAAGGTGATGAACACCGTGGCCAGCACGATGCCCGGCACCGCGAACAGGATCTTGATGTCGTGCGCCGCCAGCCACGGGCCGAACCAGCCCTGGGCGCCGAACAGCAGCACATAGATCAGGCCCGAAATCACCGGCGACACCGAGAACGGCAGGTCGATCAGCGTGAGCAACAGGCTCTTGCCGCGGAATTCGAATTTGGTGATGGCCCAGGACGCGGCCACGCCGAATACCAGGTTGAAGGGCACGGCAATCGCCGCCGTCAACAGCGTCAGCTTGATGGCGGCGATCGAATCGTCTTCCATGATGGCGCTGGCGTACACGTCCCAGCCCTTTTTGAGGGCTTCGGTGAACACGGCCACCAGCGGAACGAACAGGAACAGGGTCAGGAAGGTCAGCGCCACCGCGATCAGGGTGTAGCGCACCCAACGCGGTTCCAGCACGTCGTGGCGCTGCGGCAGTTCGCCGCGGCGGATGGGGGTGACGGATGCGCTCATTTGCCATTCCTCCCGCGCGACCAGGCTTGCAGCATATTGATCGTCAACAGCATCACGAAAGACGCGACCAGCATCACCACGGCGATGGCCGTGGCGCCGGCATAGTCGTACTGTTCCAGCTTGGTGATGATGAACAGCGGGGTAATCTCCGACACCAGCGGCATATTGCCGGCAATGAAGATCACCGAGCCGAATTCGCCGGTGGCGCGGGCGAAGGCCAGCGCGAAGCCGGTCAGCAAGGATGGCAGGATGGTCGGGAACACCACGCGGCGGAAGGTCTGGAAAGCCGACGCGCCCAGGCTGGCGGCGGCTTCTTCCAGTTCGCGCTCGGCATCTTCCAGCACCGGCTGCACCGTGCGCACCACAAAAGGCAGGCCGATGAAGGTCAGCGCCACCACCACGCCCAGCGGGGTGAAGGCGACCTTGATCCCCAGCACCCCTTCGATGTAGCGGCCAAACCAGCCGTTGGAAGAATACAGGGCCGTCAATGTAATGCCGGCAACGGCGGTCGGCAGCGCGAACGGCAGGTCGACCAGGGCGTCGACGATGCGCTTGCCGGGAAACTGATAGCGCACCAGCACCCAGGCCACGATGCCGCCGAAGAAGACGTTCAGCACGGCGCCGATGAACGATGCGCCAAAAGTCAGTTTGTAGGAAGCGACCACGCGCTCCGAGGTGACGGCCGTCCAGAAGCCTTCCCAGCTCAGGGTGAAGGTCTTGAGGAAGATCGCCGACAGCGGGATCAGGACGATCAGGGTCAGGTACAGGATCGTGAACCCGAGCGAGAGGTTAAAGCCGGGCATCACGCGGTACGGCGCCTTGCGGGCCTTGGCCGCCGCCGGTGGAGGCGGTGCTGCCGCCGCCCGGGCTGGTGCTGCTGCTGCAGACATGCTTGCTCCCTTATTACATTTTCGACTAACAGGAGCGCATGTTCGCATTCATGCGTTATAAAACAAACTAACCTTTTGTCATTTGCTTAGATGCGCGGTGGCCAGTCAGGCCACCAGCTTGGCCGCGACCGAAACCAGCACAGTCGCCAGCACACCGCGCAGGATGCGCTCCGGCATGGAGCGGGCGAACCAGGAACCGATGGTGATGCCGGGCACGGAGCCGACCAGCAAGGTCAGCAGCAGCATCCAGTTGATGGACCCCAGCCACCAGTGCCCGGCAGCGGCAATCGCGGTCAGCGGCACGGCATAGGCGATGTCGGTGCCGGCCACTTCGGCCGGCGTCAGGCGCGGATACATCAGCACCAGCAGGGTGGCGCCCACGGCGCCGGCGCCAATCGAGGAAATGGTGACCAGGCTGCCCAGCACGGCGCCCGCCACCACGGTGGCGACGTCCAGCGCCCTGCCCTGCAGCTGGCGCTCCGGGTGGGCCAGCATCCAGGACAGCATTTTGCCCCGGAACAGGATGGCGACCACGGTCAGCATGACCGAGCCGGCTATGCAGACGCGGATCAGGTGCCCGATTTCCTTGTCCAGTGCGCCGAAGTGCTTCAAGCCCCAGGTGGAAACAATCGCGGCCGGCAAAGCGCCCAGGCACAGCAGGCGCACCACATCCCAGCGAACGGTGCCGCGCAGGCGGTGGGCGAAGGTGCCGGCGGTCTTGGTCACCGAGGCGAACGCCAGGTCGGTGCCTACTGCCACGGAGGGGGAAACGCCGAACAGCAGGGTCAGGATGGGGGTCATGAGCGAACCGCCGCCCACGCCGGTCAATCCGACCAGGCTGCCGACCACGAAACCGGAAACAATATAAGACAGATCCATGCAAAATCCCCCTGAGACTCGCTAGGGTATCCAGATGAGCATGGAATCCCAACAACGAATTCCTTATTTGCTTATAAAAAAAGCGCCCCGCAGGGCGCTTATGGCAGGGCAAGAACCCTTAGAACGCGGTATCAAACTTGACGTACATGGAACGTCCGTTGACGCCGAACGGGCAAGTTTCCCAGCAATACTTGAAGCCCAGTTTCGGGAAGTCGCCGCCATTGGTCCATTCGGACGGGTAAGTATCGAACAGGTTGTTCACGCCGAAGGCGAGGCTGGTCTTCTTGCTGAAGTTATAACGCAGGCTGGTGTCGACAATCCATTTCGCATCCCAGGTCTGCAGCGGGCTGAAGCCTTCGCCCTGCACTTCGCCATAGTAATTGGCGCGCGCGTTCACGTTCCACTTGCTGAAGGTGTAATCGGCTGCCACCACATGATGCTTGCGCGGCTGGCCGCGTTCGATCAGCGTCACCTGGGCCTGGTTGAACAGCTGTTCGCCGGTCAGCAGGGTCGACGGCGAGTGGCGCTTGGTCACTTCGGTCTTGTTGAAGCCCAACTGGCCGGACAGCACCAGGGTGGACGATTCAAACCGGGTGGTGTGGTCGGCCACGATATCCAGGCCGCGGGTCTTGGTGTCGACCGCGTTGGTGAAGAATTGCGCCTGGCCCACGCCCAGCGGGTTGAGCACATTGGCGATCGGGCCGCCATTGGCTTCCGGCGAGATCTCGCTCGAGAACACGATGCGGTCCTTGATCTTGATCTGGTACAGGTCGGCCGTCAGCGACATGTTCCTGGCCGGGCGCAGCACCATGCCCACCGACGCGTTGCGCGAGGTTTCTTCCTTCAGCGGCTTGATGCCGAGGGCGGTGGTGACGGCGCTGCCTTCGCGCGCGGTCAGGGTTTCGGTCAGCTGGCCGGACTGGTTCAGGTTGGTCGATACCGAGCTGTAGAACTTCTGCTGCACGCCCGGTGCGCGGAAGCCGGACGACACGCTGGCGCGCAGGCCGAATTCCCTGGTCGGGTCCCAGCGGGTGCTCAGCTTGCCGGTCACGGTGCTGCCGAAGTCGGAGTATTTCTCGTAACGGACCGCGCCGGCCAGCAGCACTTCCTTGAGCGGATGGTATTCGGCATCCAGGAACAGGGCGATGTTGTGGCGGCCTTCGTCCACGGCGGTGGCCGGGGTGTAGCCCGGGAAGCCCTGGGTGCCGGAAGCGGCCACGCCGCCGTTCTGGTTCTTGATCACGATGGCCGGGTTGTTGGTGCGGCCGTACTGATAGGACACCGGATCGCCGGCGATGATCTGGTAATTGTCCTGGCGGTACTCGAAGCCGGTCGCCAGGAACACTTCCTGCGCGCCCACCTTGAGCGGGCCTTTGATGTCGGCGTTGAAGGTAGTCTGGTTGAACTTCAGCTTGCCGGTATCGGCTTCGAACGGCGATTCGGCGTAGATGCCGCCGCCCGGCTTCGGTTCGTACCAGTAGGAGACGTTGATGGTCTGCTTCTCGTGGAAGTCCAGCTCGCTGGCGCCGTGGTTGACGCTGATGTCGGCCTTCCAGTCGTTCGGCAGGTCGCGGCGGTAGCCAAAGGCGAAGGAGGCGTCCTTCACGGTGGTGCGGATGTTGGGCAGGAAGCCTTCCGGATACACGGCCGGTACGTTGCGGCCATCGCCTTTGGAGCGGAAGAAGCCGGACGAATCGCCCTTGCGCTTGGACACGCCACCGAAGGCGTAGAACTCGCTCTCCTTGTCGATCGGCAGGGCCGCGTTCCACCACAGGTAGCCGTCCTTGGCATCGCTGTCGCCGATGCGCTGGGTCACGCGCGGCGGATCGACGCGCAGCGAGTCGGGGCCAGCGCGGTTGGTTTCGCCGCGCTTGCGCGCTTCCAGCGACAGGTTGATGAAGCCGCCATTCTCGCCCAGCGCCCAGCCGCGGTTGACGCTGCCGGAAATCATGTCGCCGTCGCCTTCCTTGGTAGTGCCGGCCTGGCCGCTGATGGCCGTCTCGCCCACATTCGACTTCAGCACGATATTGATCACGCCGGCAATCGCGTCCGAGCCGTACTGGGCAGCCGCGCCATCGCGCAGCACTTCGATGTGGTGGATGGCCGACAGCGGGATGGCGTTGATGTCGGTACCGGCCGAACCGCGGCCGATGGTTTGCTGCACGTTCACCAGCGCCTGCTGGTGGCGGCGCTTGCCGTTCACCAGCACCAGCAACTGGTCAGGGCCGAGCGAGCGCAGCGTGGCCGGCCGAATGATGTCGGTACCGTCGCTGATGAAGGTGGTCGAGAAGTTGAATGACGGGTCCAGCGTCTGCAGCAGCTTGCCCAGCTCCAGCGGGCCGGCGGTCTGCAAATCCTTGGAATTGATCAGGCCGACGGGTGCCGCGGTATCGAGCGCGGTACGGGCCGTGGCGCGCGAGCCCAGCACGACCACGGTCGGCTGTTCTTCGGTGGAATTCGGGGCGGCTTGCTGTGCGTAGACTTGCGAGGTGGCCAGCAAAACGGCGCTGGCAATCAGGGTTCGTTTCATATATTCCGTTCTCTCCGGTTGATTTTTATGGTGTTTCTTCAGGAAAATACTAACCCACACGATAGAGTACACAAAGAAATATTACATTTCTAACAAGTGAATTAAGCGTCAACGTTGCATAAATGGCACAGCACGAGGGCATTGGCGTTCCCCGGCCCAGGTGCTACATTGTCAGCAAGCGATCCAAGGGAGGAAGTGTGATGACTGATGCTCTGTTGCTGACCGACCGTTTGTGCGACCTGACCGAAATGGCCTTGCAGGCCTACACCAAGTTCGAGAAGGCCACTGTCTACTGCACCGCCAAGCACCTGATGGCCGATTTCGAGGAAGCCGCGCTGCCGCTGGCGGCCTACGAAAAGCTGGCGGCTATCCAGGCCAGCATCCTGGCGGCCGTGGAATTTGCCCCGCCCGAAGGCAAGAACAATCCCCAGTGCATCGTCTGCGCGCGCCACGACATCGCCGCGCTGCGCGAGATGCTGAAGGAAAAAAAGCGCCCCGAAGGGCGCTTGCAAGAACATCTGCACTAGCCATTCCAGGGGCCTGGTGATCTTCCCCCCTTCCCGGCCGGCATATTTCCAAAACCGTTATTTGTTCGGTTGCGGGGTGATGCGCAGGTAGGGACGTGGGGCCTTGAAGCCTGCCGGGTACTTCTGCCTGATCACTTCCGGGTCCTGCACCGTGAGCGGGATGATCACGTCGTCGCCATCCTTCCAGTTGCCCGGCGTGGCGACGGTATGCTGGTCCGTCAGCTGCAGGGCATCGATCACGCGCAGCACTTCATCGAAGTTGCGGCCGGTGCTCATCGGGTAAGTGATCGACAGCCGCACTTTTTTGGCCGGGTCGATCACGAACAGCGAACGCACCGTCGCGGTGGCCGACTGGTTCGGGTGGATCCTGTCGTACAGTTCGGCCACCTGGCGGTCGGCGTCGGCGATGAGGGGGACGCCGACCACGGTGTGCTGGGTCTCTTCGATATCGCGTATCCATTCCCGGTGCTTGTCGGCCGGGTCGACCGACAGCGCGATGGCCTTCACGTTGCGCTTGTCGAATTCAGGCTTCAGTTTTGCCGTCAGGCCCAGTTCGGTGGTGCAGACCGGGGTGAAATCGGCGGGGTGCGAGAACAGCACCACCCAGGCATCGCCTGCCCATTCATGAAACCTGATGCTGCCAATGCTGGAATCCTGTTCGAAGTCCGGCGCGGTATCGCCAAGGCGTAAACTCATTCTTTTTCTCCGTTGATAAATTGCTTGCGCGGTGCGCCAGCACTTGCAGCAGGCGCTGGCCGAAACGCCAGTCGCCCAGGCCCGATTCGGCGTTGATATGCCCCAGCGCCCCAGCATTGACGAAATCGCTGCCCCAGCGGCGGGCCCAGGTTTCGGCGCGCTCGGCCGTCATCCAGGGGTCGTTGGTGCTGGCCACCATGATCGAGGGGCATGGCAATTCCCCGTGCGGCAGCAAGGCGCTGACCTGGAACTTGTCGGGATCGGCGGGCCCCACCAGCAGCACACCCGCCACGTGGGGGGAGGATGCACGGGACAGGCTCAATGCAGTGGTGAGGCAGCCGAAACTGTGGGCAACGATGAGGGTCGGTCGGCGGTCCTGGTCCAGCACTTCATCCAGGCGATCGGCCCAGCGCAGCAGGACCGGATCACTCCAGCGTTCCTGCTCGACCCGTTCGAAGCGCGGGTACAGGCGCTGCCAGCGCGACTGCCAGTGCTCGGGCCCGCTGTTGTGCAAGCCCGGTGCGACCAGGACGCGGAATCGGTTCAAATGCTGGATCGCCATGGGACCCTCCCTTGCTTCGTTTATTGACCGGCCACTTTGGCGCCAGGCTGGTAGATCTGGTCGAACACGCCCCCATCGGCAAAGTGCGTCTTCTGCGCGGTGGTCCAGTCGCCCGCCACGTCCGTGATCTTGAACAGCTTCACGTTCGGGAACTGGGCGGCGTACTTCTTCGCTTCCTTCTCGATGGTCGGACGGTAGTAGTTCTTGGCGATGATGGCTTGCGCCTGGTCGGTGTACAGGAAATTCAGGTAAGCCTCGGCCACCTTGCGCGTGCCGCGCTTGTCGACCACCTTGTCCACCACGGCTACCGGCGGTTCAGCCAGGATGGAGACGGAAGGCGCCACGACTTCCACTTTATCCGGGCCCAGTTCCTTGATCGCCAGCAGGGCTTCGTTTTCCCAGGCGATCAGCACGTCGCCGATGCCGCGCTCGACAAAGGTGGTGGTGGCGCCACGCGCGCCGGAATCCAGCACCGGCACGTTGCGGTACAGCTTTTTCAGGAATTCGCGGGCGCTGGCATCGCTGCCGCCCGGCTGGCGCAGGGCGTAGCCATAGGCGGCCAGGTGGTTCCAGCGCGCGCCGCCGGACGTTTTCGGGTTGGGGGTGATCACGGCCACGCCAGGCTTGACCAGGTCGTTCCAGTCCTTGATGCCTTTCGGGTTGCCCTTGCGGACCAGGAACACGATGGTGGAGCTGTACGGCGTGGCGTTATGGCCCAGGCGCTTCTGCCAATCCTTGGCCACCAGGCCGCGCTCGGCGATGGCGTCGATGTCGTAGGCCAGGCCCAGGGTCACCACGTCGGCTTCCAGGCCGTCGATCACAGCGCGCGCCTGTTTGCCGGAACCGCCGTGCGACTGCTTGATCTTCACGTTGTCACCGGTCTTGGCTTTCCATTCCTTGGCGAAGGCGGTGTTGACATCCTGGTACAGCTCGCGGGTCGGGTCGTAGGAGACGTTGAGCAAGCTCACGTCGGCGGCCTGCGCCACGGCAGCGGTGGCGAACAGGGCGGCGGCAATCAGTTTCTTCGACAGCATCTGGTTTCCCCTTAGTGTTTGGAGATGCCAGATTAACCTTCCGCTATATGAATTAGAACGAATACTTTCGCTCTTCGTTATACCGAAAAGTAATTTAACCCCAGTCTGCCAGTTTCAATAGAAACGGTTGAACAGCACGACCGCCCAGGTGGCGCCGGACAGCAGGCAAGCCAGCAGCACGGCGGCGCTGCCAAAATCCTTGGCGTTCTTTGACAGCGGGTGGCGCTCCAGCGAAACCCGGTCCACCACCGCCTCGATGGCGGAGTTGATGAGCTCGACGATCAGCACCAGCACCATGCTTCCTATCAACACCAATTTCTGGAAAGCAGATACCGGCAGCAGCAGCGCAACGATGGTGCCGACCACGAACACGGCAAGTTCCTGGCGGAAAGCGTGTTCCGAACGGATGGCAGTCTTCAGCCCGTCCATGGAGTAGAAGAAGGCTGAAAAGATGCGTTTCAGGCCGCTTTTGCTTTTGAATTCACTTGTTGGTTCCATGGGGACGGATTATAGCGAGAGATTTCCCATTTTTTTCACATCATGGTATAAATAAGTCTGCTTATACCGCACTGCACCAACCACATCATGAAAAGCGAAACCCTGCCCGCGCCGGAACAGAAAACCACCATCCAGGTGATCGACCGCATGACGGCCCTGCTGGACGCCCTGGCCAAGTATCCCGATCCGGTCAGCCTGAAGGAACTGTCCAAGGTCTCCGGCCTGCACCCGTCCACCGCCCACCGCATCCTGAACGACCTGGTGGTGACCCGCTTCGTCGACCGCGTCGAGCCGGGCACTTACCGCCTCGGCATGCGCCTGCTGGAACTGGGCAATGTGGTGAAGAGTCGCCTGTCCGTGCGCGAAGCGGCGCTGGACTTCATGCGTGCACTGCACAAGAAGACGCAGCAGACCATCAACCTGTCCGTGCGCCAGGGCGACGAGATCGTTTACATCGACCGTGCCTTCTCCGAGCGTTCCGGCATGCAGGTGGTGCGCGCCATTGGCGGCCGCGGCCCGCTGCACCTGACCTCGACCGGCAAGCTGTTCCTGTCGGTGGATGAGCCGAAAGCAATCCGCGCCTACGCCACCCGCACCGGGCTGGCCGGCCACAACAAGAATTCGATCACCGACCTGGCGCGCCTGGAGCGCGAACTGAGCCTGGTGCGCGCGCGCGGCTATGCACGCGACAATGAGGAACTGGAACTGGGGGTGCGCTGCATGGCGGCCGGCATCCGCGACGATTCCGGCAAACTGGTGGCAGGCTTGTCGATTTCCGCGCCGGCCGACCGGCTGCAGGAAGAGTGGCTGGAAGACCTGGTCAACACCGCCAACCAGATTTCCGCCACCCTGGGTTACATCCCCGAATAAGACTGGGTAGCGGTGCTGGCGCCGCTGACGTTTTCGCCGAAGGTCGGCTTCAGCGCGGCCAGCCACTTCTTCATGCGGGTGGCGTCGGCAATGCGTGCCGCGGTGCCCTTGGCATCCAGCAGCACCATGATCACGGCGCGCCCTTCCACCATGGCTTGCATGATCATGCAGCGGCCCGCTTCGTTGATGAAGCCGGTTTTCTGCAGGCCGATTTCCCAGCCCGAGTTAGGTGCCACCAGGCGGTTGGTGGTGCCGAAGATGACCGGACGGCCATTGGTTTCCACCACGGCTTTCGGGTCGGTCGAGAATTCACGCAGGATCGGGTGTTCATACGCCGCCTGCACCAGCTTGGCCAGGTCGCGCGCGCTGGCCACATTCAGCTTGGACAGGCCGCTGGAATCCACATAATGGGTGTCGTTCATGCCCAGTTCCTGGGCCTTGGCGTTCATGGCCGCCACGAAGGCCGGCAGGCCGCCCGGGTAGTTGCGGCCCAGGGCGGACGCGGCGCGGTTCTCGGAGCTCATGAGCGCGATGTGCAGCATATTGCGGCGGGTCAGGCGGTCGCCCACCTTCAGGCGCGAGGAACTGAACTTTTCGCGGTCGACGTCTTCTTCGGTGACGGTCAGCACTTCATCCAGGTCCTGGTTGGCTTCCACCACTACCAGGCCGGTCATCATCTTGGTGATCGACGCGATCGGCAGCGCCACGCCGGCATTCTTTTCGAACAGGACTTCTGAATTGGCCTGGTCAAGCACCAGGGCCACATTCGACTTCAGGTCCAGGGGATCGCGCACCAGGTTCAGGCCGGCCAGGTCGCCCATGGTGGGACGGCCGCCGATATCATTGACCTTGGTGACGCGCTGGTAAACCAGCTTGCTCTTGCCGCGCACCTTGACGACGCGGCGCACCACCTGCTCCTGCGAAGCGGGCGCGGCATAGCGCGTACCAGCCTTCTTGACCGCCGCCTGCGCAGAACCCATTGAAGCCGATGCGCAAAGCAAGGACACAAGCACGCTGATAGCAAGTTTGTTCATTCGTCATTCCCCGGTGTGAAGCAGCAGAATCGCCAGTTGCAGTGTAGCAAAACCAGATTCCCACGCAAGCTTTTCGGTACTAAAGTTTTCAGCCTCGCAATACACATTTCCCTCAATGACGCAAGGCTGCAACGAAAGCTTGTTCACTCCATAAATTTAACAAATTTAGCAACCGGCTCGCGCTCGGTTACCAGCGTGTTTTCAATTTTGCCATGATCGGCGTAACCGAGCGACATCCCGCATACAACAGTTTCGCTGGCGGGCAGGCCCAGCACCTCGCTGATGATGCGGTGGTACTGGGTGAACGCCGCCTGCGGGCAGGTGTCGAGGCCGCGCCCGCGCGCCGCCACCATGATGTTCTGCAGGAACATGCCGTAATCGAGCCAGGAGCCCTGCTCCATGATGCGGTCGATGGTGAAAATCATGCCCACCGGGGCGCCAAAGAATTCGAAATTGCGGCCATGCTGGGCCGCCATGCCGGCCTTGTTCTCGCGGGTCAGGCCCAGCAGGGAGTACAAATCCCAGCCCACCTTGCGGCGGCGGTCGATATAGGGCGAAACCCACTCGCGCGGGTAGTAGGCGTATTCCTCGGTGTGCAGCTTGTTCAGCTCCGGGTCGGCATAGGCGGCCAGGATTTTCGAGGACAGGGCTTGCTTCATTGCGCCGGTCAGCACGTACACCTTCCAGGGCTGGGTGTTGGTGCCGGAAGGTGCGCGGGCTGCCACTTCCAGAATGGTTTCGATGTCTTCGCGCGCCACCGGGGTGGGCAGGTAGGCCCGGATCGAGCGGCGCGAGGTGATGGCCGCATCGACGGCTTGCTGTTCGGGGGTGTTGATCATGGTCGGCGTGCCTGTTTTGGTTGCTTAACTACAAATATTACTCCAATCACCGCCAGGGCCATACCGGCAGTGCCCATCCAGTTCAGCACTTCGCCGAACATGGCCCAGGCCATGATGGCCGTGGTCGGCGGCGTCAGGTAAAGCAGGCTGGTGACCTGCGTCGCGTTACTGCGACGGATCAGCGCAAACAGGAGGAAGATCGCACCGATGGACAAGGCGAACACCGACCAGGCCCAGGCGCCGAGGAATTGCGGCGTCCACTGGATCGACCGCATGTCTTCCAGCAGCAAGGCGAAGGGCAGGATGGCTATCAATGAGGCGGTGAACTGGATCACGGTCCCGGTGCGCAGGTCGAACTGCGGGCAGAAGTGCTTTTGATAGAGGGTGCCGGCGGTGATCGACAGCAGGGCGAAGACAGCCAGCCCGATCGCCTGCCAACTGAGGCCAACCAGCGTGATCTTCGCGTAAACCACCAGGGCTACGCCGCCCAGGCCAAACACCAGGCCAATCCATTGGCGCGGGCGCACCCGCTCGCCGATCAGGGGCGCGGCAAAGGCGGTCAGGATCGGCTGCATGCCGACCACCAGGGCGGACAGGCCGGCCGGCATGCCGGCCTTGATGGCGCACCACACCCCGCTCAGGTAGCCCGCCTGCAGCAGCAGGCCGGCGACGGCCACGTGGCCCACCTTCCCTGTCGGCCACGGCGCGCGCATCAGCAGCACGGCCGGCGCCAGGATGGCCAGCACGCCCAGGAAGCGCAGCAGCAGGAAGGTCAGCGGCGGTGCATAAGGCAGGCCGTAGCGGGCCACGATGAAGCCTGTGCTCCAGAGGAAAACGAAGAAAAGCGGGACGGGGGAAAGGAGAGAGCGCATCGGCATCATTATAAACTTGCTTTCTCCTCAGAAAGCCTTTACTGGCGGGAAGTCCCTTACTTTGTGCAACGCACAAAAAGCGCTTGACTTTGATTTCTGAACCCGGATAATTGGCTTTGTTGCGTTGCACAATATGTTGTTTTCTGTTGTAGAAGCAGCAAGTTTCAACGTCTAATTCACTTATATTTGGAGAGTCCAATGTTTGCGATTCCTGAGCAGTTTTCCAATGCCACCAAGGCAAACTTCGAAAGCCAACTCGCGCTCTTTTCCTCGCTGACCAACAAAGCCTTCGAAGGCGTTGAAAAGTTCGTCGACCTGAACATCACCGCTGCCAAGGCCTCGCTGGAAGAAACTTCGGTCGCGACCAAACAGCTGCTGGCTGCCAAGGACCCGCAAGAGTTCTTCACGCTGACCGCCGCCCAGGCCCAGCCTGCCGCTGAGAAAGCCATCGCTTACGGCCGTCACCTGGCGTCGATCGCTTCCGGCACCGGCGCTGAGTTCAGCAAGGCCGCCGAAACCCAGATCGCCGAGACCAACCGCAAAGTGATCTCCCTGGTCGACGAAGTGAGCAAGAACGCCCCAGCCGGCAGCGAAAGCGCCGTGGCCCTGTTCAAGTCCGCCCTGAACAACGCCAACGCCGGTTACGAGCAGTTCACCAAGAGCGCCAAGGCTGCTGCCGAAACGTTCGAAGCGAACGTGAACGCCGCTGTGAACCAGTTCACCGCTGTCGCCAAGAAGCAGTAATCCATCCCTTGCCGGCCGCAGCGGCCGGCTATGAAGCAACGCTGTTCCCAGGTCTCCTCGGCATCCGTGGTTTCCTCTCAGCGGGTGTCCTTCCCGAGCCCCGGCCTCTGCCCGGGGCTTTTTTTCGGCTCCAGTGCCTGACCCCCTGGGTCAGGCACTGCGCTCCTGGTTTCGGGCGCTGCCGCGGGGCCTCAAGCTTAAAACCGCAAGACCGTGCCAGACCCCCTGGGTCCGGCACTGGTCTGCGAGCACTGCAGGCCCGATTGTTTTACATTTAGTCCAAGTTGAGATAATCTGTCTTGATGACAGAACGGACTACCGAACAGCAGCACTTGCTGGACCAGCTGCAGCACATCGCCGAAGGCCTGGGTCGCACGCTGGCGCCCTTTACCGAAGTGGTGCTGCACGACTTGCTCGACCCTGGGCATGCGGTGCTGGCCATCCACAACAACCTGTCGGGCCGCGCGGTTGGCGAGCCGGCGACGGAACTGGGCCTGGCGCGGATTGCCGATCCCGCCTTCCCGCAGGTGCTGGCCAACTACCCCAACACCTTCCCCGACGGCCGCCCGGCAAAAAGCACCTCGATCGGCATCAAGGACCGGGACAACCAGTACATCGCCGCACTGTGCCTGAACGTGGACCTGAACCTGTTCCGCAGCCTGCAAGCCATGCTGGGCCAGTTCAGCAATGTGGACCCGGCCGCCGCCGTCATCGAATCGCTGGCGCCGGCAGCCGGCGCCGATGCCATCCGCGCCCACATCGAACGGTTCGCGGCCCGCCGCTCGACCACGCCACGCGCGTTGAAGGCCGACGACCGCCGCGCCCTGGTACGCGAACTGGGCGACGCCGGCCTGCTGGAAATGCGACGCTCGATGGAAACCATCGCCGCCCACCTGGGCGTTTCGCGCGCCACGGTCTACAACTATGCGAAATAACGATGCCCGCCTGCTGATGCTGGACCGCGACGCCGTCGCTGCGCTGCTGCAGCCGGACGACGTGCGCGCCGCCGTGCGCGAAGCCTTCGCACTGCACGCGGCCCGCGCGGCGCGGGTCTTCCCGCTGGTGCGCGAAGAGTTGCCGGGCAGCGCGGTGTTCGGCATCAAGTCGGGCGACGTGCCGTCGCAGGAGCTGCTCGGCTTCAAGGCCGCCGGCTTCTGGCCGGCCAACCGCGAAGGCGGCAGCGAGGCGCACCAAGCCACCATCATGCTGGTCGACCCGCGCACCGGCCGCCCGCTCTGCATCGCCGACGGCAATGCCGTCACCACCACGCGCACTGCCGCCGCCGGCGCGCTCGGCCTGCAATTGCTGGCGCGCGCCGACAGCGAACAGCTGTGCGTGTTCGGCACCGGCGTGCAGGCACGCGCGCACGTGGATTACGCGCTGCACGCCCTGCCCTCGCTCAAGCGGGTGCGTTACCTGACTTCCGATGGCCGCCGCGAGCCAGCATTCGAAACGCAGTTTGCGGGCCGCTGCGACGTCGCACTGGCAGGCGCCGCGCGCACCGCGGCCGCCGATGCCGCCGTCGCTGCATCCGACGTGGTGATCACGGCCACGCCCGGGCGCGAAGCCCTGTTCAGCGCAGCTGCCGTACGCGCCGGCACCCACATCAACGCCGTCGGCGCCGATACACGCGGCAAGCGCGAACTGCCGGCCGGCCTGCTCGAACGCGCCCGCGTATGGGCGGACGACCTGCCGCAGGCGCGCCAGGTCGGCGAGCTGCAATGGGCACCCGAGTTGCCCGCCGGGGAATTGGGCGAGCTGCTGGGCGCTACCGCCGCCGCCCGCGCGCCCGGGGACATCACGATTTTCGACATGACGGGCATTGCCCTGCAAGACCTCACCACGGCGCGCATGCTGTACGAACGCGCCCTCGCCAACAACATCGGCCGGAACATCCCCTGGCCCTGGTAAGAGAGAAACCCATGACCATCCCGACATATGCAGACGTCATCGCGGCAGCAGGCCGCATTGAAGGCTACGCCCACCGCACGCCCGTCCTCACCTCGCGCACCGCCAACGAAGAGCTGGGCGCGCAAGTCTTCTTCAAGGCAGAGAACATGCAGCGCATGGGCGCGTTCAAGTTCCGCGGCGCCTTCAACGCGCTGTCGCGCTTCGACGAACGGCAGCGCAAGGCGGGCGTGGTGGCTTTCTCGTCGGGCAACCACGCGCAGGCGATTGCGCTGTCGGCCAAGCTGCTGGGGATTCCGGCTACCATCATCATGCCGGAAGACGCGCCGGCTTCGAAGATCGCCGCCACACGCGGCTCTGGCGGCGATGTGGTCACCTACGACCGCTACAAGGAAGACCGCGAAGCGATCGGCCGCCAACTGGCAGAGGAAAAAGGCATGACGCTGGT
>CBHWEO010000062.1:0-22857 GCA_966112955.1 uncultured Duganella sp. | reverse complement strand
AGCTGTAGCGGTAGCCCGCCTCCTGCAGCGCATCCAGCGCCCACAGGTTGCCCGGGCCGATGGAAAAGCTCGGCGCGCGGTAGCCTTTCACCGCCTGGCCGCCGATGTCTTCCAGGATCTTCTTGCTGCTGGAGATATCGTCCATGAACTGCTCGCGCGTCTGGTCCGATGCGCGCAGGTGGCCATAGCCGTGGCTGGCCAGTTCATGGCCGCCGTCCACGATGCGGCGCACCATCGCCGGATAGCGCTCGGCGATCCAGCCCAACGTGAAGAAAGTGCCCTTGGCATTGCCCGCATCGAGGATGCCGAGGATGCGGTCGATGTTGGCCTCCACCCGGCACTCGCGCTGCGGCCAGCTTTCGCGGCTGATGTGGGGCGCGAAGGCCGACACCTGGAAGTAGTCTTCCACGTCGATGGTCATCGCATTGCGGACAGTCGCGTTCATGCCTTGCTCCGTGCCTCCAGCCAATCCGCGACGATGGCGGCGATGCGTTCGGCAGCGCGGCCATCCCAGTAATGCGGGATGCGGCCCGACTTGCCGGCGCCGGCCAGCAGCGCGTCATACGCCGCCATGATGCGGGCCGGGTCGTTGCCGGCGATGGTATTAGTGCCCTCGTCGACCGTGATCGGGCGCTCGGTGTTGTTGCGCAGGGTGATGCAGGGCGTGCCCAGCGCGGTGGTCTCTTCCTGGATGCCGCCGGAATCGGTCAGCACCACGCGCGCATCCTTCATCAGGCCCAGCATTTCGTGGTAACCCATGGGCGGCAGCAGCAGCACTTCCGGGCGGTCCAGCAGGTGGCTCAGGCCGAACTTCTCGATGGTGGCGCGGGTGCGCGGATGCACCGGGAAGATCACCGGGGTGCGCGCGGAAATAGCGGCGGCGGTTTCCAGCAAGCCTTGCAGCACGGCCGGCTCGTCCACGTTGGACGGGCGGTGCAGGGTCAGCACGGCGTACTGGCCGGGCGCGGCGGCGAAGTCCGGGCGGCCGGCGTCGGCGGCGATTTGCGTGGCCGGGATGGCGCGCGCCAGGTTGGCGCGCAGCGTGTCGATCATCACGTTGCCGACGAAGTGCACGCGCTCGGCGGCGATGCCTTCGCGCGCCAGGTTGCCGGCGCCGCTTTCCTCGGTGGTGAACAGCAGGTCGGACAGCTGGTCGGTCAGCACGCGGTTGATTTCTTCCGGCATGGCGCGGTCGAAGCTGCGCAAGCCCGCTTCCACGTGGATCACCGGCACGCCCTTCTTGGCCGCCACCAGGGCGCAGGCGATGGTGGAATTGACGTCGCCCACCACCAGCACGGCGGCTGGCTGCACTTCATCCATGGCCGGCTCGAAGCGCTTCATCACTTCGGCGGTCTGCTGGGCGTGGCTGCCGGAACCGACTTCCAGGTTGATGTCGGGGCTGGGAATGCCCAGCGCCTGGAAGTACTGGTGGTTCATGGCCACGTCGTAGTGCTGGCCGGTGTGCACCAGCAGCGCTTCCACGCGCGGCTTGAGCTGGGCGAAGGCGGCCATGATGGGCGCCATCTTCATGAAATTGGGACGCGCGCCGACGACGCACAGGATACGGAAAGGCTTCATTCGTTGCTGTCCTGGTGAATGTTGTACGAGGAGGGCGAGCGCACGATCTTCTTCAGGATCGAGAGCACCGAAGTGAGTGACTTCTCGACCCGCATCATGCGTTCATCCAGCACGGCCGGGTACTGGCCGGCGAACATCATGTCCGGCTCGAAGCCCGGCTGGGCCGCGCCATTGGCGACCGGCGCGGCGGCCGCAGTCGCTTCGCCGGGCGGCGCCAGGAATTCCTGCTGGATGTCGCGGATCACCGTTTCCACGTCGGCCTCGGTGAATTCATGCATCTCTTCCAGGAAGCCCATCAGCAGCAGGCGGTCCATCAAGTGGTTGGTCTTGCGCGGGATGCCGCCGGTGTACGCGAACACGGCGGCATAGGCGGCCGGCGTCAGGTGCGGGTCGCCGCTCCAGCCCACGGTGCGCATGCGGTGCTCGATATAGGCCTGGCTCTCGGCGCTGTCCATCGGTCCCAGGTGGTAGGTGGCGATCACGCGCTGGCGCAGCTGCGACATGCCGGGGCTGTGCATGGTGGCGCGGAATTCCGGCTGGCCCAGCAGGAATGTCTGCAGCAGCGATTTATCGTCGGTCTGGAAATTGGACAGCATGCGCAATTCTTCCACCACTTTCGGCGTCAGGTTCTGCGCTTCGTCAACCACCAGCAGGGCGCGCTTGCCATCCTGCTCGCATTGGCGCAGGAAAGTCTCCAGGCGCGCCAGCAGGGTGGTCTTGCTGGCCGTGTCCTCGCACGGCAGGCCGAAGCCGCCCACCACGCCGCGCAGCACGTCGTCCGAATCCAGGTGGGTATTCACCAGGTGGCAGGTGACGATGCGGTCCGACTCGATGTGGTTGAACAGGTTGCGCACAAGGGTGGTCTTGCCCGCCCCGACCTCGCCGGTGATGACGATGAAGCCCTCGCCCTGCGACAGGCCATACTCCAGGTAAGCCATGGCCCGCTTGTGGCCCTTGCTGCCGAAGAAGAAGTGCGGATCGGGCCGCAGGCGGAAGGGCTTGTCGCTCAGCCCATAATAACTTTCATACATGTCTTGCCCTGCTGCTTAAAATTTGGAAGTGAGCGCCAGTGACACGGCGTTTTCCGTGAAGTCGCTGCCGCCGATCGCGCGCGAGCCGGTGCTGCGGCGCAGTTCCAGGCTGGCGCCCAGGCGCTGGCCGAGGTTGCGCGACAGGCCGAAGCGGTAGTCGCGGTTGTGCGTGTTGCGGCTGTCGGTCAGCGATTTGACGTTGTAGGCGCTGGCCGACAGCGTAGCCTGGGTCTGCGGCCCGACGCGGTAGCTGGCCATCACGCTGGCGCCTGTCTGTTCGGTGTTCTCATTGAACAGGGACTGGTTGCTGCCCAGCAGCGGGCTGTCCACGTCCTGCGTCGACAAGGCTTCGCGGCGCGACTTGGTGAAGCTGAACACGGTGGTGGTGCGCGCCAGGTTCCAGGCCAGCGACGCGGTCAAGCGTTTGTCCAGCGCGTAGCGGTTGCTGAGGAAATTGATGTCGTTGGCCAGCGTGGGCGGCAGGTTGGCCGCCTTCATGTAGGCCGCCACCGCGGCGGCGCGCAGCACCGGGTCGCTGATGGTGGCGCGGAACAGGTTGTCCAGCATGGCCGAGGTACTGATCGACGCCGGCAGCAGGAACTGGCTGCGCGAAGTGCTCACGCCATCGGTATAGTTGACGTTCCACACGGTGGCGCGGCTGCGGTGCTGCAATTGCAGCGAGTAGCTGGGACCGTAAAAGCGGTGGCCGGCCGACGCTTGCAGCGAGGTGCGCGCCGACGGCGTCCATTGCAGGTTGCCGCCATAGGCCGCGCCCGACTGCTTGCCGCCCAGGCCCTGGAAATCGTACTCGTCGTAGCCGCCATACACGCCCAGGTTGAGCTGCTGGGTCGCCACGTAACGCAGGTTGAGGTTGGCGTTCTTCGAACTGGTGGTCTGGTCCTGGCCGCGCTGGGTGGGATTGTTGAGGCGGGACAGCTGCTCGGTCAGCACCTGGCGGCTCAGCATGGCGTCCCACAGCACGCGGCGGAAGCTGGTGCCGCTGTTCAGTTGCGCCATGATGGCGTTGCCGTCGCTGCGGCGCATGCCGATATTGTCGGTGTCGACGCTGTCGCGGGTATAGCGCAGCACGCCGTCGGCAAAGGCGCCGAAGCGGTGCGTCAGGTACGGGCTGACCGACAGGGTACGCACTTCCGTGCTGTTCTGGCCGTTGTAGCCGGTGTCGGTGACCAGCGGGCCGTAGGGCGACACGGCGGTCTGGTGGATCGACGCGGTGGCGTCGAGGAACAGCAGGTCCTGCACCACCTTGGCCTTGAGCTTGCCGTTCAGGGCCTGGCTGTTGCCCAGGTTGCCGGTCGGGCGGCCGCCCGAATAATCGTAAAAGCGCTTGCTGTAATCGAGGCTGACCAGCAGGCGCGGGGTTTCATTGCTCAGGGAGAAGCCGGGCGTCAGTTCGCGCACCCAGCCGCTTTCCTTCTCGGCGTTGGAACGCTGGCCGATGTTGTCCGACCAGGTCACGCGGGCGCCGACGGAGGGGGTGAAGTCCCAGGCGGCATGCGCCGGGAAGGCCGAGCATAAAGCCGCCGCCAGCGGCAACAAGGCGGCGCGGCTCGATTTAACCATAGTGATAATCATATGTTTCGGTACCCGGGAACTCACGCGACTTGTTGTAGATCAAGTTCACGTTGGGCAAGCCATCGAGCTGGCGCAGCGATTCCTTCACCGCGTGCTGGGTGGTGCGTTCCGATTCGACCACGAGCACGATCTGGCCCATGTTGGACGCCAGCACGTGGGATTCGGACGTCAGCAGCAACGGCGGCGAATCGAAGATCACGATACGGTCCGGGTAACGGTTCGCGATCTCGGTGACCAGGTTCTTCATCATGTGCGACGCCAGCAGTTCGGTGGCGCGCGGCGAGCTGGTGCCGGCGGGCAGCAGCGACAGCGTGTTGACGTTGGTGCGCAGCATGACGTCGGCCATGTCGACGTTGTCGTCCAGCAGGATGTCCATCAGGCCGCGCTGGGCCGGCAGGCCGAGGGTGCGCAGCACCGAAGGACGCGCCACGTCGGCGTCGACCAGCAGCACGGTGTGGTCCAGTTCCATGGCAATGCTCATGGCCAGGTTGATCGAACAGAAAGTCTTGCCTTCGCCCGGCAGCGAACTGGTGATCATGATCAGGTTGCCCGGGTTCTCGCCCGGCTTGCGCGGGCCGAAGGCGCGCTTGATCAGCGGGCGCTTGATGATACGGAAGTCTTCCACCAGCGAGGTGCGGCCGCCGGCGGCCGTGACCAGGCCGGCTTCGTGCATGCGCGCCAGGTCGAGTTCGACGGTATGAGTGGTGCGGCGGCTGTCGCCGGCCGGGACCGGGGCCAGCGTGGCCAGTGCCGGGCTGGCTGGCGCGGCCGGTGCGGCCGGTGCTGCAGCGGCAGGAGCTGCCGGGCTGGCTGGTGCGGCGGCAGGTGCGGCGGCAGCGGGTGCCGGTGCGGCAGGGGCAGCCGGCGCGGCGGCGGCTGGCTGCGCCAGCTCGGTGGTCGCAGTGGTCACGGCGGCGGGCGCAGTGGCGGCCTCGCCTTCGGTTGGGCGCGCGTGGCCGAGGCGGCTGGCGGCTTTTTCAATAATGCTCACGTGTGGTCTCCCTGGGGATGGCGCCGCTCAACCGGCGCGCAGCAAGGTAAAGGTCAGGACGCCGCCAAAAGCGGTAAACAGGGAAGCGACCGCCAGGCCGAAGGCGTACAGCCGCTTGCGGCGCGACGCTTTCTGCTGCTCGGTCCAGTTCATGCCGATGCTGCCCAGGATGGGCAGGCCGGTGACTTCGCGCAAGCTGTGCTGGCTGAGGAAGGTCGGACGGATCTGGCTCATCAGCAGGGCACCGCCCAGGCCGGCCATCAGGGCACCGCCGAACACCACCGAGTAATAGAACAGGCGGTTCGGGCCGGTCGGGGTCTGCGGCACGATCGGCGGGTCGATGACGCGGAA
The DNA here is from genome assembly GCA_966112955.1 of uncultured Duganella sp. Lineage (GTDB taxonomy): Bacteria > Pseudomonadota > Gammaproteobacteria > Burkholderiales > Burkholderiaceae_D > Rugamonas. Next base: position 17,313 of record CBHWEO010000062.1, on the reverse strand, counting down.
GCTCATCATGTCGGTCGCCGAGCTGAGGTCGCCGGACAGCTTGGCCGACTCGCGGCGCTGTACCAGCTTTTCATAGTTTTCCTTGTTGATCGCGTAGTCGCGGTTCAGCTGTGCCAGCTGGGCTTCCACTTCCGGCACCTGGGTGCTCTGGGCGCGCATCGAGCCCAGGCGCGCCGAATATTCGTTGACGCGCGCCCGCAGCGAAGCCACGCGCGCCTCTTCCACCGACAGCGCCACATTCATCTGCTGCAGCATCGGGCTGTAACCCATGCCCGGGTCGGCGCTGCGCGCCATCTTCTTCGCTTCTTCCTTCTTGCGCTGCTGCAGCGAAGCGATCAGGCGCTTGGCCGACACGATGTCCGGATGTTCCTCAGTGTATTGCATGCGCAGCGAATCGAGCTGCTTTTCCAGCGCGCTGATGCGGCCGTCGATTTCCGGGTTGCTGATGTTGGCGTTCTGCTCGGCCACCGGGGCCATGTCGTCGCCCGAGATCTGGCGCTTGATGGCATTGCGCGCCTGCTCCGCTTCCAGCAATTCCAGGCGGGCCTGGTTCAGCTTCTCGGACAGGTCGCCCAGGTTGCTCGAATAGTCGGTGCCCTGGCGCGGCAGCATGCCGAGGTGGCGGATCTTGAATTCCTTGAGTGCGTTCTCGCCGGCGGCCAGGCGCTCTTCATACATCTTGATCTGGTCGTCGATGAACTGGATGGCCTTTTCCGAATCCTGCTTCTTGCCGCCGAACGAGCCTTCCACGAAGATGGTCAGCAGCGACTGCACCACGTCCTTGCCCAGCTTGGGATTGGAGTTGTTGTAGGAAATCGTGTAAATGTCGTCGCGCTCGGTACCGGTCACTTTGATGGCCGACATCAGCTCGTCGACCTGCTTCTCGTGTTCCTTGACCGACTTGGCCTTGATGTCCAGGTCGACCATGCGCAGCACGCGTTCCACGTTCGGGCGGCTGATCAGGGTACGGCGCATGAACATGACTTGCTGCTCCACGTTGGGCGTGGTGGTCATGCCCGCCATCAGCGGCTTCAAAATGCTTTGCGTATCGACGTACACGCGCGCCGACGCCGAGTAATCGTTCGGCATGCGGTACACCACGCCCCAGCCGACCAGCGCTACCACCCAGGTGATTGCCACCGCATACCAGCGGTACTTACCGATTGCCTTCAAAAAGGTCAACAGCAATGCCATTAATTCTGCCATCTCGTTTCACTCATCCCTGGTTAGGCAGGCAAACTGTCGCAGTGCCCACTTCTAATATTGCCTAAATAACATCACATCATTATCATACAGCAGAACGCGACCGCTGTTACTATTAATTTATGCCTGTTGCGCACTGCTGACGAAAAGAATTTAACCTTTCCACTAGGCAATTAGCCCTCCCGGAGTCTCCATGACCAAGCTGATTTCACTTTTCCTGGCCGCAATCCTGTTGTGTGCTGGCAGCGTGTCGGAAGCGGCGCCCCTGCCGCGCACCATTGCCGCGGTCAAGCCTAGCGTGGTGGGCATTGCCACTTTCATGCGCACACGCAGCCCGGCCATCGTCTTCAACGCCACCGGCTTCGTGGTAGGCGACGGCCTGTCGGTGATTACCAATGCCCACGCCATCACCGCACTGGATTCGGAAAAGCTGGAAACCCTGGGTATCGTCACCGGCCATGGCGACAAGCTGGATTTCCGCGAGGCGACGGTGGTGAGCATCGACCGCGCCCACGACCTGGCGCATTTGCGCCTGAGCGGCGCCCCGCTGCCGGCGCTGGCCCTGGGCGGCAGCGACTTGCTGGAGGAAGGACGCGACCTGGTGTTTACCGGCTACCCGCTGGGCATCCTGCTGGGCTTGAACCCGGTGACCCATCGGGCCCTGCTGGCGGCGCAAACCCCGGCCATCCTGCCCACCCCGACCTCGCGCGGCCTCAACCCGCGCGCCGTGCTGCAGCTGCAACGTGGCGCGCCGTTCACGATTTACCAGCTGGACGGTACGGCCTACCCCAGCAATAGCGGCAGCCCCGTGTATGATCCCGAAACCGGCGCCGTGGTGGCTGTCATCAACATGACCCTGGTCAAGGGCATGAAAGAAAGCGCGATCACCGACCCCAGCGGCATCAGCTACGCCATCCCGGTGCGCCATGTGCATGAGTTGCTGCAGCAAGGCGCGCAAAAATAAGGGGCGCGAAAGCAAGAGTCGTGGTATAACAGGCAATGCTAAAAAGCAAACAAGGAGAATAATGTGAATACGCAAAAGAAGCTGGTCCGTGTGCTTGCCGCCGGCGCCCTGGTGCTGGGCGCCCTGGGCCTGGGCGGATGCGCCTCCACCCGCAGCGGTGCGCCGGTCGATGCCGGCACCGTGCCGCAGACCGATTACCTGATTGGCCCGGGCGACAACCTGAGCATCATCGTGTGGCGCAACCCGGAAGTGTCGCAAGTGGTGCCGGTGCGTCCGGACGGCAAGATCACCACCCCGCTGGTGGAAGACTTGCCGGCCAGCGGCAAAACTTCGACCGAACTGGCGCGCGATATTGAAAAGGCCCTGGCCAAGTTCATCCAGCAACCGGTGGTGACCGTGATCGTGACCGGCTTCGTCGGCACGTATGGCGAGCAGATCCGCGTGATCGGCCAGGCGGCCCGCCCGCAATCGCTGCCTTACCGCCGCGATATGTCGATCCTGGACGTGATGATTGCTGTCGGTGGCGTGACCGAATTTGCAGCCGGCAATAAGGCCAGCATCATCCGCATGGTCGACGGCAAACAGCAGCAATTTACCGTGCGCCTGAACGACTTGATCAAGGATGGCGACATTTCCGCCAACGTCCCGATGCGCCCGGGCGACATCCTGGTGATCCCGGAAAGCTTCTTCTGATCAACTGGTGTCGAGAATTCTTACACTTCAAGATATGATAACCGGGAGGGGTGCCGCGGTACCCCGACAGTATCGGTTAAGTGCTTGATATTTCTGGAATTTCATGAATGAAGCCGGTATCTGGAACGATACTTGCTTGTTCATTTAGCATCATGGGGCCCCGCCCCGCCCAGACTATTCAGAAGGACGACGACGTGGCCAACGAACAACAGCCAGCCCAGCAACTCAGCGCCAAAGGCGCGGCGCGCCGCCGCTTCACGCGCGCCGGTACCGCAGCGTCCGGCGTCCTGCTCACGCTGCACAGCCAGCCAGGCATGGCAGCAGCCATTTGCGCCACCCCTTCCGGTTACCAGTCGGGCCTCATCAGCACCCGCAACCCGGACCCTGGCGCCTGCGCCGGCCGTTCGCCCGGGTACTGGAAGAACATCGAGGGCGGCCCGGGCAAGGCCGCCCACAAGCAATGGCCTGCCGGGGCCACGCCCGACACCCTGTTCCGCACTGTGTTCGGCTGCACCTCGGCCATGTCGGATACCTATGGCTCGGACAGCTGCACCCTGGACTGGATCATGGGCGCCAACGCGGGCTGGGACAAGAACAACCTGGGCGCCCACCTGGTGGCGGCCTATCTGAACGTGCTGGCCGGCATCACCGGCTACCTGACGGTCAACATCCTGACCAATATCTGGAACGAGCTGCGCGACTACGGCTACTTCACCCCGACCGCCGGCGTCATATGGGATACCGCCAAAGTGGTGGAATACCTGAAGGGCACGATGATTTGATGGCGTTGCCCTGGCGTGTCGTGCCGGGCCAATCCCTGCTGCACCGCAGCTGGGAGGGCCAGTCCGTGCTCTACAACGACGTGTCGGGCTCCACCCACCTGCTGGACGAAGCCACCCTCGAGCTGCTGCTGGCCTTGCGCGACGGCGACCTCGCCCCGGAAGAGCTGGCCGACCCCGGCTTGCAGCAAACCCTGGCCGACCTGCGCAAACTCTACCTGGTGGAACCATGCTGACCGTGTCGACCCTGGCGCCGGCCGCGCTGCATGCGCGCCTGGCCGGCGAAGGCTTGCGCCTGCGCACCGGGCGCTTCACGGTGCGGCTGCAAGCCGACCTGCCCAGCGTGACGGCCGGCATCGGCACGCTGTACGGCGACTACCCCCTGCTGCAGGGCGACGATTTCGCCGAATTCCACCTCAAGCTGGTGCGTCCACTGAATGCGCGGCGCTGGCTGCGCCCGCAAATCCGGCTGCAATGCGATGGCTATGAAATGTTCCAGCCGATGCCGCTGCAGCATGCCTTCCCCATGTTCGAGTGGGGCTTCAACTGGTGCGTCTCGAGCCGCGCCCACCGCTACCTGATCGTGCACGCCGCCGTGCTGGAGCGCGGCGGCCGCGCCGTGATCCTGCCAGCGCCGCCCGGCTCGGGCAAGAGCACGCTGACCGCCGCCCTGGCCGGCCGCGGCGGCTGGCGCCTGCTGTCGGACGAACTGACCCTGCTGGAACTGGACAGCGGCCTGGTGGTGCCCAACCCGCGCCCGATCAGCCTGAAGAATGCCTCCATCGACGTGGTGCGCGGCTATGTGCCGGACGCCGTGCTCAGCACGCCGGTGCGCGATACCCTGAAAGGCACGGTGGCCCATATGCGCGCGCCGGGCGACGCGGTGCGGCGCGCCGGCGAGACGGCCGTGCCGGCCTGGATCGTGTTCCCCCATTACCAGGCCGGCGCCGCCACCACGCTGGAAGCGCTGCCGCGCGCCGCCACCTTCATGGAACTGGCCGGCAACAGCTTCAACTTCAGCCTGCTGGGCGCCGCCGGCTTCCAGGCCCTGGGCCGCCTGATCGATGGCAGCCACGGCTTCCGTTTCCGCTATAGTGCGCTGGATGAAGCCCTGGACACCTTCTCCCGCCTCGATGACTTTGCCGCCTGACGTGCCCGCCCGCCTGCCCCTGTTGCTGCGCGTGCTGCGCGAACCTGCGCAAGCCGCCGGCCTGGCGCCGGCCGGATGGGACTTGCTGCTGCGCCAGGCGGAAACCGCGAACCTCAGCGCCACCCTGCACGCCTGGCTCGAGCAGCACGGCCTGCTGGAGCACGCCTTGCCGCAGGCGCGCGAGCAACTGTCGTGGAGCGCGGTGCTGGCACGCCGCCACGGCCAGGCCACCTACTGGGAAATCCGCCTGATCGGCAAGGCACTGGACGAATTGGGCTTGCCGCTGCTGCTGCTGAAAGGCGCAGCCTATGCCGCCGCCGGCCTGCCGCCGGCCGCCGGCCGCCTGTTTTCGGACATCGACATCCTGGTGCCCGAAGAATCGCTGGCGCAGGTGGAAGCGGCGCTGATGGTGCAGGGCTGGATCAGCACCCACCACGATGCTTACGACCAGCGCTATTACCGCGAATGGATGCACGAGCTGCCGCCGATGACGCACTTCCTGCGCCAGACCACGATCGACGTGCACCACACCATCCTGCCGCGCACGGCGGCCCAGCGTCCCGACCCGCGCCTGCTACGGGCGGCCGCGCGCCCGCTTGCCGGACCGGACGCGCCGGAACGCGGCGCCATCCTGTGCCCGACCGACATGGTGCTGCACAGCGCCACCCACCTGTTCGCGGACGGCGAGTTCGACAAGGGCTTGCGCGACCTGTGGGACCTGCACCGCCTGCTGACCCACTTCGGCCAGCACGAGCCCGGCTTCTGGGAAGCGCTGCCGGACCGCGCGCGCCAGCTGCAGCTGCAGCGCTTCCTGTTTTACGGCCTGCGCTACAGCGCGCTGCTGCTCGGTACGCCGGTGCCGGCCGCCACCTTCGACGCGCTGGCGCCGGACGGCCCGCCGGCACCCCTGCTGCGGCTGATGGATGCGCTGTTCACGCGCGCCCTGCTGCCGCATCACCCAAGCTGCCGCGGCGCCGGCGGCGAAGTGGCCGACTTCCTGCTGTACGTGCGCGGCAACTGGCTGCGCATGCCGCCGCTGCGCCTGGCACGCCACCTGTTCCACAAGGCATTTCTGACGCCGAAAAACTCGCAAGGCGCGGCCGCATAAGGGCAGCAACTGCCCCGCGCCCCATCCTACAATGGGGCATGGACTCTGCCACGAAAGGCGCCCTGCTGCTGGCCGCCGCGGCCTTACTGCCACAGGCGGCGGCGCAGAATGCCGCCACCCTGACCGACCGCGCGCTGCAGCTGGAGCATGGCGAGGGCGTGGCGCGCGACCCGGCCGCCGCCGCCGCGCTGTACTGCCGCGCCGCCCGGCTCGGGGCCCCGCAGGCGCAATACGCACTGGGCTGGATGTATGCCAACGGCCGCGGCGTGGCGCATGACGATGGCGCCGCCTGGCGCCTGTTCGCCCTGGCCGCCGAACAGCAGCATCCCGCCGCGCAACGCATGCTGGCCCTGCTGCCCGCCGCGCCGCAAGCCGCGCTGCCCGCGTGCATGGCGCCCGAGCCCGCCCTGCTGCTGGAGGACGACAGCCCGGCGCCGGACTATGTGGCGGCGGCGCGCACGGTGCGGCCGCTGGTGGAAAAGCTGGCGCCCGGCTTCGGCATCGATCCCGAACTGGCCATGGCCATCATCGCGGTCGAATCGGGCTTCAATGCGCGGGCGGTGTCGCCGCGCAATGCGCAGGGGCTGATGCAGCTGATCCCGGAAACGGCGCAACGCTTCGGCGTGCGCAACAGCTTCAACGCGGAACAGAATATCCGCGGCGGCCTGGCTTACCTGCGCTGGCTGGTGGCACGCTTCAGCGGCGACGTGCGGCTGGTGGTGGCGGCCTACAATGCCGGCGAGCAGGCGGTCGAGCAGTACCGCGGCGTGCCGCCCTATGCCGAGACGCGCGACTATGTGCGCAAGGTGACCTCCCTGTACCGAACCCAGCATCATCCACTGCCGCGCTGACGAAACATTCATCGCGGCATTCCGGCAAAAATGTTTGCCCTGCCTTGCCGGTTTTCAGCTTCAGTGCAGCTCCCGCATCGGCCGCGCGGCGGTTGCGGCACGCAGGCCAAGCAAGGCGGGACCAGAAAAACAAGTGCCTGACCCGCGGGGTCAGGCACTGAAAAAAAAACCCTGCAAGCGGTGCTTGCAGGGTGCTTGGGGTATTGCTGCGAAACTTAAGCTTTGCGGCGGCGCAGGGTTGCCAGGCCAGCCAGGCCCAGGCCCAGCAGTGCCAGCGAACCTGGTTCCGGTACTGCTACGTTGCCAAGCACTTGGCCGGAAGCAATAACAGTCCAGTCAGCCACTTGCGGTACGCTCAGGAACGCGTCGAAGGTCGAGCTCAGCGACAGGTCGTGGAAGTTGCCGTTCAGGTCCATCATGGCATTGGTATCGAGCGCGCTAGCCATGGCGCCGCCGACGATGTCCAGGAAGCCTGCGCTGCCGCCGGCGATACCGGCTTCATTGAAAGTGTTGCGGTAGGTGGCGTTGCTGCCAGCGATCACACCAGCCGAGAACACGGCGTCCAGTTCCAGCGTGCCGCCGGTGATGCCGTTGTAGGTGTACTGGCCGGTACGGCCGCCAGTGCCCAGGGTCGGGTTGTAGTTGGTCGGGTTGGAATACATTTTCAGCCAGCCGCCCGAACCCAGGATCTGCTGATAGATGCCGCCCAGGCTGGCGGTCAGGTCGGTGCGGGTCACGCTGAAGTCCTGGATGCCGCCGAACACACCGGTCAGGTACACGCCGCCCTGGCCAGAGGTGTACAGGTTGGTGCCGGTCGAAACCTTGGTGATGCTGGCGATCGAGAAAATACCCCAGGTGTCGTCACCCCAGCTGCTGATCGAAGGAACGATGCCCGGACGTGCGTCGCACGAAGCGATGCTGTTGCACAGCACGCCGAATTGTGCGGGATTGGCATTCTCGTAGCCAACAGTGCCATTGTCGTAGGCATTGAAGGTGAACTTGACGTCACCGGCGATCAGGTCAACTGCTTTTGCCGAGCTTGCCAGACCGAATGCCAGTGCGACGCCGGCGGCCAGTGCGGAAAATTTCTTAAGATTCATTATTTTCTCCATTGATTGGTGAGCGCGCCCTCAGTGGCGTCACACGACCAATAAAGCAATATGCGTGCCAAACGCCTCCGGCGACGAAAACGCCTAGGGAATACAGGGGAAACGCCGTTCTTGACGGCGCGATGCTTGCTAAATTGACCAACGTTGTAAAAAATCTCGACATCGCGCCACCCGTTTGTTGCCCGCCCGCCAGAATTAGACGTTCCGCCAGGCACGGCCCTCGCTGGGAAGGCGGGGCAGCGCTTGCCCAGGCACGATTTGCGGCGCAAATCCTGCGCAAACGCCCTTGCCCTGTAAAAAATACCGACAGCGTTGGACCCTGTGCAGACGGCGCGCCTTGCGCTACTATGGCATTGCCAATCTGCCATCCCCCCTTTTTCACTTCCGAGGTTTCCCGTCATGGCTACTGAATTCGAGTACGACCGCTTCATCACCCGCAACAGCGGCTATATCGACCACGACACCCAAGAGAAGATCCGCAATACCCGCCTGGTATTCTTTGGCTGCGGCCTGGGCAGCAGCACGGTGATATGTGCCGCGCGCACCGGCTTCCAGCATTTCGTGCTGGTCGATGGCGACACGGTCGCGCCCCACAACCTGAATCGCCAGTTCTTCGATTTCGAGGACGTGGGCAGTCTCAAGGTGGAAGCCTTGAAGAAGCACATCCTGCGCATCAATCCGCAAGCCAAAGTGGAAGCGGTGGCGGCAATGCTGGACCAGGACAATGCGGCCGAACTGGTGAGCAAGGCCGACATCATTTTCGACACCATCGATTTCGTCGACCTGGATGCGGTGCTCGCGCTGCATGGCAATGCGGCAGCGCAACGCAAGCCGATCTTTACCGCGTTGAATATCGGTCCCGGCGGCGGCGTGCTGTACTTCCCGCCCGGCTCCGGCCAGTCGCTGCCAGAAATCCTGCAGCGCGATGTGGAAGCGGCGGCAGCGGCCGGCAACCTGAATTACACGGCGGTCTTCAGCCGCGTGATGGCGCGCATCGGCGCCCACCTGGACCGCAAGGTGGTGGAGGAAATGGCCAAGGCCCTGACCATCATGGATGACGGCACGCCATGCCCGGCCTCGCAGATCGCCATCGGCAGCTTTACCGTGGCGGCGCTGGCGATGGCCATGATCACCGACATGCTGGCCGGGCACGAGGTGCCGAGCGCACCCCATATCGTGGTGCACAGCTTCCGCAACCACGTGACCAAACTGATCAATATTGGCGCCGACGAGGCCGTCAGGATCGGAGGCTGAGCACCTGCGCGCTCACCGGCGCCGCCGCCGTCGCCGGCTTTTCGTTGAGCCAGGCCGACAGGCGCGGGTTGTCGGCCGCCAGGCGGTCGGCAATGTGGTGCAGGTCCAGCACGTACGGCACCACGCTGCCATAGTAGTCGGCCTGCGGGCCGATCGGTTCGAACAGGAAGCCCATGCGGCTCAGTGATCGCGCCAGCGAACGTTCCATGGCGGCGAACCAGTAGCGGATGCCGGACTGCACGCTGTGGCGGTACATTTCCCGGTACATGCCGAACAGGAGCATCGGCGACTCGCTGCGCCGTTCGCCATGCCGCCTTTCCTCGCGCGGCGCGCCTTCCAGGTCCAGGCCGGGAATGCCGCTGATGCTGTCGGCGCGGCGCCGCCGGTGGTCCTTGCGCACCACCAGGCGCGACACCTCGCACGACAGCTCGCGCGGCGGCAACTGGTAGCCCTCGAACAATTCGCAATGGCGCTCGAACGGGTAGCACTGCCCCTGCGGCGGCTGCACCAGGCGCACCGCGCCGATCAGCTGCTCGGCCATGGAATACGCGGCGAAATGCACGGAATCGGTCTCGTACTCGTCGCATTCCATGCCGTCGGCCTGCTCTTCGGGCGGCAGGAAAGCGCACTCGAGGCAATAGACTTCGTAGCGCAACTTGAAAATGGCATTGGGCACATGGCCCCGCCGGTCGCCGCGGTAAGCGCGGAAAATATTTCGGCTCGTATGATCTACCGTTTCGCAATGCGCATGGTACTCGGTCTGCGAAGGTACGCTGCGGTAGGGGCCGGGTCGGGAAAACAGAGTCATCCAGCGACTCTCCTGCTCAAAGATACTATTTCCTCCTGACTCGCCCGATCATGAAACTGCCGACCAGGGTTTTCACCAAGGTCCAGAAAGGGATGGGTTCATCATTGAACCACGCCGCCAGGAAACGGTTTTCCAACTTCAATCGATCGCTCAGCTCATGCAGGTCGACGATATGGGGCGTTACCGGCCCGTAATAGTCGACCTGAGGCCCGATGGGCACGAAGTGGAAACCCATCTTGTCCAAGGAGCGCGCCAGGGAACGCTCCATTGCAGCGTACCAATAGCGGATGCCGTTGCGGCGGCTGTATCGGTACATTTCCCGGTACATGCCCAGCAGCAGCAGCGGACTGTTGGTACGCTGGTCGCGCCCGCTCGGCGGCTGGATCGATGCAGTCTTGGCCTTTTCGTCCAAAAATTCCCTGGACACGCCTTCCATCGAGTCGCCGCGCCGGCGCCGATACGTCTTTTTTACTACCAGGCGCGATACTTCCCCTGCCAATTCCCTGGGTGGCAGGGTGAAGTCGTCAAACACCTTGCAATGCAATTCAAACGGATACACCTGGCCCTCTTTCGGCTGGACCAGGCGCACCGTGCCCACCATCTGGGGCTCCAGCGTATAGGCGGCGAAATGGGCGGAGCAATCGTCATACTCATCCGTTTCCCGGCCATCCTGATACTCTGAAGCGTCCAGGTAATGGCACTCCAGACAATACACTTCGTAGCGCAGGCGATAGATTTCCGCCAGCACAACCGAGTCCACGACTCCCCTTGCCACAGTGGCGAAATCAAAATAGGGAATCAGGATGTCGCGCTTGCCTAAGAGTTGCTCGAGCATCATGGCGCATTCCTTCACGCACGAAAAAAAATCGGGCGCTGCGCCTCGACTCCATGATTGCAAGCCAAGCACAGCAGCAAAGATAACCTATTTCCGGCCTGCACGCACACGCAATCTCAACGGTGCGCAGGTGCCGGAACCCAGCAACCATGCGGGGTTCCGGCCAAATCGAACGCGGGTCAGAGTTGCGCCAGCAGGGCGCGGGCCTCTTCCGCCTGGGGAAAATTAGTGCTTCGTGATAACAACTGTTTCAATTCCTTACGCGCCGCCACCTTGTTCCCCGATTTGTGCAGGGCCGCTGCGTAGTGGAAGCGGATTTCATAGTTGCCGCTGGCGGCGGCGGCCTTTTCCAGGTACGGCAGACCGCGCGCCACGTCGCCCTGCTGCACCAGCACCCAGCCCAGCGTGTCCATGATGGCCGGGTGGTTGGGCACCAGCTTGTCGGCTTGCTCGGCCATGGCCAGGGCGCGCTTGTCGTTGACGTGCAGGTAGGCTTGCGCCAGGTTGTTGGCGGCCGCCCCGTTGGCAGGGTTGTTCTTCAGGATGGCTTCAAACTGCCTGGCGGCGGCAGGATAGTCCTTGGCCAGCAGACTCGATTCCGCCCTGAACATCGCGACGGCGGGATCGTTGGGGTTTTCCTTTTGCCACTTCGCGATCACCTGCTCGGCTTCCGCCGTCTTGCCGAGGTGGCGGTACGCATCGGCCAGCTTGATGGCCAAGCCAGTCGTATTGCCCACTGCCAAGGCTTTTTCGTACAGCGGCAGGGCCTGGACCGGCTTGCCCTGCAAGGCGAGCAAGTCGCCTTCCAGGGTATAGCCCGCCGGCAGCTTGCTGTGCTGTTTCTGGACCAGGCGCGCCACTGCCAGGGCGGCATCGGGCTTTTTCTGGCGCATCAGCAATTCAGCCTGCATGGTATGGGCGGCGATCAGGTCGGGCTGCAGTTGCAGCGCCTTCTTCAGGTCGTCGGCCGCGGCGGCCTCGTTCTTCATCAGCATGTGCACTTCCGCCAGGCGCATCTGCACCTGCGGCGCGGCCGGCAGCAGGCCGGCCAGCTTGGCATAGGTTTCCAGTGCGCCGCTCCAGTCCCGCATCGCTTGCTGGCTGCGGCCCAGCAGGTCCAGCACATCGGTGTTGGACGGATAGTTGGGCTGCAGCTTGCGCGCCAGGTTCAGGGCTTCCTGCGCCTTGCCGGTGCGCAGGTGCTGTTCACCCAGGCGGATCGCCGGCAACACCGCGTCGGGATTTTCGGCGCAGGCTTTCTCCAGCCAGCTCGTCACTTCCTGCTGCTGGCCTTGCACGGCAGCCAGCCCGGCCAGCGCCATCATGGCGTCGACGCTGCGCTTGTCCTTCTCCAGGAACGCCAACAAGCGCTGCTTGGCGGCCTCCGGCTTCTTTTCATACACGTCCAGCTGGATCAGGTTGGCCAGCGCGGGGAAATAGGTAGCTTGCTGGGCCAGCGCTTTCTCGAAGCTGGCCCGCGCCGCCGGGATGTCGCCCTTGCCCAGGTAGGCCGTGCCTTTCAGTTCGCTCACCATCGGGCTGTCCGGATGGGCCGCTTCCAGCTTGGCGACGGCAGCCAGCGCCTTGTCGAAGTTGCGCAGGCCGATTTCCGTGCGGACCAGGGTGGTGCCGGGCCAGAGGGAATTGGTGTCGAGCGCGGCGCCCGCTTCCAGGTCGCTGATGGCCTGCTCGCGCTCACCCCGGCCCAGCTTGCTCAAGCCCAGCGTGGTGCGCAGCGCGGCCGCCTTGGGATCGAGGTCGCTGGCCTTTTCCAGGTACTCGGCAGCCTTGTTGAAGTCGCGCGCGTGCATATACGATTCGCCGGCCAACGCCAGCAGCTGCACGTCGTCGGCGCCGTTCTTCAGCACGGGCGACAGCACGGTCAACGCATTCGTGCTCTGGCCGGCGCGCAGCAGCGTGGTGGCCAGCATCTTGCGGGCGTACAGGTTTTGCGGGTACGCCTCCAGGTATTTCCTGAGGTGCTGCTCGGCTTGCGGCAGCAAGCCCAAGTTCAGCTCGGCAGCACCGGCCAGCAGGTTGCTGGGCATGTGCTCGGGCGCGGCGCGCAGGATTTTCTGCAAGGCTTCCTGGGCGGCGCCATGCTTGCCCTGCGAGAAGTCGAGCAAGGCCTGCGCATAGCTCACCACGATATTGTTCGGCGTAATCTTTTGCGCGGCAGCCAGGTCGGCCTGGGCGGCTTCGAACTTGCCCGAGGTAATTTCAAGATAGGCTTTTTCCACATTGGCCGAACGGTGGCGCGGGTTGGCTGCCAGCACCTGGTCGTACACGGCCAGCGCGGCATCGATCTTGTTCTGCGTCCCCAGCAGGTTGCCCTTGAACATCAGCGCATCCTGGTGCTTCGGCGCAATGCCCAGCGCCTTGTCGGCGTAGCCCATGGCAGCTTCGTGCTCGCCCGCCAGGAAGGACACGCGGCCCAGGCCGACCAGCGCCGCGACATTCGCCGGCTGCGCCTGCAAGGCCGCGGCAAACAGCTCCTTCGCTTGCTCGCGCTTGCCCAGGCCCAGGTAGGCGTCGGCCCGCACGTTCAACACCTCCACGCCGCCCTGCTTGGCAGCGGGCTCGGTTTCGTCGAGCACTTTCTTGTACTGGCCCTGGGCCAGCAGTGCCTTGGCCAGCAGCGGAAGCGCCTCGGGGTGCTTCAGGCTGAGCGCCTTGCGCGCCTCTTTTTCCGCCGCCAGCGCGTCGCCCGCGTCCAGCGACAGCTGGGCCAGCAGGTAGCGTGCCTCGGCGTTGTCCGGGCTGGCCGCCAAGGCATTTTTCAGCTGGATCATCGCAGCGGCGTTATCGCCTTTTTGCTGGGACTGTTTGGCTTGTGCCACCAGCGCGGCCGGCGACTCTTCCTTGCAGCCGCTCAGACCGGCAGCCAGTACACAGGCCCCGGTCAGGACGGCAGCAGCCGTCATTTTGTTCATGCGACGCGACATAGCGTTCCTTTGACTAAGCAGTAGCTAAATGACAAGCCCAATGGTGGCACGTAAGCCCGACTGTGGCAATAATAATAATTCCGCTGGGACAGCCCGAGCGCGCGCCGCCAGCCGTCACTCGAGCTGCTTGAGCAGGCCGCGCGCAGCGTCCGCCTGCTCGAACGGGCCACTGGCCAGCGCGCCCTGCACTTCCTTGCGTGCCTGCGCCTTGTCGCCTTTCTTCTGCAGCGCCACGGCATAGTGGTAGCGGATGTCGGCCGCCTTCGGCGCCAGCTCGCTGGCCTGGCGCAGCAGCGGCAGCGCGCGCTCCAGCTGGTTCTGCTCCACCAGGATCCAGGCCAGGGTATCCATGACGGTCGGGTTGTTGCCGGCCAGCTGGTGCGCCTTCTCGGCTGTCGCCAGCGCGCGCTTGTCCTTCTCCTGCTGGTAGGCCCAGGCCAGGTTGTTGAGCGCAAGCGGATTGTCGGGCTGCTTGGCCAGCAGGCTTTCCAGCCCGGCGATGGCGGCCTTGTACCGCTTGTTGGCCAAGTCTTGCTCGGCCGCGTACATCAGGCCGAACGGTTCTTCCGGATGGGCCTTGCGCCAGTTGGCCACCTGGGCGTCGGCATCGGCCGCGCGGCCGGCGGCGCGCAGGGCGCTGGCCAGCTTCACCATCAGTTGCGGCTGCTGGGCCAGGCTGAAGGCTTGCTGGTAGGGCGCGACGGCCAGCGCCGGCTTACCGAGGCGCATCTGCAAGTCACCCTCGGCCAGGAAGCCGACGGCCTGCTTGGGCTGCGATTTCTGCAGGGCGCGCAGCACGGCCAGCGCCTCCTCCGGCTTGTTCTGCAGCACGGCCAGGTCGGCCTGCATCAGGTGCGACGGCGCAAATGCCGGGTCCAGCGACAGCGCTTTCTTCACGCTGGCCTGGGCCGCCGCAAAGTCCTTCTTCTGGATCTGCAACGCGGCCAGGTAAAGCTGCGCGCGCGGCGCTTTCGGCGCGGCGCTGGCCAGCTTGCTGAAGCTTTCCTCGGCGCCGGCCAGGTCGCCGGTGGCTTGCTGGGCACGGCCCATGGCTTCCAGCACCGCCGGCTCGGCCGGATGCACCACCAGCACCTTGCGCAAATGTTCGACGGCCTTGGCGGCCTGCCCGCTCTGCAGGTAGAAGCCGGCCAGGCGCATGGCCGGCGGCAGGGCGTCGGCATCGACGGCGGCCGCTTTCTCCAGCCACTGCGCGGTTTCGTTGCGCTGCTTGGCGCGCTCGGCCAGCAGGGCCAGCGCCGTCATGGCTTGCACATTGTCCTTGTCTTTTTCCAGCAGTTTCAGCATGTGCTGGCGCGCCGCGTCGGGCTTCTGCTCCACCATTTCCAGCTGGGCCAGGCTGGCGGCCGCGTCGAAGTCGGTAGGCGCCAGCTCCACTGCCTTGCTGAAGGCGGCGCGCGCGCCAGCCTTGTCCTGCTTGGCCAGCAGGATGTGGCCTTTCAGGACCAGCAGCTCGGGCGACTTGCCGTGCTTGCCTTCCTGCTTGGCGAGGGCGGCCAGGGCCTGGTCGTACTCGCGCGCGCCCAGCCGGGTGCGCGCCAGCGCCATGGCGGCCGGCAGCGAATCGGGTTCCAGCTCGGTGGCCTTGACCAGCATGGCCAGGCCACGCTCGCGCTCGCCCAGCGCCAGGCGGGCGCCACCGAGCGCGATGTAGGGTTGCGCGCGCTTCGGGTTGAGCGCCACGGCCTGCTCCAGCAGGCTGGCGGCACGCGCCGGCTCACGCTGCAGCATGCTGGCCTGTGCCGCCAGCTCCAGCAAGGCGCCATCCTCGACCTTGGCTTTCAGTGCCGGCTCCAGCACTGGCAGCGCTTCCGCGGGGCGGTTCAGGCGCAGCAGGGTGGCGCCCAGCAGCTTGCGCGCATACAGGTTGCCCGGTTGCGCGTCCAGGTAGGTGCGCAGCCGCGCTTCGCCCTGCTTCAGCGTACCCAGGTGGAAGTCGACCGAAGCCGCGAGCACCAGGCTCGGCAGGTGGTTGGGCGCGCCCTTGGCGATCGCTTGCAGGTTGTCGCGCGCGGCCGTGTAATTGCCGCGCGAATAGTCCAGCAGGGCCTGGGTGTACAGCGTCGGCAGGGCGCGCGGCGCGGTCTTCTTGGCGGCATTGATGGCGGCCTGGGCGATGTCGTACTTGCCCGCCACGATGTCGATGTATGCCTGCTCCAGGTTGGCGCTGGTATTGTTGGGGTCGAGCTTGATGACTTCGGCGAAAGCGGCGCGCGCTTCTTCCGGTTTCTGTTGCGCGCGCAACAGTTCGCCCTTGAAAGTCAGCGCGGCGATATTGCCGGCATCCTTGGCGATGGCCTGGTCGGTCAGCGCGCGCGCCGCATCCAGGTCATTGCCCAGCGCGGCCAGGCGCGCCAGGCCGGTCAGGGCATCGGGACTGTCGGGCTGTGCGTCCAGCGCGCCCTGGAATTCCTTCTTCGCTTCGTCGAGCTTGCGCAAGCCGATCAGGGCTTCGCCGCGCAAGGCCAGCATGGCCGGGGTGTGCTCGAAATTTTCCGTTTCGTCCAGCACTTTCTGGAACTCGCCCATGCGCAGCAAGGCTTCGGCCAGCAATTGCTCGCTTTCGCGCGGCTTGTAGCCCAGCTCCACGGCGCGGCGCGCTTCCTTTTCCGCCGAGACCGGGTCGTTCAGCTGCAGCGACAGTTTGCCCAGCTGGTAGCGTGCTTCGCCATTCTCGGGGTCCTTGGACAGCACGTTCTTGAGCTGGATCTGGGCGCCTTTGCGGTCGCCTTTCGCCTGCAGCTGCTTGGCGTCGGCCAGCAGGCTCTCCGGAGTATCCGATTTGCAGCCGGCCAGCAAAGCGCCGGCGGCCAGGGTGGCGGCGACAGCCAGCCGGGTTACACGATATGCCATCTGATCCTCAGTTCTGGAAGAAGCTTGTTATACGTTGCGGTGTGCGCGGAACCACTGTTCCAGCATCATCAGCACCCACACCATGGTGCCGTGGTAGCCGGCGTGCTCTTTCAGGTGCTGGCCGACCAGTTGTTCAATGAATTCGCCGCGCACCACCTTGCGCGCCTTCAGGTCGCTCAGGCTGTCGGCCGCCAGTTGCTGCAGGTGCTGGTGCTGCTGCAGCCAGACGCCGAACGGCAGGCCGAAGCCGTGCTTTTGCTTGGTAATAATGGCATCGGGCAGGAAGCCGCGCAACGCTTCCTTGAAGAACCAGCGCAGCTGGGTGCCGTTCAGCTTCTGCTGCGGGGTCAGGCCGGCCGAGAACGCCACCACGGCGTCGTGCAGGAAAGG
This sequence comes from uncultured Duganella sp., assembly GCA_966112955.1. GTDB lineage: Bacteria > Pseudomonadota > Gammaproteobacteria > Burkholderiales > Burkholderiaceae_D > Rugamonas. Next base: position 353 of record CBHWEO010000062.1, on the reverse strand, counting down.
GAACGCCACTTCCACGCCTGCCAGTTCGCAAGCCTTCATCACTTTCGGCAAGTCGTTGTCGGCCAGGGTGATCTGCAGGTCCAGCGCCAGCATGCGGTTGATCAGGGAGCGCGCTTCGCTGCGGCCATAGTTGCGCTCCAGCGTGGCGATCGGGTGGCCGATGTCGGCCGCCGCCAGGAATTCGTCGGTGAACACTTGCTGCGGGCCGTAGCGGCCCAGCAGGTTGTAGGTTTCCAGGCGCGCCGGCATGCCGACCGAGGCTTGCTCGATATAGCTGCGCGCCTTGCGCAGCAGGCGCACCCGCTCGCCGCCCGGGAAGTTGAACACGGCCGGCTCCAGCAGGGCCTTGCGCA
>CBHWEO010000061.1:0-23134 GCA_966112955.1 uncultured Duganella sp. | reverse complement strand
CTTGTTCCCGTCGAGCAGGCCTTTCCAGAAATCGAGGCCCGCCGCGTCCGGCGTGCGGTGCAGGGCGTACTGGTACAGTTTGGCCAGCAGGTCGGCATTCGTTGGCGCGGCACCGTAAATCGATTTGAACTCTGCGCCCTGGGTAAATGCGATTGCGATCTCGCCCAATTCCATGCCCTTGTCGCGAGCGTCGATCCAGTAGCCCAGGCCTTTCGCATCGGGGGCGCGGTTGAAGATGGCCTGGTAGAGGCGCAGCACTTGGCCCGCGTTGCCGTTAACGTCGATGGCTACCGCGCTGTCGGTAAATTGCAGCCTTTCAACGTTGTATAGCGTGTCTTTGTCCAAACCTTTCGACACGTTATAGCTGCCGTTGCTGCCCGGCTTGATTACGTAGTCGGCCCGCTTGCCGATGTAAACCGCGGTGTCGATGCCAGAGCCGCCATCCAGTGAGTCGCTGCCGTCAAGGCCAACCAGTTTGTCGGTTCCGGCCCCGCCAGAGAGGCTATTCGCCTCAGCGTTGCCACTTAAATAGTCATTGCCGCTGCCGCCAACGGCATTCTCAATTTTGCTACCGAAGTTGATAGTGATTTGGCCGGCGTCCGTGATGGCGGTGCTTTTGCTTCCGATATAGTCCCAGTGCCCGGACTCGAGATGCAGTGTGACGTCAGCAGACAAGCCAGCAGCGCTGATTGTGTCGTTGCCGCCGCCATCCCAGATGAAATTGGCACTATTCGCATTGAGGGAGTAGCTGTCATTGCGCGCGCCTGCGGACTGCGACGGGCCATACAAATATTGGAGCGCCGCGATTTCGAGATTTCCGAATGGCGAAAGCCCATCACCGTTGTCAAACAACCCAAGGGCCTCAGCCAACCGGCTTTCGATTGCACCCAACTGGGTGGCAAGCGTCTTTCCGGTAAGGTTGAAGTACACATTGGCCCCTGCTTTGGTCGCGCTTGTGAACGCAGTGTCTCCAGCTGGAATCTCCGCAACAGAGTGAAAGTTCAGGGAATCGCTGTCACGCGCTGTGTCTGATCCAATGCGCAATCCGATAACAGACGACAGCTTGTTCACCAGTGCGCGAAGTTGAGTCAAGTCCGCCGTGCTTAACTTGGTAGCCCCGGGTTCGGCCAAATAGTTGACGTCAATTGTCTTGTCGTCTCCAGCAAATGCTGCCAGCTGCCTTGCGTTGTCTTGAACAAGATTGGCAACCCATTCTGGCGCTTCCGCAATGCGCAATGCGACTTCGGTAGTGAATGTTGACGACTGTCCACCGCTGGAAAAGCGCCATTCCAATTTCATGTCTTGCGACGACTCGATGTCGCCGTCGTAGCGATAAGCGATCGACTGGATCAACGAGTTGACCTGTTGCTGGGTCACGGAAGACTGGAAGATGATCTTGAGTGAGCCTGCAGCGGCAACCACTGTGCCGATTAGCACACCATCCAGATAAGCCTTGCCGTGGTCGAACGCGAGATTTCCGCTTGCGTCGAAGATGTCATGCGAGTTCGCGCCGCCAGCGCGCTGCAGTGTCAGTGTGCCGCTTGCTACCGCTCCGTCCAATTGCAAGGCAGGCGCAAGCAATTTTGCGCTGTATTTGTTGTGGTAGGTGAGGGCGTTGGATGTGGCAGTTGATTCTGCACCAAAGTCATTGGTGAATTTGCCATTGGCATCAATCTCGATGCTCAATGGAGTTCCCATGTTCGCGTTCTGGAGAAGCACCCGGCCTTTGACAAGCATAGAGCCATCTTCGCGTACGAAAATACCGTCGCCCGACACTTGCGCGTCGCTTCCAAGCCCAACAGTCAAAGCACCATTGGTTCCCCAGTCCGAATCGATGACGCCGTCGGAGCGCAAAGCCAATAATCCCATTTGCCACTCATAGCCGCGTGCGGCCGTTGCCCCAATAATGATCCGGCCATTTTCTTGCAGGACCACATCATAAACAGCGTTATTGCCCGTACGCGCCCCGCCCGGCAGCCACGTGTCGTTATCAGGGGCAAGGAAGTGTTGGAAAAAGCCGTTGTTGCCGAAGGTAGTGTCGACTTGTCCATTCGCCTCCAGCCGCACGGCACCAATGCCCATGAAGACCGACTGCTGAGGCAAGTCGGTTGGAGCCGAGCAGACCAAGAGGATCCTGCCGTCCGGCTGCAATGCGAGATGCAATGCGAATGGGCTGTTGGGATGGCTTCCAGAAAAATTAATGTTGGCGTAGCCGTTGACCCCAAAGGTCGTGTCTAAAGTCCCGTTCGCGTTGTAGCGGCAAATCGCCGCGCGATCGAGTCCGTCTGGTTGCCGCACCTGGCATGCGATCAGGAGCTTGCCATCTTTCTGAGCAAGCACGTCCTGCGTCAGAACGTTGTTGGTCGCAGAAAAGACGAGCCCGTTGCTGCCAAAGGTTTTGTCGAGGGCGCCGTCAGCCGTCAGGCGGGTCATGACGATTCGCGTAAAGGGCGGGACATCGACTGTGCCGTCTGGAAGCACGGCAACCGGCCGTTCAGAACCCACCAGGACGATCTTGCCATCCAGTTGAGTCACCATTCCGGTCAGGCCTGCGGAAGTTTTGCCTGGATCTACGCCTACCCAGCCCTTACCGCCTCCAAAGCTCGGGTCAAGATCGCCGTTTGCCAGCAGGCGGAATGCATACAAATCCTCGTCCCACGGGTTCATCTTATCTGTTTGAAAGCGGCCAGCGACCAAAACCTTTCCACTGCCTAGGATGTCAATGGCGTCAAGTGAACCGAAATTCGCTGGTGAGTTCGCAATGCCGTAGCTGAAATCCTGGGTGTCGTCGGCGTTATACCGAACAACGCCGTGCGCAATGCCCAGGTAAGACCCGTCCGGCAGCCACTCGAGGTCCCTTACCCACGGCTCCCAGTTCGGGTTGTATTTGATGCCAGTTTTTCCAGCGACGAACTTTGCAATAGCCATTACTTGAATCCAAGACCAATTAAATTGTTGGCAAGATAAAGGTTAATTGCGAATTTGGCAAGAGCGCTTGCTCCATTTAGTGGAGTGCTGGCCAACCGAGTCCTTGTTGCAAAATCTGCACATTGCTTACTGGGTGCAGCGAGGCTCTGCTGGGACCTAACCCACGGTTGTTGTGTGAATTAGGTTACAACGATGCAAAATTCGCAAAAAATATTTGTTTTATAAGTAAAAGTGCGGATAATACAGGGCTCACAAGTGTTGTCGCTCGGTAAGTCTTCAGCCATTGAGGCATCTTTCGTCGTGTATGAGTCATTCCCGCAGAATTCCAAGGATCTGGTTTGCCTTTCGAAGCGCAGTTGCGAGACATAGGAAGCCTGCGGTGTTGACCGGCGCTGCCGTTTGCGCGCTTTGCATCGCCTTCGTGTTTCATGCGCTGGCATCAGCGAAATTAGTTGATGCGCTGACGTTAAATGCGGGCTTGACTGGACGAAGACTGACCATCAGTGAACAGGGTGCCAGATCTTATTCGCGGGATCTGCGGAAATTTCAAAGCTCCCATCTTGTCAGCTTATTGCGGGATAGCGCGGCGGTTGCGGATCTGTCTCTGAACGAGGTCGCGTTCAATGTAGAGGGCTTGCCTACGCAGCCGTTTATTCGTTATCGCGCTGCATTCGACGTGACTGCTACCTATCCTTCGATCCGGAAATTCATTTCCCATCTTCTGGCAGGGGCGGACGGCGTAGTGCTGGACACTGTCTCGTGCAGGCGAAAGGACATATCGACAGCGGAACTATCTTGCGCGATGTCCGTCTTTGTTGCGTATGGGAAGGCCGAGCATGGTTAGGCCAGGGAAACGCCGCTGGTTCTTCCTGTTGACAGCGTTAGCGATAACCGTCGCCGCAATCGTGCTTGGGCCGGCGCCTGCAGAGGTTGTTGAAGTTGCGGCTGAGCGGGCGCAGCCTGGGCCGCCCGCCTCGCCACTTCAAAAGGCGTCTCTGGATGAAGGTGCGCCGGTATTCGTTGAAGATGGCGACGCAAATCCATTCGAAAAGCGGGGATGGGAAGAGCCTCCGCCAGCGGCTCAGGCGGCTGCGATGATTGCGCCGGTCGAAGTTGCGCCTTTGGCGTTGGAGCCGGAGGAACCGAAGGGGCCGCCGCCCCTGCCATACAAATATGTTGGCCGATTCAGTGATGACGCTGGCGGCTTGGTCTACTTGGCCCGCGGCGAGCAAACATTGGTAGCCCGTCAGGGCGACACCATTGAGAACAGTTATCGGGTGATGGCGGTGGAACCCCGCCGGATCGAGTTTGAACACATTGCCTCGGGGGCGAAGCAAACGCTTCTTGTCCCAGAGGCGGAGTAGCGAAGTATATGCATTACATCAAACTGCCGGACCTCGCAAGGCTTTGTTCCGCTATGGCGGTTGCCGCAGTACTTAGTGGCTGTGCGGCTTCATTTCATCATCGTGCCGGCTTGGACGCGATGCGAAAGGGCGACTATCCGAAGGCCATCTCTGAGCTGGAACATGCGGCTGAATTGCAACCATTGGATGTCGAGTACCAGCGTGACTGGCTTGTTAACCGCGACTCCGCTACCACCAAACTGTTGGAACGCGCCGAACGCGCACGCGCGAAGGGCAATTTGAATGAAGCGAGTGAATGCTACCGTACCATTTTGAAGTACGAAATCGCCAATGCTCGGGCACTGGCCGGCCTCAATGAGATTGCGGAAATGTCGGTGGCCAACGAGAACGCTGCAAAAGCTAAGGCTGCCTTTAAGAGTGGTGACGGGGCTGACGCCCTGCGGTTCGCCGACCGGGCGCTGGATCGCGCACCGGACCACGCGGCGGCGCGAGCGGTAAGACGGGAAGTCGAACGCGAGATGGCCAATCAGATGCCTGATCTGGCGTCCCTGAGCAATACCTATAAGAAGCCGATCAACCTGGAGTTTCGAGATGCGTCAGTAAAAATGGTGTTCGATGCGCTCGCGCGAACGACAGGCATCAATTTTGTCTTCGACCGCGACGTAAAGCTTGACCAGCGTACGACAGTTTTCCTGAAGCAGACGAAGTTCGAAGATGCGATTGATGTCCTGCTGACCACGAACCAGCTCGAAAAGAAGGTTCTGAACGCAACCAGTGTCCTGATCTACCCCAATACGCCGGCGAAGGCGAAGGAGTATCAGGAATTGCTGGTGAAGGCATTCTACCTGTCTAACATTGAAGCCAAGACGGCTGCGAACCTGTTGAAGTCCGTGCTTAAGCTAAAAGAGGTGTATGTCGATGAGAAGTACCACATGCTGGTCTTGCGTGAAAATGCCGAGACAATTGCGCTGGCGGAGAAGCTGATCGCCTTGCAGGACCTTGAGGAACCCGAGGTGATGTTGGAAGTGGAAGTCCTGGAAGTCAGCCGCAACAGCTTGCTTAACCTCGGCGTGCAAATCACAAACCAGCTCACGGTGTCGCCCCTGACTGGCACGACATCGGGTTCGGTTGGCAACAATACCAGCAACGCTAGCTCGCCAACTTACAAATTGAGCGAACTGCTTAAACTGAATTCGGAAAAGCTGGGGATAACGTTGCCCAGTGCGACGCTGAGCTTGCAGAAGACCGATGGAGATGCCAATTTGCTGGCCAACCCGCGCTTGCGTGTACGTGACCGCGAGAAGGCGAAAATCCTGATTGGCGACCGCGTTCCTGTCGTCACGACCACGACTACTCCAAACGGGTTCCTGAGTGAAAATATCCAGTACCTGGATGTCGGCCTGAAATTGGACGTTGAGCCTGAGATTCACCTCCGCGACGAAATCGGCTTGAAGATGTCGCTGGAAGTCAGTTCGCTGGTTGGCTCGGTCAAGACTGCAACGGGCTCACAGGCCTACCAGATCGGCACGCGCACGATCAGTACTTCCTTGCGGCTGCGCGATGGGGAAACCCAGGTGCTTGCGGGTTTGATCAGCGACGCTGACCGCTCTGACGCCAATCGCATTCCACTGCTGGGCGACTTGCCACTGGTTGGCCGCCTGTTCTCCAGCCAGAAGGATGACCGGCAAAAAACCGAGATCGTCATGTCGATCACGCCTCACCTGGTGCGCAATATCCAGCGCAAGAGCCCGGGCGAAGAAGTGTTCTGGTCGGGCACCGAAGCGAGCCTGCGCACGAGGCCGGTACAGCTCGGCACGTTCAGCGCCGCCTTGGCTTCGGCAGCCAAGCCTGCTGCCAAGGACCAACCCTTGGCGCCGCAAAGCCCGGTTCCGGCGGACACCAGCGGGCTAGCGCTGAGCTGGAAGGCGCCCCAGTCGGTCAAGGTCGGCCAGGAATTTACGTTGGAACTCAATCTCGACACCCGGCATCAGTTGCGGGCTGCACCACTGCAACTGGCATTCAATCCGGCGGCCTACGAAGTGCTCGCGGTCGAATCAGGCGACTTCTTCGCGCGCTCCGGCCAGGCGCAGTTCAGCCAGATGGTGGACAAGGCGGGCGGGCGTGTTTCGGTAGGATTGAGTGCTGCCGATGCCAAAGGTGTCAGCGGCAGCGGCGCGCTGGTTAAGCTCAAGTTGCGCCCATTATCGGCATCCGTCGACGGCGATGTGGCGCTGATTGGCCTGACGCCAGTGGGGAGTGCGCAAGCTGTACCAGCGCCGGCCCTGCCTGTGCCTGCTCGCATTGTGATCGAGTGAATGGAATGAGGCGCGTCATCTCACGACAGGGGGGCTTCAGCCTGGTTGAGCTCCTGGTATCCGTTGTGATCCTTGGATTGCTTGCGTCCATTGCGATGCCGGTGGTCGAATTGGCGCGAAGACGTGAACAGGAAACCCAGTTGCGTGTTGCCCTTCGCGATATCCGGCGTGCGATCGATGCCTACAAGGATGCGGGCGTGCAAAAACGGATAGCGGTTGCTGAGGGGGATAGCGGATATCCATCCAGCCTGGCGGTCTTGGTGGACGGCGTGCCCGACCTCTCCAGCAAAACCGGCGCAAAACTGTATTTCCTGCGGCGGGTGCCGCGCGACCCATTCAATGGTGACAGCAAGGTGTCGGCAGAGAATAGCTGGCGATTGCGCAGTTTTTCCTCCGACTCGAAAGCGCCATCGGCGGGTGTGGACGTGTTTGACGTGTACACGACAGCGGACGGCGTCGGCCTGAACGGCATTCCCTACAAGGATTGGTGAGATGCGGAGCCGAGGCTTTTCGATGATTGAGCTGATGGTCGCGCTGACCATCCTCGCCCTGATTTTGACAGTGGCTGCGCCGCGCTATTTCGGCAACCTGGACGCGACAAAGGAAAGCGTATTGCGCGAAGACCTGTACGTCATGCGCGATGCGATCGACAAGCACTTTTCCGACCAGGGGCGCTATCCTGATTCGCTGAAAGACCTGGTGGAAAAGCGCTATCTGCGCGCGGTTCCGACCGATCCGTTCACGCTCAGCCCTAACAGCTGGATAATCAAACCGCCTGCGGACCCATCGCTCGGCGCGGTATTCGATGTGAACAGCGGCGCTTCCGGCAAGGCGCGCGACGGCACTTGGTTCAAGGACTGGTAAATGTCATCGCAGCGACAGCACGGGTTCACCTACGTCATCGTCATGTTCGCGGTCGCGATTGCGGCGATTGCGGCGACGCGCGCTATGGAAGGGACGGCGAAGGCGATTCAGCGGACCCGCGAGGACGAGTTGCTCCAGGTGGGCGGCATCTATCGCGATGCGATCAAGTCCTACCACGACAATTCCCTCGGAGTGTTGCCGGACTACCCGAAAACGCTGGACGCATTGCTGGAAGACGACCGCACCAGCACGAAACGCCGCCACCTGCGCAAGAAATTCCCCGATCCAATCACCGGAGGGGACTTCGCGCTCATTTACGACGCGCAGAACCGGATCATCGGCGTCTACTCCTTGTCGACGAAGCGGCCGCAGAAGACAGGCGGCTTCACGCAGGAGGATATGGCGTTTGCCAACGCCGAAAGTTACCAGGGGTGGAAGTTCATCCACCAACTACATTAACGATGCAACAGGGAGAATGAAATGAAACAACGCGGGTTTACGCTTCTTGAACTGCTGGTGGTCGTCGTGATCATCGGCCTGCTGGCGGCCTTCGTGGCTCCGCGCTATTTTTCGCAGATCGGCAAGTCGCAGTCACAGATTGCTCGCGCCCAGATCGATTCGTTCGACAAGGCGCTGGACCAGTATCGTATCGACACCGGGCATTATCCAACCACCGAACAGGGGTTGGCTGCCCTGAATGCGCAACCAGCCAACGAGCCGCTGTGGCGCGGCCCTTACCTGAAGAAAAACGTTCCGCTTGATCCTTGGGGTAAAGCATTCATCTATACCGTGCCGTCCAAGGTGCCTAACCGCGAGTATGACTTGGTTTCCTATGGCAAGGACGGCAAGGAAGGCAACACCAGCGGCAACCCGGATGATGCCGATATCACCAACCTGAACTGACTCTAGAGCAATGCAGTTCCGTGTAAAGCTGTTGACGGCCTCGATGGGCGTTGAGGAGCAAGTCCTCGAAGCAGTCGATGAGCAGGAAGTCGGGCGGGTCGTCGGCGCGGCCGGCGGCAAGCTGCTGTCGGTCACGCCGGTCAGGCAAGGCCTCGGTGGCGGCTCGCGCACGAGCGCGTTCAACCTGTCCATTTTCAACCAGCAGCTTCATTCGCTGCTCGAGGCGGGGCAGCCCGTAGTTGACGCGCTTGAAATCCTGGGCCACAACGACTCGCGCGGAGCGAATAGGCACATTTACGAAACGCTGCTGAAAGGCCTGCGCAACGGCAGGCAGTTGTCGGACAGTATGACGGCCTTGCCCTCCGTATTTCCGCCACTGTATGTGGCGATGATCCGTTCCAGCGAAACGACCGGCACTGTCCGCACGTCCGTGCGGCGTTACATGCAATACCAGAAACAGGTGGATGAGATCCGGGGCAAGCTCGTTGGCGCCGCCATTTACCCCGCCGTCCTGATGTCGGTCGGCTTTCTGGTCGTCGCGTTCCTGATGCTCTACGTTGTTCCGCGGTTCAGCGCTGTGTTCGAGGATGCCGGTTCAACCAAGCAGATGTCCGGGGGTTTCGTCCAGCTATGGGGTGGTTTTGTACGCGAGCATGCGCTACTTGCCTGGTCAGGATTCGCCGCCCTGGTCTGCGGGCTTATCGCAATGTTTGGGAATAAGCGCCTGCGTGCAGTTGCGGCGCGGCGCCTGCTTTCCATTCCATGGGTCGGCCAACGCGTACAAGTGTTCCAGTTCGCTCGTTTGTACCGGACGCTCGGCATGCTGCTACGCAGCGGGGTCAGCGTGCTGAATGCCATGCGGATGACTGCCGACGCGCTGCCGGCGAATATGGCTCCCGCCATGGCTTCGGCAGTTGAGATGATCGGCCAGGGCCATGCCATCTCCAAAGCGATGGCGTCGGCGGGTCTGGGCACGGAGGTCGCCAACCGGCTGCTTGTAGCCGGCGAATCGTCCGGCAACCTGGACGAAATGATGGAGAAGATCGCAGATTTCTACGACCAGGAAACCGCTACCTGGATCGACACTGCCGGCAAACTGGTCGAGCCGGCCCTGATGATAGGCATCGGATTGGTCATTGGCGCGGTTGTGCTGATGCTCTACATGCCGATCTTTGACTTGACCAACGTAATTTAGGAATCGCCTTGTTTACTCTGAGTGAATTGCGCGAGGCGGTCTCAGGGCCGTCGGATTGGGTGACGACGCTGGGCGTTGCACTCGGCATGGAACGCGCGGAATGTGTCGCCGGGGCGGCGAGCCTTTGCGGGTACGCCTTACCGGATATCGAGCTTGCGGCGCTCAGGCCGGCCTTCGACCTGGTGGGCTACGCCGATATGCTTGCGCAGACGGCCCTGGTGGCGCGCGGGGAAGGGGAGCAGTTGCGTGTCGTGATCGGCGTGCCCTTGTCTTCCGCGACCAGCATTTGGCTCGCCTCGCTGGGTGTGAAGGCCGACGGTATCGCGCTGGCGGACCCGCTGGAACTGCGCGCCTGTATCGAGGCACACGAAGCCAGCTTCAGTGCCGTTGCCGACGCAGTGTCCGGGGAAGATGAAGAAGAACTGGTCCTGATGGCAGCGGAGGAATTGACGCTGACGTCGATCCAGAGCGAAGCCAGTCCCGCGATCAAGCTGGTGAACTCCACCGTGTTCGACGCACTGCGCTATGAGGCCAGCGACATCCACCTGGAATCGGTGCCGACCGGGATGGTGATCAAGTTCCGTATCGATGGTGTGCTGACGCGTATTGCGGAAGTGGGTAGCGTGACACTGGCCGAACAGACGATTGCGCGTACCAAGGTGCTGGCGGAGTTGGACATCGCCGAAAAGCGGGTCCCCCAGGATGGTCGCTTCCGCGTCACGGCCAAGGGCAGGGACATCGACATACGTGTCTCGATTATGCCGAGTATCCATGGCGAAGACGCCGTGCTGCGTATTCTCGACAAGAAGGCCCTGATCGACTCGGTACAGCGCCTGACACTGGATTCGCTCGGCTTCGATGCGGACACGATCCGCACCCTGCGCCGTCTGGCATCCGAACCATACGGGATGATGCTGGTGACCGGCCCGACCGGCAGCGGCAAGACCACCACGCTGTATGCAGCGCTGACCGAAATCAACCGCGGGGAAGATAAGCTGATTACCATCGAAGACCCGGTCGAGTACCAGTTGCCGGGTGTGCTGCAGATTCCGGTCAATGAAAAGAAGGGCCTGTCGTTCGCACTCGGTCTGCGCTCCATCCTGCGCCACGACCCGGACAAGATCCTGGTCGGCGAAATCCGCGATCCGGAAACGGCGCAGATCGCGGTGCAGTCCGCGCTGACCGGCCACATGGTGTTCACCTCGGTCCATGCCAACAACACATTTGACGTGATCGGTCGTTTCATGCACATGGGCGTCGACCCGTACAGCTTCGTGTCCTCGCTGAGCGGCGTGGTGGCGCAACGCTTGCTGCGCCAGAATTGCAGCCATTGCAGCGAACCGGTACAGCCGGACCCCGCGCTGCTGGAGGAGTCCGGCATCAGCGATCCGCAAAACTACGCGTTCCGCGCCGGTCGCGGATGCCAGCACTGCAGGCACACCGGCTATCGCGGACGTCGCGCAATTGCCGAAGTCCTGCGCCTGACGGACGAGATCCGTGAGCTGATTATCGGCCGTGCCACGATCCGCGCACTGAAGGCGCAGGCCCGCAGTGAGGGCACGCGTTTCCTGCGCGACGTCGCTCTGGATCTGGTGCGGCATGGCCACACGACTTTGCAGGAGGCGAACCGTGTTACGTTTGTGGCGTGAGGAAGTGTATGCCGGCCTGTTCGGAAGCGCCGCTGTGCTGCTCACTGGCCGGGCTGGAGAGCTGCTACATGTGCTTGGACCAGCCGGCGTGGAGCCCGCCGACTTGCTGGCGTTGGCGTTGGATCGCGCCGCCAAGCCGGTGAAGCCGGGGAGCAAGCTGGTCGTGACAATGGGAAGTTCCTCGTGTCCCTTCATCGCAATTCCCTGGTCCAGCGCAGTGCGCACGGTCGAAGAGAAGGAAGCCTTCGCGCGGGCGCATTTTGAGCAGGCAGGCAAGCCGGTCGGCGATGAATGTCTCGTGCATGTCGAGTTCCGTCATTTTGGCGCGAAAGGCATCGCATATGCGGTTCCGCGCGCAATGCTCGATGCGCTGCAGGCTGTGGCGGGCGAGCGCAAGCTCACACTCGTCAATGCCATGCCTGTCGCGGCGGCGGCCTACTTTGCGGCTCGGCTTCCAGGGGCGACCGACAGGAACCTGACTTTGCTAGTTGAGGAACATGCCGTGAACGCACTCGCGCTTGATGGCGAGGGCTTGTCTGCCTACGACGCGGAGCCGGCGTTTGGCGGCCCGGTGGCGGCTTTGCGCCGGCTGTTGTTGCGGCTCGATGCCGGCGCCAGCCCCTATTCCCGCGTCGAATTATGGTCGCCGCTTGATCGGAGCGCCGAATTCGAGGGCGCGGTGAAGGAGCTGGCGACACAATCGGCCGTACATGTGCTTGAACCTGCATATTGGTGGAGATATCAATGACGAAGCACGCGGAACTGATACGTCCACGAAAACGCGGCCAATGGGTATGGTATTCCACGATGGCGGCCACCTGGCTCGCGGCTGGCGCGATCGGCTGGGACGTCCTGTCGGTGCAGTCCGCAGTCGACGCCCTGGCGTTGAACAATGAAGAATTGCAGAAGGTGCAGGCCGCAGCGCGCCCCCAGCCGAGCCGCGAAGAACAGGAAGTGCAGCGCAAGTGGCGCGCCTTGCAGCAGGAACGCGCCTTTCCGTGGGCCCAGGTATTTCGTGCGGTAGAACGTGCGAATGACCCCGAGATCGAGCTGTTGGAGTTCAATCCGGACCGGCGGCAGTCCACGATCGTCCTGAAGGGGGAGGGCAAGTCCGCCGAAAGTGTGATGCGTTATCTCGAATTGCTGCAGGCCGAGCCTACCTTTTCGCAGGTCTATCTTTCGCACACGGTGAATGTCGAACACGGCCGCTTGCTTACCCGTGCATTCGAAATCCAGGTGAAGTTAAAAGCGCCGAAATCGCCGTCGTAAATAGCAGGTTCAAGCGAGGCCTTTCATCGCCGGAATTTTCTCCATCACTTTCCTCCGTCCGCCGCCATTTCGGCCTAATACCGGGCTTCAGTGAAATAGTAGTTGCGCTAAAGATACATTTTTCAACAAGAAATTATCCATTTCACAACATATTAGAAAAAAATAATTATTTATTTCCAACGGCATGCTAGCATGCCACCTTGGCAAAATTGCCAGATTGCAAGCGCTTTTGATAACTCTGAGTCCGACCGTCACACCATCGCTCCCGCGATGTGGAGAAAACAGTGCCCACCGTAATGCCGAACGACCACGCAGCTACTGAACTGAACCAACCCCTGTCATCAACCTCTTTAAAGCGTGGGCGAAGCGTGTCAGGCTGGCTTACCAACGTTTTAATTGTCGGGATGGCCCTTTTGGCCGCCAGTCCAGCCAATGCCCAAGCTGTCTGGCGCGCGCTTGCGCCGGTCAACGCGACCGTGGTAGCGCCAGCAACGACGGCGAGCGCCGGGATTACCGGTTACGTCAAGGTCGGGGTAAGCGGCGATGAAGTCGATTACGTCTTCCTTCACGAAGTTGGGGTGGCTAGCGTTCTCGCCACGGTGAAAACAGGAACGTCGACGGCGGAAATGCCGCCAGACGTCGAGAAGAATTTCACGATCAAGGCTCAACTGGCGCCGGGAACGCACCGGCTATATGTGACCGCGCAACCGCAGAACGGTACGCCGGCAGATTCCTCTGTCTTCGATGTCGTGGTGTCGGGAGGGGGGCCGCAGAACCAGACGATCACCTTTAACGCGATTGCCGCCCAGACTTACGGCGGGACACCGCCAACGCTGACCGCAACCGCAAGTTCAGGCTTGCCGGTGACGTTCTCGTCGACCACATCCGGCATCTGCGGCGTTTCGGGCAACACGGCGACATTGTCGGCTGCGGGTACCTGTACGATTGCCGCAAACCAGTCGGGCAATAGCAGTTACAACCCGGCGCCGCAAGTCACGCAAACCTTCACGATCGCCAAAGCTAACCAGACAATCACCTTTGCCGGTCCCACCGGCGGTAGCAAGGGCACGTCGGTTGCGCTGTCAGCCTCCGCGACGTCCGGCCTGGCGGTGAGTTTCGGTTCCAGTACGGGCACCGTCTGTACCATTTCGGGTTCGAACGTGAACTTGCTCACGACTGGTACCTGTACTATTACAGCCAGTCAGTCGGGCAACGGGAACTACAATGCGGCCACGTCTGTAACGCGGTCTTTCCAGGTAAGTGGCCAATCGCAGACCATCACCTTTGGCGCACTGGCGGCCAAGACTTATGGTGACCCATCGTTCAACGTTTCGGCGACGGCTAGTTCCGGCCTGGCGGTATCTTTCAGCACCTCGACCGGGACTGTCTGCTCGGTTTCTGGTTCGACTGTCAGTTTGAACACTGGCGGCACCTGCACTATCACAGCCAGCCAGGGTGGCGACACCTCTTGGGCGCCGGCGAACCCGGTTTCGCAATCGTTTAATGTGGCAAAGCGCACGCAAACGATCAGCTTCGGCACTTTGCCTTCGGCGCAGATGGGTACCACCCCGGTGCTATCGGCCAGCGCAAGCTCCGGTCTGGCTGTAAGCTACTCTTCGGCGACTTCCGGCATCTGCACGGTAACCGGCAATACAATTACGCTGCAGAACGTCGGCACCTGCACCATCAACGCCAACCAATCCGGGGACAGCCGATATCTGGCGGCGACACAGGTGCAACAATCGTTCAGCGTGCTGAAAGGGCAGCAGACGATCAATTTCGCCCAGCCGCCAAGCAAGGTATATGGTGACCCTGCATTTACCATTTCGGCCAGCGCCACCTCCGGATTGCCGGTGACGTTCAACAGTAGCACCCAGGGCATTTGCACGACATCCGGCACCAACGGCAGTACGGTAACGCTGCTGGGAATGGGGAATTGCACGATCGTTGCGGACCAGGGCGGCAATACCAACTACTATGCGGCGGGTACTGTTTCCCGCACCTTCACCGTTGCAGGCCAGGGCCAGACCATTACGTTCAATGCCTTGGCCAATAAAACGTTTGGTGCAGCGCCGTTTACGGTATCGGCGACGGCAAGCTCTGGCTTGCCGGTGTCGTTCAGCTCGCTTACGACCGGTGTTTGTACCACGGGCGGGACTAATGGCAGCACGGTGACCCTGGTGGCGGGTGGTACTTGCACGATTGCGGCTGATCAGGCAGGTAATACGACCTATGGCGCTGCTGCGCAAAAGACACAGAGTTTCTCGGTATTGCCCGGGTCGCAGACAATCAGCTTCCTCGTTCCACCAAATCAAACGCGCTGGATGCCAGGCCCGACGTTGTCTGCAACGGCCACCTCGGGCTTGCCCGTTACATTCAGCAGCGCCACAACGGCGGTGTGTACCGTGAGCGGCAACGCAGTGACGATCGTCGGCACTGGTGATTGCACCATTGCGGCGAACCAGGGCGGCAACGCGACTTATAACCCGGCGCCCCAAACCCAAGGCACATTCACCATTACTTCCAATGACGCTGCATTTGTAAACCAGAGCGTCCCTGCCAGGATGACGGTTGGCCAGACTTATTCAGTCTCGGTTACGATGAGGAACACTGGCAACAGCACTTGGTCGAAGATTGGCACCTACGCCCATCGTCTCGGGTCTCAAAATCCCCAGGACAATGTTACCTGGGGCCTGAAACGGGTCGATTTGCTGAACTCCGTGTGGACTGACATGGACGTGACGTTCACGTTCAACGTTACCGCGCCTTCGACGCCCGGTGTGTATAACTTCCAATGGCAGATGGTCCAGGAATTTGCTGGCTGGTTCGGCCCGCAAACCCCGAACGTGGCAGTGGAAGTGGCGAGCCCGCAAACCATCACTTTCCCTGCGATTCCCGATCAGACGCGTTATGCGCCGGCGCCGGCGTTGAACGCCACGGCAAGCTCGGGCTTGCAGGTGACTTATTCGACGACCACCTCGGGCGTCTGTTCGGTGACTCCCGCCGGTGTCGTAACCATCCTTGCAACCGGCACGTGTACCATTGCCGCCGATCAGGCAGGCAACAGCAGTTACGGCCCCGCCCCCCAGGTGACGCGTTCGTTCGCTGTCCTGAGCAACAACGCCGCTTACGTTTCCCAGCAAGTTCCCGTGACCGAAGTCCAGCCGGGTCAGCAATTCACCGTGACTGTAACGATGAAGAACACCGGCAACAGCACGTGGACCAGTGGTGGGGCAAACCCATATCGTCTGGGTACGCAGAACCCGCAAGACAACACCAATTGGACGAGCAGCAACCGTGTCGAATTGCCGACGTCGGTTGCACCGGGCGCCACGGTTACTTTCACGATCAATGCGACGGCCCCGAGCCAGCCTGGCCAATACAATATGCAATGGCAGATGGTGCAGGAATGGGCGGGCTGGTTCGGCCCTCTGACGCCAAATGTGTCGATTAATGTAAAAGGCAACCAGACCATTACCTTTGACCAGCCCGCCAACCAGCAACTGGGCACGACGCCACCGCAGTTGATTGCCACGGCGAGTTCGGGCCTGGCGGTGACGTTCAGTTCCAAGACGTCTGCGATCTGTACGGTAAGCGGCAATACCCTGACCTTGCTGGCAGCTGGCACCTGCACGATCGCCGCCAATCAGGCAGGCAATAGCAGCTACAATCCAGCGACGGAGGTGACGCGCAGTTTCCTGGTGACGTCCAGCGGAAGCAGTGCCGTATTTAGCGCCCCTCAAACGGTGCCGACGACCATGCGCGCAGGGCAGCCTTACTCCGTTACGATCAAGATGGTCAACAACGGATCGACCACCTGGACGGCGGCTGATGGCTTCAAGCTGGGCTCGCAGAATCCGCAGGATAACCGAACCTGGGGCACGAACGCACGCGTGACGGTGCCGGGCACGGTTGCGCCTGGCGCGACCGCGACGTTCACATTCGAGGTGACCGCGCCATCAACGCCGGGCACGTATAACTTCCAATGGCAGATGATGCAGGAAGGCGTGGCCTGGTTTGGCCAGATGACGGACAACGTCCCCGTGCAGGTGGTGACGGGTGTGGGTCCAACAGCGAGCCTCAGTGCGACTCCGACCAATGTGCGCCTGGGCGCCGGCACGACCACGCCTGTGACCTTTACCGGTGCCGGCTCGGAAGCTGGCCGCCTGATCACCAAACTCGAGCTGTTTAAAGACAGCGGCAGTGGCTTCACCACGCCGATGCACACCGTCACCGGGACAGCGAATACGCTGAATTACAGCTACACCTCCAACCTGGCGGCGGGCTTGTACCGCTTCAAGCTGCGCGCAACCGACGACGCGGGCGTGCCGACCGACTCGGCCGTGATCTTCGTCAACGTGACCAACAGCAGCCTGCTGGGGCAGATCTCCGGCATCGTCCAGAACGCGGCGCAGGAGCCGCAATTGGTTGGCTGGGTTTGCCAGCCGGGCAACACTGCTGGCTTGAATTACCAGGTCTATCTGAACGGCGCCCGCAATCTGGGTGGCCAGTTGCTGACGTCCGGCGTGGCTAACGTCAGTGGCCGCATTGACGATGCGGCAGTGCAGGGCAGCTGCGGCACCGCGGGCAGCAGCCACCACTTTGTCGTCAACCTGGCCACCTATACCAGCCAGTATGCCGGCTCTGCGATTTATGTCGAAGCGCAGGACCCGAGCGGCAACAACATCGTGCTGCCTTGCGCGGACAACAATTGCACGATGCCGGGCAGCCTGCGCATCGGCTTGTCGACCCCAACCGATGGCGCGCATAACCCCGCCAATACTGCTATTTTCCTGCGCGCCGTGCTGGCGAACGGCACCGGTCCTTATGACGAGGTTGCCTTCAGCGTCAACGGCGGTGCATGGCAGGCCGGCCAGCCGGACCAGGCGGCCGATGCCTATTTCCTGAACGCGGCCGGCTTGCCGGCCCGGGCGGAGCCGTACCCGATCCAGGCGCGTGTCCGCCAAGGGAATATGACGCTGTACTCGGTGGCCAATATGGTGTACGTCGATGCTGCGGTGCAGGGCACTGTGACCGTGACGTCGCCAAGCAACGGATCGACCGCAACGGTGGGCACGCCAGTATCGATGTCGGCCACGGTCAGCGGCACGACCGCCACTGTCGCGCAAGTGAAATTCAATGCGGCTGGCACGGTAATCAACGCCACCAATAGCGGTGGTTCCTGGACCGCTTCGTGGACGCCGGCCGCAACCGGTACGGCAACAAGTACCGCCAGCGCATATGATGCCAACGGCATTTCGCTGGCCAGCTCGACGGCGACCAATGTGACGGTCAATGCCAGCACCGGTTCGTCCTCGTCGGCACCAATTCCCGTGGTGGCCGCGCCTCCAGCGTTTGGCGCCATGGCAGGATCGCTGCCGGGCGAACTGTCGGTGACCCAGGGCGGTGCCGCAACCTACAGTATTCCGATCGAGGTGCCGCCGGGTACGGCCGGCATGGTGCCGAAACTTTCGCTAAACTATTCCAGCCAGGGTACCAACGGCTTGCTTGGCCTTGGCTGGTCTCTGGGCGGCCTGTCGACGATCCACCGCTGCGGCAAGACCATCGCGCAGGATCAGGTCAATGCCCGCATCAGCTTCTCGACCAACGACCGCCTCTGCCTCGATGGCCAGCGCCTGGTATTGGTCAACGGCGGCAACGATGATGCGAGCTATTGGGCGGACAATGCCGAATACCGCACCGAGATCGACAGCTTCAGCCGCATCAAGGCGCAGATGAACACCATCGGCCGCTACTTCACGGTAGAGACCAAGGATGGCCGCATCATGACGTATGGCAGCTCCAGCTCCAGCTATGAGACGCCCGTCCTGAAGGCCATCAACTGCAGCCCGACTGCGACCTGCAATCCGTCGGCGAAGAGTGGCGCATTGTCGTGGAAGCTTGACACGACCACCGACCGCTACGGCAACTTCATCCGCTACGCATACGTGCAGGACACCGAAACCGGCGAGCACAAACTGTCGGCGATTCGCTACGGCGGCAAGAACCTGCCATCGCACGCGGCAGTCTACTTCGAGTATGAAATCCGGAACGACGTCTGGACGCGTTATATCGACCAGGCGCGCAATGACCAGCGTACCCGCCTGGCCCATATCTCGACCTATGTGGGCTCCAACCTGGACGGCGCGCTGCCAGCCGGCACCCGCATTCGCCAGTACGACATTGCTTACGAATACAGCCAGACCAGCGGCCGCAGCCTGCTGAACAAGGTGGCCGTCAAGGCACGCAATCCGCAGACCGGCAGCGACGATGTGCTGCCGCCAACAACGTTCGACTGGGGTAAGCCGATCAGGTCTGGCAGTTTTGGCGAAGCCTTCACATGGGCCAACGGCCCGGTATTGAGCGTTGCCAAGCAAAACGCGAACGGCTCGGTGACCGTAACCATGCATCCCGAACTGTTCTCGATGACGGACTTCGAGAACCATGGCCGGGTGGATATCCTGCAGAAGAGTACCTACCCGCTGAACTACGACAACACCAAACTCGCCAATGAATTCCCGAGTTCGGCCATTTCGCTGAAAACTACTTACGACTACTACCATAACAATGGCAGCGGTTTCGACAAGATGAGCTATCAGTTAAGCACTGGCGAGAGCTTCGGCGTGATGGATGTCGGTGACTTCAACGGTGACGGTGCGCCGGACTTGCTGGCATGGACCGCAGCCGGTGTGGCGAAAGTCTGCCTGTCCCCAATGGCGAATGCAGCTCCATCGGCCGGAACGCCGATCATCTTCAACTGCCGCCCCAGCTCCGAATATGCTGCGCCGTTCGCTCCCAACCAGCCGCCGCTGGTAACCGATGTGGTGGGCGACGGCCGTTCCGTGCTGTATGGCCGCGCCAATACCAGCGGCACGGCGAAGCTGTGCATGCAGGCGAACTGCCAGGACGTGTGGGACCCGCCAGTGGACGTGATCGGCTATAACTATGCCGACGACGGCTCGCTGGAGTACCACAGCCACGCCTTCACTGAGTTCACGCAATCGGTGGATTACGGTGGTGTTGGCAAGCCTTATGACACCCGCCTGACGCGGCCGCATTTCCTGTCCAAGATCTACCAGGACAATGACTACATTGGCTACTACCAGTGGGTGAACCTCACACCGATCGTGAAGATTTCGATCGCTGGTGTTCCAGGCGTGACGGCCGAAGAGGCGCCGATCGCGTCGTACACCTATCCAGCATATACGCCGCTCGGCCCATACGGCCCGCCGCCAACCCGGGTCGACCTGCGTACGCCGTATTCGTTTGAAGATGGCGCCACCGGCATCGGTGGCTCGGGCGACTTCAATGGCTCCGGCTATTCCGGCCTGGTGTTCGGCTTCCGCGAACACGGCTGGCCGACCAGCACCACGATGGTCTTCAACAAGGCCGAAATGACACTGTGCGCGTCGACCGGCCGCGAGCTGGATTGCCACGTGCGCAAGAAGTTCAGTACGTACGACAGCATTGCAAGTACCAAGTCCGGCACGTACGGTGGTTCGGAAACGCGCATGCAATACCTGGCGCCAATGGGTGTGGGCAACTTCATCGGCGATGGCCAGCCGAATATCCTGGCGCGCTCGATGACGCAAGGAACCATGTCCCCGACCGCAACCGGCAACGTGTACGTCTGCCGCGTCATGGGCGACGACAATTCCACGGCCGGCTCGAACGGCCTGGACGACACCAACATGGTCTGCGACAAATGGGTTGCGCCAAGCCTGGCCGGCGATATGACCGGGCCGAACAATTCACACTTCTTCTTTGACATGCTGGGTACGGGTCGTACGCAGATCCTGAAGTATTGGGAGCTCCGCGGCACTGGAGAAGGGGATCCGATGAACTTCGGTTGGACGCTCTCTGCGCCGGTCGACATGGCAGCATCCGGCCAGGCGCTGGACCGCATCCATACCGTGACCAATGGCCTGGGCGGCACCTCCAAGGTTGAATACGAAGACGGCCTGACTGCAGGGCTGGTCAGCCGCAGCGGCACCGCGAACCTGACCTACCCGCGCCACCTGTCGGCGGGTGTCGGCAAGTACGTCCGCCGCTCGGTGACGGACAACGGCGTGGGCGCAGTACGCAGCCACGCCTACCGCTACCAGGATCCGGCGCTGGATGTGAGCGGCCGCGGCTCCGTTGGCTTCGGTACCTTCATCACCACCGACGAACAGACCCAGTTCGTCACCACCAACACCTACGAGCAGCAGGACTGGAAACTGTCGGGCATGCTGCTGTCGAGCGAAACGCGTACCGCTGGCTGCGGCACGCCGCTGTCGTCGCAGACCAACCGCCTGCAGACGCGGGTAATCACCCAGGCGAACGGCAACAAGACCTACCTGCCGTTTGTGGCCGGCAGCACCGCCAAGAGCACCGACCTGGCTTGCGCCGCGTTGGCAACGGTCGTCACGGCTGGCCCGAACGGCACCGCCGACGTGGCCTACGACGATTGGGGCAACCTGCTCGGAAGCGATGTCACCACCACGGGCGACGGCAAGACCTATGTGACCACCACCGTCAACACCTACAAGCCAGCCGACCTGACGAACTGGCTGGTGGGCCTGGTGGATGTGGCCAAAGTCACCAAGTCGCAAAGCGGCGATCCGAAAGCGATCACGCGGGAGGTGGCCCATACCTATGAGACTGCAACGGGCGCCCTGAATACCCAGACGGTGCAGCCAAACGACGCAACCAAGCGAATGAAGCTGGTGACCACGTTCGGCCGCAACGCGATGGGCCTGGTTGAGAGCAAGACCACGACCTGGACCGATCCGTTCCTGGGCCTTGACCAGTCGGCGACGGAAAGCATGGCCTACGACAGCAACGGCCGCTACCCGACCACGCTGACCAACGCGATGCAGCACTCGCAAACGCGCAGCTACTTCGACGGCACCGGCGCGCCGAAGAGCGCGGTCGACCCGAATGGCCTGACCGTTTCGTGGGAAACCGATGGCTTTGGCCGCGTGACGCTGGAGAAGCATGTGGACGACGGCAACGAAGTGCGCACCGCCCGCAAGCAGTGCGGCGGCGATGCGCTGTGCCCGTCGGGCACGGCCATGGTGACGGTGGTCGAGCGCTTCAACGGCGCCGCGCGCACCGCCGTGCCGCAGATGAGCTTTGCCGACACCGTCGGCCACGTCCTGCGCACCGCCACGTACGGCACCGATGGCCAGAACGGCACGCTGCCGGTCGTGGTCGACCAGCACTACGACGACTACCTGGGCCGCTTGTCGCAAGTGGACCAGCCGCGCTTTGACGGCCGGACCGCCTACCTGGCGAAGTACATGGAGTACGACGCCCTGAACCGCATCACCCTGACCCGGGTCAAGGACGAGAGCGGCGCGGACGCCGATACCACCAGCGTGTACGCGCAATGGCTGACGACGACCACCAATGCCAAGGGCCAGGTGCGCGTGGAAACCCGCGATGCGCTCGGCCGCACGGTCAACGTGAAGGACGCCATTGGCGGCAACACGAGCTTCGCCTACGACGCCTTCGGCAGCCTGGCCACAACCACGGACCCGGGCGGCAACGTCATCACGGTGACCTACGACGACCTGGGCCGCAAGATCGGGCTGAAGGACCCGGACCTGGGCCAGATCAGCTATCTGGTCGACGCGCGCGGCCTGGTACGGCGCCAGGTGTCGCCGAACCACACGCTGATTGCCGGCTACCAGTCGGCAGCACCGGCCGATCCGCTGCAGGACAAGGCGATGCGTATGGAATACGACCTGCTGGGCCGTATGACGGCGCGCTACGAACCCGAGCTGCAAAGCCACTGGGTGTTCGACCAGCAGCCCGGTTCAACCCAGGGCTGCAGCGCGACGAAGAGCTGCGGCCAGCTGGTGGAAGCCTACACCGGCCCATCGACCGCCAAGGACTATCGCCGCACCCATGCGTACGACAGCAAGGGCCGTCCGGACGTGGTCTGGCAGCACATGTACGATGCCGACTACACCAGCACGCCAGGCTACGACAGCTGGAGCCGGCCAATCAGCATCACCTACCAGCGCGGCACGTCCAGCACTGCCGCCAAGGTGTTCGACCAGCGCTACGACGCGTATGGCGCCCTGGTGCGCATCGAGCGTCAAGGCGTGAAGCTGTGGGAAGCGACCAGGTGGGATGCGGCAGCGCACGTCCTGTCCGCCAAGCTGGGCAACGGCCTGGTGCAGGACCAGGCGTACAACGCCTACACCAACCGCTTCATGAATTCCACGCTGGCCACCACCGGCGGCACGCCGCGCGTGACGGAAGGCTACAGCTACGACAAGCTGGGCAATGTGTACACCCGCAGCTGGGCCTGGGATACGCCGCAGTTCAGCGAGACGTTCAGTTACGACGCGCTGAACCGGATCGAGTGGAGTGAAGTGACGGGCCAGGCCCGCCAGAACTTCACCTACGACGCCATGGGCAATATCAAGACCAAGACCGGCGTGGGCACGTACTCCTATGCGGCCTCGGGCGCCAATGCGGTACGTCCGCACGCGGTGCAAAGCATCACCGCACCGAACACCACCGTGACTACGTTCACGTACGACGCGAACGGCAACCGGACGGGGTCGAATAACCGGACGGAGAGCTGGACCACGTTTGACATGCCGAACACGCTGACCAAGACGATCAGCGGTTCCCAGTATGCGAACCAGT
>CBHWEO010000060.1:0-23152 GCA_966112955.1 uncultured Duganella sp. | reverse complement strand
GGCGGCCGCCGCGTATCGGGGTCCGACCCTGCGGGTCGTACCCCGGTTTTCCGGTTTACCAGGTTCTGCCGTAAAATCCGGGAATGATCATTCTCGGCATCGACCCCGGCTTACGCACCACAGGATTTGGCGTGATCCAAAAAGTGGGCAACAAGCTACGCTACATCGCCTCCGGCACCATCAAGAGCGGCGAGGGCGACCTGCCGCAGCGCCTCAAGATCATCCTCGACGGGGTAGCGGAAGTCGCCGCGACCTACAAGCCCGACTGCGCCGCCATCGAGAAAGTCTTCGTCAACGTCAACCCGCAATCGACCCTGCTGCTTGGACAGGCCCGCGGCGCCGCCATCTGCGCGCTGGTCACGCACGAACTCAAGGTCGCCGAATACTCCCCGACGCAGCTGAAGCAAGCCGTGGTCGGCACCGGCCGCGCCACCAAGGCCCAGGTGCAGGACATGGTCGCGCGCCTGCTGGCGCTGCCCGGCCTGCCCGGCACCGACGCCGCCGACGCCCTGGGCATCGCCATCTGCCACGCCCACAGCCACGCCACGCTGTCGGTCGTCACCAATGTCCATCCCGCCCTGGCAGGCCTGCGCGTGAAGCGCGGCCGCCTGGTGGGCTAACCGCATTCAAAGGAATACCATGATCGGACGTCTCACCGGCATCCTGCTCGAAAAGAATCCCCCGCAACTGCTGGTAGACGTGCACGGGGTCGGTTACGAAGTCGACGTGCCGATGTCCACCTTCTACAACCTGCCCAGCGTGGGCGAGAAGGTGAGCCTGTTCACCCACCTGACGATCCGCGAAGACGCGCACCTCCTGTTCGGCTTCGGCAATGCGGAAGAGCGCGCGGTGTTCCGCCAATTGATCAAGATCAGCGGCATCGGCGCCCGCACCGCACTGTCGATCCTGTCCGGCCTGTCGATCGCCGACTTGGCGCAAGCCGTCACCCTGCAGGAAGCCGGCCGGCTGGTGAAGATCCCGGGCATCGGCAAGAAGACCGCAGAACGCCTGCTGCTGGAATTAAAAGGCAAGCTGGGCGCCGACATCGGCGCTGCCGGCGCACACCCGGTGCACGATTCGCAAGCCGACATCCTCAACGCCCTGCTGGCGCTGGGCTATTCGGACAAGGAAGCGTTGCAGGCGCTGAAGACCGTGCCGGCTGGCTCCTCCGTTTCCGACGGCATCAAGCAGGCTTTGAAAGCATTGTCGAAGGGATGAGCGTTTCGTCCCCGTCGCTCCCCTCCATGTGCACCTGTACTAGTTACCATCCCATCGAGCTGACTCGTCCCGCTGTGAGTGGCCGAATCAAAGCGTCTCGTCAACTCAAGATAACGTTAGAGGAAATTGCAGCGCACGCTGAGGGAGAACATAAGCTCTATGTTTGCCGCGCTTGCGGCCAGTGTTGGCAAGATAGCCGAGCTTGGAACTGGGGCAACGATCTATATCTCTTCCGTGTCCCGAGCATTAAGGCGGCGGATTGGCTGGAAAACGTCTATGTACAGCCGGATGACCTATTGATTTATACTGCGGCTATGTGCGATCTGCTAGAGAAAAGGAGCTTCGTGGCAAGTGACCTGAGTTGCCGTATCAATGGCTGTACTCAGACATCGATACAGGGTCTAGCTACCTGCCTTCCCCACCACGTAGCAGCCCTCCAGCGGATAGGCTGCTTTCCCGCGGAACCCAGCGGCCGCTGGTTCGAACCGTACTCGCACGACGGCATCGTTCCAAAGCTCTAAAAACATGCTCAACCTCGCTTACTTCGTTCGCTGGACACGTCAAAGTTGCCCTTTGCCGTGCCGGTTAGCATGAACGCTGGGCCTAACATGCATAGTAATACTTTCTTTCTTGCGTTAGCGCTGAGCGCTACTGGAACTGGCGCAGTGGCTGCTCCAAAGCGGTCGGAGAAATTTGCCGAAGTCCAGACCAATGAGGTCTATGCTGGCGCTCGACTTAAGGTGATTCGTCAAGGGGGGCAAATCGACCGGGAATGGGGCATCTCTGGGGTACACAAAAAGCTCACTTACGCGCAGTACCCCGAAGTGCTCTGTGGTAAGAGGTATCAGGCTGTTTGCAGAGGCCGCTTCAAGAAAGGCGATTTCGCAATTCTATTGTCGATCAACCAGTTCAAGAAGAGCCTGCCAACTGAAAACATCAACAATGACTATGCCCAATCAGGCGGTCAACCGGCCTACCTCCACGCTGCGTTCGGGTAGCCTATTATCTTGGACGTTAAAGCCAACATCTGCCACAACGATTCAACCATACAACTAAGAAAGACGTGATACCAATGGATCGTCGTCATCAGGTTTTTGTTTCGTCAACTTTCAGCGACTTGCAGGCAGAGCGCGCAGAGATCATCCAGGCTCTGCTTGAACTTGATTGCTTCCCCGCAGGCATGGAGTTGTTTCCCGCAACGTCGAGTACCGCATGGGATCTGATCAAAGGTGTGATCGACGACTCTGATTACTACTGCCTGGTGGTTGGCGGCCGATACGGTTCGACCGGAGCGGACGGAATTAGCTTCACTGAGAAAGAGTACGACTACGCACTTGTCACGGGTAAGCCGATAATGGTTTTCCTGCACAAGACGCCAGGAAGCATCGCTGCTGATCGTACTGAAAAGACGGATGTCGGCCGAGCGAAGCTCGATGCGTTTCGAGCCAAGGTCGAAGCAGCGCACCATTGCAAGTATTGGACTTCCGCAGAAGAACTGGGAGGGAAGGTGTCGCGAAGCCTTGTGGTCCTCCGTCGTACCAACCCCTCGCCCGGTTGGATTCCCGGAAGCGTCGCGGCAGATGAGACGCTGCTTGTAGAGAACGCCACTCTAAAGGCGCGCGTGCTTCAGCTCGAAGCGGAACTTGTCGTAGCAAGCGCGAAGAAGAGCTCAGACCCGGCGCCGGATCTCGCCCGAGGAGGCGACGTCTACAACGCGATGATCAGTTTCATTCCGGCCCGAGGTGCAGATTACCTTACAGAGACGGTCCCGGTCACTTGGGACAAGATCCTTGGGTACGTTGGACCCAGCCTACTTGGGGAATGCACAGACGATGAATTTCTAGAAAGGCTTCAGTTGTGCTTCTTTCACGCAATCACTGATGTGGACGTGTGGAAGATGGTACAGCATGAGCATGTCGTCATTCCAATCGTGACCCGGGATGAGATCATGATCCAGCTCCGGGCTTTGGGGCAGGTAGCGCCAGGCACTAAGCGGCGCGCCGTTTCGGATCAGAAGGTGTACTGGAGGCTGACCGAGGCTGGAGAGGCACGGCTCATCCAGGTCCAGGCAGTGAAGCGCACTAAGGAGCCGGCGGTGGCACACGCGCCGAATATCTAACTTGCCGCAACATTTCATTCGAGCGGATGCCCCAGCTCGGCTCAACGATCTCGAAGACATGGAGCTCAATTCGCTAAGTGATCGTTAGGGTTTTGATCGTCTGGATAGGTCCTATACGTGGATGATGATCGTACGCTTCAAGAAGTTCAAAGATCTCATTGAATGGATAAATCAGGAGGCGATTGATGTGCCCGACTAACCTTCAGTTCCAGTTGGCGCCTAGCGGCGCCGCTGAATCGCCACGCTGGGTCTAGTATGCTCCCGCAGATTGGCATAGTTGACAGTGTAGAGATGGTTCGCGACGGAGGATCGCTTGCGGCCATTTTTCATGGAACTGATAGTTGTGAGTATTGGCTTTTCTTGGAAATTCTCACACAAGCGCTTGGGCCGAACGAGATTGAAAATTTGGGTTATGCCGAGCCGAAGATTATTGATCGACTCACCGGCACGGCCCGCCAAATTTCATGGCAGGATGCGACAGCCTTGCTCGGTCAAATCGGCGGGATGGTTCACCGGGAGCGCGACGTCAAGTGGCATGGTGTTATGGAACGTGTCATAGCGAGTGAAGGCAGCCTGCCTGATGAAATTCAAAGGATATCCCGTGTCTTTCGGTTTTGAGAGGCTATGCCAAAACATTCAATCCAGCGAACACCTATGAATCTCGATGATCTCTCTGAAGCCCGATCCGACGCGCTGCGGCGCGCGTTGTCATACTGGGTGACCCATTGGGACTGGGAGTGCACGACTCTATTTGGATTGAACCAATCCGACTTTGCCGAGATTGTCCGAACTTGGCCACGAAGTGTCGCTGAAAGGCCTCAAGACTCCGCACTTGCAATCGCTGGGGCGCTAAGAGAACTCCTATTCGGCGCTTCCGCGCCCACCGCTATTGCAAGTGTCCTGGGAATCAGCGAAACGGACGCTTCTGAGTTGCTCGAACGTCTGATGCCGAGGATTGAAAGTGTCCTCGGCTGAACCTTGATTGCGTTCGCTTCGAACTCGACCTCGATTGAAACACAGTTAGTGCTAACCTTCAGTTCCAGTGTGGAAGCTTGACGACACTATTGAACAGCGATGGCGACATATGGACATAGCCTCTGCGATTCGTAATCGGCAGCTCATTTCGTTCACCTATGGCGGCTTCCAGCGCATAGTCGAGCCGCACACTTTAGGGATCGATTCGAAGGGCCACGAGGCTCTGTGCGGATATCAGGTCAGCGGTGGTAGCAAGTCGGGCGACGCAGTCGGCTGGAAGACTTTTCGTGTGAACGAAATGAGAGATATGACGGTGTCAACTTCACGGCATTTTCGGGCACGACCTGATTACGTGCAGGGCGACGCCGCATTTCGAGTGATTCATGCCGAGCTCTGACCACCGGGGATTACCCAAGGAAGCCAGATGAAAAGAACCATTCTGCTTGCCTGCATCTTTGTCGCGATGGCCTTTAATGGATCTGCATCAGCGCAATCGTACGAGTTCCGCAACGGGTATATTTTTGATCAAGCGTACGTTAAGCGGGTCTCTTTGAGCCAGGCGGAGAGTATCGCCAACATGCCGGGCGTGTTTGAACCCCTGAAAACCTTTGACTGGACAATGCAGAAGGAAGAAATCAAAGACAAGCGAGTCAAGCGCTTCGGCAGCCGCCTTGTCGTGGAGTTCAATGACACTGCGCGCCTTTCGCTGAGAGATTTTTCGACCAGGAAGGGTGACGGCGAACTGCAGGTCTTCAAATACATTAAGTCCGTCCCAGGCTATCACATCGTCGGCGTTGAGTATGGACACGACCAACCGCAATTCATGCTCATCTCCGAAACCGGCAGCCAGATCTATTTTGTGGACACACATTGAATTCTCGCCAAATTTCATGAAGACCCAATACTTCACCGCCACCAGCCTGGATGGCTTTATCGCCACGGAAGACGATTCGCTCGAGTGGTTGTTCCCGCTCGGGGATATCAACGACAGCAGCTATCCCGAATTCATCGCACAGGTCGGGGCGATCGCCATGGGCTCGTCCACGTATGAATGGATGCTGCGCAATGCGGAAACGGTCGCCGCCGAAACCGGCGCGGCCTGGCCCTACACGCAGCCCGCTTGGATTTTCTCGACGCGCGCCCTGCCCGCGATCGAAGGCGCGACGCTGCATTTCGTGCAGGGCGATGTGCGCCCGGTGCACGCCGCCATGCGTGCGGCGGCGGGCGACAAGAATATCTGGGTTGTCGGCGGCGGCGACCTGGCCGGGCAGTTCCATGATGCCGGCCTGCTGGACGAGTTGATCGTTCAGGTCGGCTCCGTCACGCTGGGGCAGGGTAAGCCGCTGTTCCCGCGCCGGCTTACCCAGCCTCCGCTGCAGCTGCAATCGGTGCGGCAAATCGGCACCGGCATGGCGGAGCTGCGCTACCTCGTGCCGAAAAACTGACGTCATGCGCATCCGCCCTTACCAGTCCGCCGACTGGCAGGCGATCTGCCAGGTACACGACGCGGCCCGCAAGTTCGAACTGGAAGCGAGCGGGCTTGCCGATGCCTTCCTCACGCTGGAGCAAACGGGAGAGGAAGAGGGTTTGTTCGATGCCACCTTGCTGGTGGCGGAGGTCGATGGCGTCGTCGCCGGATTTGCCGGTTATACCGAAGACGAAGTGACCTGGCTGTATGTCGACCCCGCGCGCTTCCGCCAGGGCATCGGCCGTGCGTTGATCGATGCCGTATTGGGCGAAGCCGGCCGGCCTTTGTCGCTCGACGTATTGACGGGGAACACGGCGGCGCTTGCGCTGTACCAGTCGGCGGGCTTCCGGGTGGTGGAAACCATCAGCGGCAAGCTTGCCGGCAACGAGCAGTTCGCGGCGTCTGCCCATGTGTTGCGCCACGGTTGATTTGCTGCCCCGGCGCTAGCCAGGCCGCAGGATCACCTTGCGGCATTCCTCTTCCCGCTTATCGAAGATACGGTAGCCTTCCGCAGCCTGTTCGAGAGGCAGGCGGTGGGTGATGATCGCTTCCGGATGCAGCTTGCCCTGGCCTATGAGTTCGAGCAGCTCCGGCATAAAGCGCTGCACGTGTGTTTGGCCCATCTTGAAGCTGATGCCCTTGTCGAAGGCGTCGCCGAACAGGAAGCCGTGGATGAAGCCCGCGTACACGCCCGGCACGCTGACCGTGCCCCCGCGCCGCACCGCGGCGATGCACTGACGCAGGGCGGCGCCGCTGCTGCCTTCGAGCTTGATGGCGGTGAGCGCGGTTTCCAGCGCGCTGCCCTTGGCTTCGAAGCCGATCGCATCGATCACCCCGTCCACGCCGCGCGACGCCGTGCTGTCGATGATGTATTCGGCGGCATCCACTTCGTCGAAATTGATGGGGATTGCGCCGTAAGCCTGCTGCGCGAACTCGAGTCGGTAAGCGTTGTGGTCCACCATGAAGATCTTGTCCACCCCGAGCATGCGCGCGCATGCAGCTGCCATCAGTCCCACCGGGCCGGCGCCGTAGATCGCCAGGCTGTCGCCGGGGCCGACGCCGGCATTCAGCACCGCCTGGTAGCCGGTGGGCAGGATATCGCTGAGGAAGAGCACCTTTTCATCGTCCAGTGCATCGGGAATGCGCAGCGGCCCGGTATTGGCCTTTGGCACGCGCACGAATTCCGCCTGGCCGCCGGGCACGCCGCCGTACAGGTGGGTGTAGCCGAACATGGCCGCGCCCGGGCGCAGGCTTTTCTTGTTCATGATGGCGCCGCGGTCGGGATTGGTGGTTTCGCAGGCCGAGAACAGCTGCCGCTCGCAGAAGAAGCAATTGCCGCAAGCGATCACGAAGGGCACCACCACGCGGTCACCTTTGGCCAGGGCCGTGACGCCGGGGCCGGCTTCTTCGACAATGCCCATGAATTCATGGCCGAGGATGTCGCCTTCCTTCATGGCCGGCACCTTGCCGCGGTACAGGTGCAGGTCGGAGCCGCAGATGGCGGTGGCGGTGATGCGCAGGATGACGTCGTCCGCCTCCTGCAGGATGGGGTCGGGCACAGTGTCGACCTGGACATCATGTGCCGAATGGTAGGTGAGTGCGCGCATGGAAACCTCCTGGTGGTCGTATTGCGCCAGTATCGCCACCGCAGCGGGAACGCGAAGCGGCGTGCGTGCCGTGCGGGCGCAGGGTTTGTCCTACAGTGCCGTCGCGCAGAGCAGGTACAATGCTGGGAATGAGCATCCAGACCGACAATTTCACCGAGCAGCGCATCATCGATGCGGCCCCTTCCTCGCCCAACGAGGAGGCGATCGAGCGCGCCTTGCGGCCGAAGCACCTCGATGAATATGTCGGCCAGGCCAAGATCCGCGACCAGCTGGAAATCTTCATCTCGGCCGCCCGCAAGCGCAGCGAGGCGCTCGACCATACGCTGCTGTTTGGCCCGCCGGGCCTGGGCAAGACCACGCTGGCCAACATCATTGCGCGCGAGATGGGCGTCAACCTGCGCCAGACTTCCGGCCCGGTGCTGGAACGGCCGGGCGACCTGGCGGCCATCCTGACCAACCTGGAAGCCAACGACGTCCTGTTCATCGACGAGATCCACCGCCTGTCGCCGGTGGTCGAGGAAATCCTGTACCCGGCGCTGGAGGATTATCAGATCGACATCATGATCGGCGAAGGCCCAGCGGCGCGCAGCGTCAAGCTGGACCTGCAGCCCTTCACCCTGGTCGGCGCCACCACCCGCGCCGGCATGCTGACCAATCCCTTGCGCGACCGTTTCGGCATCGTGGCGCGCCTGGAGTTCTACACCACCGAGGAACTGGCCAAAATCGTCGCCCGCAGTGCCGCGCTGCTGAAGGCGAATATCGACCAGGGCGGCGCGGTGGAAATCGCGCGCCGGGCGCGCGGCACGCCCCGTATCGCCAACCGCCTGCTGCGCCGCGTGCGCGACTACGCGGAAGTGAAGGGCAATGGCGACATCACGCGCGAACTGGCCGACGCCGCGCTGCGCATGCTCGATGTCGACCACGTGGGCTTTGACGTCATGGACCGCAAGCTGCTGGAAGCCGTGCTGTACAAATTCGGCGGCGGCCCGGTCGGCATCGGCAACCTGGCGGCCGCGATCGGCGAAGCCGCGGATACCATCGAGGACGTTTTGGAACCTTACCTGATCCAGCAGGGCTTCCTGCAACGCACGCCGCGCGGCCGTGTCGCCACGGCACAGGCATACCAGCACTTCGGCGTCACGCCGCCGCGCAGCAACGCCACCGGAGACCTGTGGGATGCGTAGGCTGCTAGCGCTGGGCGCGGCGGCGCTGGCCGCGCAGATCGCTGCGGCTGCCGTGCCGGTGCAGGGCTACGCGATCAAGGCCACGTACCCGCACGACCCGCAAGCCTTCACCCAGGGCCTGTTCTTCAAGGATGGCTTCCTGTGGGAGAGCACGGGCCAGTACGGCGCTTCCTCCGTGCGCAAAGTGGAACTGGCGACCGGCAAGGTCCTGCAAAAGCGCGACTTACCCGAAAAGGTGTTCGGCGAGGGCATCGCGCCGCATGGCGACAGCATCGTCGGCATCACCTGGATGAACCAGGCCGGCTATGTGATGGACCAGGGCAGCCTGGCCATCAAGGGCACCTTCAATTACCTGGGCGAGGGCTGGGGCCTGACCAGCGACGGCACACGCCTCTACATGAGCGACGGCACGCCGGAAATCCGCGTGCTTGACCCGAAGACGTTCGCCGAACAGCGCCGCATCAAGGTCACCGCGGACGGCCAGCCGGTGACCCAGATCAATGAACTGGAGTGGGTGGAAGGGCAGATCTATGCCAACGTCTGGCAAACGGACCGCATCGCCCGCATCGACCCGTTCAGCGGCCGCGTGCTGGGCTGGATCGACCTTTCGGGCCTGGCGGCCACCGCCAAGGCCGGCCAGGATGTCGACAACGTCCTGAACGGCATCGCCTACGACGCCAAGTCGCACCGCCTGTTCGTCACCGGCAAGCGCTGGCCGAAGCTGTTCGAGATCGAACTGCGGCCACCAAAGAAGTAGTAACTGTCGGTAGGCTTGCTTCCTGCAGGCATCCGCGCAAGAATAGGTAAAACTCATCGTTGCGGAGACTTGTGGTGCTGGCGCGGCATAGCAGCTTGTTCTGGAAGCTATTCCTCCCAATCGGGTTGCTGCTTGCCCTCTGCGGTGTGGTCGTTTCGGCATTGTTGCCAATTCTTATCACCGCCAACGCCGAACGCGATGCGGTCGACGCCGCGCAGGGCACCGTGCGCCAGTTCCTGTTGCTGCGCAAGTACTACACCGAGAATGTGGCGGCGCGCGTGCTGGCACGCAGCGACCTGCAGGTGGACCCGGACTATCGCAACAAGGACAACGCGATCCCGCTGCCGGCCACCATGATCCACGACCTGAGCGCCATGATGCAGGGCGGCGGCACCACGGTCCGGCTGTACAGCCCCTACCCCTTTCCGCAGCGGCGCGACCGGCCCAGCGACCAGTTCGCGCAGGATGCCTGGAACTACCTGCAGAAATCCCCCGACGGTGTGTTCGCGCGCACGGAGACCCTGCAGGGCCGCACCACCGTGCGCGTGGCGCTGGCAGACCGCATGAGTGCCCAGGCTTGCGTGGCCTGCCATAACAGCCACCCGCAAAGCCCGAAGACCGACTGGAAGCTGGGCGACGTGCGCGGTGTGCTGGAAGTCGATTCGACGCGCGAGGCGGCCAGCGCCACGCGAATCGTCAGCTGGGTGCTGTTGTCGTTCCTGGCGGTGCTGCTGCTGGTGGCGGGAGCGCTGCGCCTGTTCTACCAGCGCAACGTGGCGCAGCCGCTGCACCGCGCGCTGGATGCGGCGCACGCGCTGGCCAGTTCGCGCGCTGGCCACGTGGAGGCGGTGCAGGCGGTCGCCGATGGCAACCTGGAGCACGGCTTCATGCCGGCGCCCTTGCCGCCGCTGGACTTGAAAGGCGTGGCGCATGACGAGGCGGGCGAGTTGCTGCAGTCGGTGGCGGCGCTGGCGGAGTCGCAGCGCAGTTTCGATGAAGCGTTCGCGAAGATGACGGAAGCCCTGCGCGCCAGCAACCTGGCGGAACGGGAGCGCGACTGGCTCAAGTCCAGCCAGAACGAACTCAACACGGCCATGCGCGGCGAGCAGGAGCTGGCTGTGCTGGGCCAGCGCGTGCTGGACTTCATGGCGCAGCGGCTGGGCGCGCAGGTGGGGGCGCTGTACGTGGACCAGGGGCAGGGCGCTGGCATGTGCCTGCTGGCCGGCTTCGGCCTGCTGCGCGAGCGGCATCCGGAGCGGGTGGTGGAAGGCGAAGGATTGGCCGGCCAGGCCCTGCGCGACGGCAAGCGGGTGCTGGTCGGCCAAGCCCCGCCGGGCTACCTGGAAATCGGTTCGGCCCTGGGCAGCGCGGCGCCGTCCTGCGTGCTGGTGGTGCCGCTTCAGCACGGCCGCAATAGGGTGGGGCTGATGGAGCTGGGCGCCTTCCGCCGCTTCAGCGATACCGAGCTGGCGCTGGTCGACCTGTGCGCCGAGGCCATGGCGATCGGGCTGGAAGTGAACGTGGCGCGCCAGCGCACGAGCGCATTGCTGGCGGAGACCGCGCAGCAGGCCGAAGAGCTGCGGGTGCAGCAGGAAGAACTCCAGCAAAGCAATGCGGAGCTGGAAGAGCGCACCGACCTGCTGGAGCGCCAGCGCGAGGAAATCCAGCGTGCCAGCGCCTACAAGAGCGAATTCATGGCGAACATGTCGCACGAGCTGCGCACGCCGCTGAATTCCATGCTGATCCTGTCGGCGCTGCTGAAGGAGAACAAGGGCCACAACCTGAACGAGCGCCAGCTGGAATACGCGGCCACCATCCACAATGCGGGGCGCGACCTGCTGAACCTGATCAACGACATCCTCGACCTGGCCAAGATGGAGGCCGGCAAGGTGGAGCTGCACGTGGAACCGGTGGAACTGGCGGCCCTGTGCGACGAGCTGCTGGCGCAATTCCTGCCGCAGGCGGAACAGAAGGGCCTGGCGCTGCGCATCGAACGCGTGCCGGGCACGCCGGCGGTGGCCATGATGGACGGGCAGCGCGTGCAGCAGGTGCTGCGCAACCTGCTGGCCAATGCCATCAAGTTTACGCATGCGGGCAGCGTGGTGCTGCGGGTATCGGCGGCGGACGGGCAATTGTCGTTTGCCGTCAGCGATACGGGCATCGGCGTGCCGGCCGACAAGCAGGTGACGATCTTCGAAGCGTTCCGCCAGGCCGACGGCAGCATCAGCCGGCATTACGGCGGCACGGGGCTGGGCTTGTCGATTTCGCTGCAACTGGCGCGCGTCATGCGCGGCGCCCTGCACTTGTACAGCAAGGAAGGCGAGGGCAGCACCTTCACCTTCGTGCTGCCGCTGCAGGCGCCGGCTGCACCAGCCGCGTCGGGAGTGCAACCGGCGCCGGCCGCCGTGCAACGGGATGGCCCGGCAGGTGGCGCGCGCCGTATCCTGATCGTGGAGGACGATCCCTTCTTCGCCCAGGTGCTGGCCGACTTCGTTCAGGGCCGCGGCTACACGCCCCTGCTGGCCGAAGATGGGGAGCAGGGCTTGCAGCTGGCGCTGCGGGAGGCGCCGCACGCGGTGCTGCTGGACATCATGATGGCGGGCATGGATGGCTGGGAAGTGATGCGCCGGCTGCGCGCCGATCCGCGCACCAGCCACCTGCCCGTGCATTTCATCTCCTGCCTCGACGAATGGCAGCGGGCGCGCGAACTGGGCGCACTGGGCCTGGTCACCAAGCCCGTCAACGCGGAGCAGCTGGCGCAGGTGCTCCACAGCATCGAGCAAGCCTGGACGGCGGCGCTGAAGCGCATCCTGCTGGTGGAGGATGACGCCAGCCAGCTGGACAGCCTGGCGGCCCTGCTGGCCGGGCGCGGCCGCGAGGTGGTGCGCTGCCGCTCCGGCCGCGCAGCGCTGGCGCTGCTGGAGCAGGAGCACTTCGACTGCATGGTGCTGGACCTGGGGCTGGATGACATGTCCGGCTACCAGGTACTGGAAGCGCTGCAGGCCACGCCCGCGCTGCGCCACCTGCCGGTGGTGATCCACTCCGGGCAGGACCTGTCGCGCGAGCAGCTGCGCATGCTGAACCGCTATGCGCGCAGCGTCATCATCAAGGGCGTGCACAGCCCGGAACGGCTGCTGGGCGAAGTGCAGCTGTTCCTGCACAGCGTGGAGCAGGGCGGCCATGGCGCCGGGCAGGAAGCATCCGCCCTGGCCGGCTGCAAGGTGCTGGTAGTGGACGACGATATGCGCAACCTGTTCTCGCTGGCCAGCCTGCTCAGCGACCGCGGCGTGATGGTGGTGGAGGCGGAGAACGGGCTGGAGGCGATCGACAAGCTGGCCGCCGAGCCGGGCATCGACGCGGTGCTGATGGATATAATGATGCCGCAGATGGATGGCTATGAAGCGATGCGGCGCATCCGCGCCGACGCCCGCTTCAAGGATTTGCCCATCATCGCGATGACCGCCAAGGCCATGCCAGGCGACCATCAGCATTGCCTGGAGGCGGGTGCCAGTGACTACCTCGCCAAGCCGATCGATACCGCGCAGCTGCTGTCGCTGCTGCGGGTCTGGATAAGACGCTAGGGGAGCGCATGGAACAATCCATCCCGGTGCTGCTGGTGGATGACCGTCAGGAAAACCTGGTGGCGCTGGAAGCGTTGCTGGAAGATATGCCGCAGCCGCTGCTGCTGGTGAAGGCCACGTCCGGCAACGAAGCCTTGCGCCAGTCGCTGCGCCACGATTTCGCGCTGGTGCTGCTGGACGTGCAGATGCCGGGAATGGACGGCCTGGAAACGGCCGAACTGCTGCGCGCCAATCCGCGCACGCGCCACCTGCCGATCATCTTCGTCACGGCCGGCCTGCACGACCGCGTGCACCAGTTCAAGGGCTATGAGATGGGCGCGGTCGACTTCCTGAACAAGCCGATCGAACCGGCCGTGCTGCGCAACAAGGTGGCCGTGCTGTGCGAGCTGTACGCCCAAGTGCGCGAGCGCACCCAGGCCCTGCACGAATCGGAGCGGCGCCTGCGCATGGTGATCGACAGTGCCAGCGAAGCCTTCATCGGCATGGACTGCCAGGGCATCGTGACCGACTGGAACCATGCGGCGGAAGCCTTGTTCGGCTGGCGCCGCGACGAAATGCTGGGGCAGCCCGCCAGCCGAGTGCTGCTGCCGGCGCAGGGCTGCAGCACGCGCGCGCGCCACCGCAGCGGACGCGAATTCGATATCGAGCTGTCGCAATGGCAGGTGCCGCAATCGCAGCCGCCGGCCGTGGCGGCGCTGGTGCGCGACATCACCCAGCGCAAGGAGGCGGAGGAAGCGCGCAACTGCGAGCTGCGGCAAGCCTTGCAGCAGGTGGTGGAGCAGGAAAGGATGGCGGCGCTGGGCGGCATCGTGGCCGGCGTGGCGCATGAACTGAATACGCCGGTGGGCAACATGGTGCTGCTGGCGTCGGCGCTGCGCGACCGCGTGGGGGAGCTGGCCGACAGTGCGCTGGCGGGCCGGCTGACGCGCTCGGCCCTGGTGCAGGCGGCCGGCGAATGCCGCGATGCCAGCGAAGTCCTGATACGCAGCGCCGACAAGGCGCGCGAACTGATCGAGAGCTTCAAGAACGTGGCGGTCGACCAGACCAGCCAGCGCCGCCGCCAGTTCGACCTGCACACCTGCCTGCACGATATCCTGGTCACGCTGGGGCGCATGCTGCGCCAGGCCAATGTGACGGTGGAGCTGCAGGTGCCACCCGGGCTGCAGATGGATTCCTATCCCGGACATCTGGAGCAGATCCTCAACAACCTGATCGTCAATTCCATCCTGCACGGCTTCGAGGGCCGCGGCTGCGGCAAGGTGAGCATCGCCGCCAGCGCGGCCGGCGGCGAAGTGCGCCTGGTGTACCGCGACGACGGCATCGGCATCGCCCCCGAACTGCAGCAAAAGATTTTCGAACCCTTCTTCTCCACCAAGGTCAGTGCCGGCGGCTCGGGCCTGGGCATGTACATCGTGAACAAGCTGGCGAGCGGCCCGCTGCAGGGCCGGGTCAGCCTGAGCAGCTGCGCCGGGCAGGGCGTGTGCTTCGAATTCAGCTTCCCCCTAACGGCGCATTGACGGCGCAGCCACCGGGACCAGGGCGCCGCTGACAGCGGCCGAGGCTTCCGACAGCAGGAACAGCACCACCCCGGCCAGGGCTGCCGGGTCGACCCAGCGGCCGGCATCGGCATCCGGCATGGCGGCGCGGTTGGCCGGCGTGTCGATGATGCCGGGCAGGACGGCATTGACCGTGATGCCGCGCTCGCGGAACTCGTCGGCCATGGCTTCGGTCAGGCGCGCCACGCCGGACTTGGCGGCGGCGTAGGCGCCCATGCCAGTGCCGGCCCGGCCCGCAGCCTGGGCCCCGACATTGACGATGCGTCCGCGCCCCTGGCGCAACAGGTGCGGCAGGGCGGCCTGGGAAGCGCACAGCGCGGTGCGCACGTTCATGGCATACATGCGGTCCCAGGTGGCGACGTCGCCCGTTTCCACCGTTTGCCAGGCAAAGCCGCCTGCCACATTCACGATGCCATCGAGGCCGCCGAAGCACTCGGCGATGCCGTCCACGCAGCGCCGTGCCGCGGCCGGGTCGCCCAGGTCCACGCTGCCGCTGGCGATGGCGCCATCCGGCAGGCCGCCCGGCACCGGGCCTGGTCGACCAGCGCAACGCGGGCGCCGGCCGCCAGCAGGGCGGTTCCGACGGCGCGGCCAAGGGCGCCAAAGCCGCCCGTCACGACGATCCTTGCCTTATTCATCGCTGTAGATCTTTCCGCCGAATTTCAATGCCGTGTATTCGCGGCGCGATTGCAGCAAGGGGTAGAACATCTGCCGTTCCCAGCGTTCGGCACCGAACAGCTGGTCGTCGCGCAAGCCGACTTCGGCCGGGTAGCGGCGCGTGATGTGGGCGGTGCCGAACAGCACGTCCCAGAAGAACAGCAGGTTGCCGAAATTGCCCTTGTAGTGGCCGATGCCGTCGGCGTTGGTGATGGCGTGGTGGGCGCGGTGCGTGGCGGGCGTGGAAATGGTGCGTTCCACCAGCCACATGACGGGGTGCAGGGCGCGCATCCGGTACAGCGGCGCGTCCCAGGCCCAGGCGCAATGCGCGCCGATGATCACCACCTGCTTGACGGCCACATAGGCGAAGTAGACCCAGCCGCAGCCCAGGTAGAGCAGCAAGCCGCCCACCCACAGGCCTGGCATCATCAGGTAGTAGAAGAAGTTGTTGCGATAAGTGATGCGGATGCTCATGTACGAGGCCGAGTGATGGGCGCGGTGCAGGGGCCACAGCAGGGGCGAGTGCGACATGCGGTGCCACCAGTACTGCGTCATGTCGTCGCCCACCAGCAGCAGGCCGGCCCAGGCCCACCACGGCAGCCCGGCCCAGGCGCCGCGCATGCCGGGCGCCAGCCACTGGCCCAGCGCATCGGTGGCGAACAGGATCAGCGGCTGGGTAATGAACAGCAGGCTCACTGACATCAACAATTCCAGCGTTGTATCATTGGCGCTGGCGTGCACCGTGTCGCGGTAGCGGTGGCTGGCATACTCCGCGCTGGCGAAGCCGGCGATGGCCAGGCCGATCAGCCAATACATCATGTTCTTGTCCATGTGGTCTCCTTTGGCAACCATGATGCAGGGACGGGCCGACGGAGATTGTTCAATTCCGTGCATTTCAGGATTTTTTTCGCATGCAGGTATTCTTGGATAACCCGTGGTTTGCGCGCCTGCCCGAGGCGCAGGCCAGGGCCTTGCTGGCGGAAACGCGCACGGTGCGGCTGGCGCAGGGCGAGCTGCTTTACCTGCAGGGCGAATCAGCGACGGGGCAGGATGGGCTCTGGGGCGTGGTGCGCGGCGCCATGCGCCTGTCGGTCATGCATGCGGATGGCAACGAAGCCATCGTAACGATGGCGGAAGCGGGCAACTGGTTCGGCGAGACGGCGCTGCTGGCAGCCTTGCCTCGCTCCGCTTCGGCCACCGCGCAAGTGGGCACGGAACTGCTGGCGGTCAGCGCCGACCGTTTCGCGCAGCTGATGCAGGATGTGGTGTTCGCCAACGCCATGGCGCGGCTGGAAGCGGAACGGCTGCACGCAGCCTTCGGCCTGATCGCCGACATGGCCATGCACAGCACCCGCGCGCGGCTGGCGCGGCGCCTGTTGATGCTGGCGCGCGGCGATCTGACCCAGTCCAGCACCACGCGCAGCACCATCGTCGCCTCGCAAGACCAGATTGCCATGATGCTGGGCGTCGGGCGCACCACGCTGAACACCGAATTGCGCGCGCTGGCCCGTACCGGCGCCATCGCGCTGCGCTATGGCCAGATCGAGCTGTGCGACATCGAGGCGCTGCGCGCGGCCGCGGCGGCCTGAACGCGGCCAACGCGCGGACAGGGCACGGTTATTGGCACGGCTATTGGCGCGGCATTTCGGTGCCGGCCAGCTGCGACAGGATGGCGCGCGCCGCCTGCAGCACGCGCTGGGCGCCGGGCGACAGGGTACGACCGCGCAGGCGGATGGTGGCGATGTCGGCATACACCGGCGGCAGCGCCACCGGCACCTGCACCAGCCGCCCCAGTTCGGTCGCTTCGGCCAGCGCGGCATGGCTCGATAGCAGCAGCAGGTCGCTCTCGGCCGCCACGTCGACCAGGGTGTGGATGCTGTCGCAACTGAGCACGATGGGCAGGTCGCGCCCCGGCGGCAGGCGGAACAGCTTGTTCAACTGCACCATCAGTACTTCCGGGATGGTGGGGGCGGCCAGGCCGTAGGGCAGCAGCTCGGGCGGCGAGATGTCGTCGCGCGCCAGCAGCGGGTGGCCGGGCCGGCAGTAAATGCCGCCGTACTGGCGCGACTCATGGGTGATGATCAAGTCTTCCGCCGGCTCGATCAGACGCACGTCGGACATGAAGAATTCCAGGTCTTCGGCGCGCAAGTGGTCCAGCAGGTAGCTCGAATTATTGATGGCCACCGACAGCACGATGCCCGGCTGGTCGGCGCGCACCTGGCACAGCATGCGCGGCAGCAGGGCGCCCGAATGCAGCGGGCCGATGCCGAAGGAAACGCGGCCGCTGTCTCCCTTTCGCAACAGGTCCAGGTCGTGTTCCATGTTGCGTACATCAAACAACAGGCGCCGCGCGTGGTTGAAGAAGGCGGCCCCCGCCACGGTCACGGCGACGTTGCGGTTTCCCCGGTCGAACAGGGCAAAACCGAGCTCTTCCTCCAGGGTTTGCACGGCGCGCGAGAGGGCCGGCTGGCTGATGCTGACCTTCTCGGCGGCCCGCACGAAGTTGCCCTCGTCGGCCACCGCCAGGGCGTAGCGCAAGCGC
The DNA here is from genome assembly GCA_966112955.1 of uncultured Duganella sp. Lineage (GTDB taxonomy): Bacteria > Pseudomonadota > Gammaproteobacteria > Burkholderiales > Burkholderiaceae_D > Rugamonas. Next base: position 5,488 of record CBHWEO010000060.1, on the reverse strand, counting down.
TTGAAATCCATGAACCCTCCTAGTATGCGCGTTATGCATTGCACCGATAAGGACAATGCATTGGACGAATAGTAATGTAAATCAGATACTCGTTTGAGGGATTCCCTGATAAAAATAATGCCGGACAGGCACAGTTTCCCGAAGCGCAAAGTAGTCAATACAACACCCAAGGAGACACGAGGATGACGAGGAAGTTCAACCGTACCATGGCGCTTGCCGTGGCGGCGGCGCTGGCCGCCCCACTGGCGCATGCAGACACCTTCACCACCGACAATGGCCTGGAAGGGCGCTGGTCGCTCAGCGCGTCGATCGGCCAGAGTATCCGGATGAAGGATGCCGACAAGAACCTGATCTCCGTGCCGAACGGCGGCACGGCCGGCGCCGGCGCCGACGACGGCAACCTGAACTTCAAGAAGCATGACGCCTACTCCACCGTCGGCAAGCTGACCGGCGAGTTCGAGCTGAAAGGCGACACCTATGGCCTGTTCACGCGCGGCTTCGCCTGGTACGACTACACGCTGAAGAGCCACAACATGCCGCACGGGCATTTCAACAATGGCTATGTGCCGGGCGCCGAATTGAGCGACAACGGTTTCGACCGCCTGTCCACCTTCGATGGCGCGGCGCTGGCCGACGCCTATGTGTTCGCCAACTGGGACCTGGGCGGCAAGGCCATGAACGTCAAGCTGGGCAACCAGGTGGTGAACTGGGGCGAGAGCCTGTTCGTGCCGGGCATTAACGCCATGGGCGCCTTCGACCTGACCGCAGCGCGCCGCCCGGGCGCGCAAGTGAAGGAAATCCTGCGCCCGCAGCCGGCCCTGATGGCCAACCTGGGCCTGGGCAATGGCCTGTCGGTGGAAGCGTTCTACAACCTGGGCTGGCGCCAGAGCGTGGTCGACGGCTGCGGTACCTACTGGTCGGCGGCCGACTCCCTGAACTGCAACAACGGCACCGTGCTGTTCGGCGACAGCACCAAGCTGGGCGACCAGGGCCAATACAACGGCGTGCCGTTCCTGGCAGCGCTACCCGCGGCGCTGGACCCGGTGCTGGCGTCGCTCGGCCTGTCGCGCTCCATGCCGCTCAACTTCCGCATGACCACGGCCACCAAGATCAAGCCGCGCGATTCCGGCCAGTTCGGCCTGTCCAGCCATTACTTTGCCGAGTCGATCGCCACCGACTTCGGCGTCTACTTCGCGCGCTACCACAGCCATGCGCCGATCGTGTCGGTGGTCAAGCAGCCGTCGGCGCTGCCGTCCGTCTGGTCGGGCCGCCTGGCGCAGCTGGTGAAAGCGGTGCCCTCGCTGGCGCCAGCCCTGGGCACGCTGGGCGTGCTGCCGGCCGGGAATATCGTGTGGGACTACAGCGGCGAGAACGTGAAGACCCTGGGCCTGTCGGCCGCCACCGAAGTGGGCGGCTTCTCGCTGTTCGGCGAAGTGTCGCGCACCAAGGACATCCCGGTGCAGATCAACGCCATCGACATGCTGGTCGGTACCGCGCTGGGCATCGGCCCCATGGCGTCGTGGGCCGCTATCGCGCGCGACCCGAGCAAGCCGACCGGCTATGTGCTGCATGGCTATGACCGCAAGGACAAGACCCAGGCCCAGGTTTCCTTCATCCGCCAGGTGCCGCAAGTGCTGGGCGCGCAGTCGCTCACGCTGCTCGGCGAAGTGGCCGGCCAGAAGTGGAGCGGCATCGGCGACCCGAATACCGGCACCCGCTACGGCCGCGCCTTCATGTACAACTTCGGCCCGACCAAGGCGCTGGGCGGCACCTGCGGCCCGGCCGGCATCCAGCCGAATGCGTCGTACTGCGAGAACGAAGGCTATGCCACCAGCAGCGCCTGGGGCTACCGCCTGTCGGCCGAACTGCTGTTCCCGAACGCGATCGCCGGCGTCAACCTCAAGCCGCGCCTGTTCTTCGCGCACGACGTGAAGGGCTATGCGGCGGACAACCTGTTCATCGAAGACCGCCAGACCCGCAGCATCGGCGTGCGCGCGGACTACAACAACCGCTATTACGCCGACATCAGCTACACCAGCTATAACAAGAGCGCCAAGTACGACCAGTTCCACGACCGCGACAATATGACCTTCGTGATCGGCGCCAACTTCTAAAAAAGAGACAGGAGACACTTAGATGAAGATGATGAAGCAAAGCTTGCTGGCCGCTGCGCTGGCGTGCATCGCGGGCAGCGCCCTGGCCGGCCTGTCGCAGGCCGAAGTGGACCGCCTGGGCAAGGACCTGACCCCGGTCGGCGCGGAAAAGGAAGGCAACAAGGCTGGCACCATCCCGGCCTGGAGCGGCGGCATCACCAAGGCGCCGGCCGGCTTCGACAGCAAGAACGGCTACGCCGACCCGCTGCCGAACGAGGCGCCGCTGTACACCATCACCGCCGCCAACATGGACAAGTACAAGGACATGCTGGCGCCGGGGCAAATGGAGATGCTGAAGCGCTACCCGAGCTACAAGATGAACGTCTACAAGAGCTACCGCACGGCGGCCTACCCTCAGGCCGTGTACGACGCCATCAAGGCCGAGGCCAGCAAGGCGGAGCTGGCCGGCGGCGGCAATGGCGTGACCGGCATCAGCAAGACCACGGTGCCGTTCCCGATGCCGAAAACCGGGGTCGAAGTGATCTGGAACCACCTGATGCGCTACCGCGGCGGCACCATCGAGCGCCATACCGCGGAATTCCCGGTGCAGACCAACGGCGCGTTCACGCCGGTGACGCGCACCGAAAAGGTGGCCTTCGCCCAGGGCATGCCCAATCCGGAGCCGAACCGCCTGGTGTACTACATGGCGACGCTGACCGGCCCGTCTTCGGTGGCGGGCGATGCGCTGCTGGTGATCGACCCGCTGGACCAGGTCAAGGAGTCGCGCCTGGCGTGGACCTACAACCCGGGCCAGCGCCGCGTGCTGCGCGCGCCGAACGTGGCCTACGACTCGCCGGGCCAGGGCGCGGACGGCCTGCGCACCACCGACGACTACGACGGCTTCAACGGTGCACCCGACCGCTACGACTGGAAGCTGGTGGGCAAGAAGGAGATGCTGGTCTCGTACAACAACTACAAGATCACCAACAAGTCGATCAAGTATGCCGACATCGTGCGCCCTGGCCACATCAACCAGGACCTGGTGCGCTACGAGCCGCACCGCGTGTGGGTGGTGGAAGCGACCCTGAAGAAGGACAAGCGCCACATCTACGCCAAGCGTGTGTTCTACGTGGACGAGGACAGCTGGGAAGTGCTGCACACCGACGCTTATGATGGCCGCGGCGAACTGTGGCGCGTGCACGAGATTGGCGGCATCCAGTACTACGATGCCTTGACCCACTACTTCGCCTACGAAGTGTTCTATGACCTGCAGGCACGCCGCTATCTGCTGTCCGGCATCTCCAACCAGGAGAAGCCGCTGAAATTCGGCGTGAAGCTCGATCCGTCGAACTTCACGCCGGATACGCTGCGCCGCTCTTCCAACTAAGACGGCGTAGCGGGTTTGGGGGTGTCTCTTCGGGCGCATTGACTCTCAGGGAGCGGTGCGCCCTTTTTTCGCAGGCAGAGCATGAATAAAGTGTTGATACAGGCCGGTGCCGCCTTGCTGGGCGCACTGGCAAGCTGGCAGGCTGTGGCGGGCGATCCGCTGCAGACGCCGGCGCGCATGTCGGCGCGGGCGCCGAAAGCCATGCTGATGGCAATGGCGCTGGCAGGACAGCGCACGGTGGCGGTGGGGGAACGCGGCATCATCCTGGTGCGCGATGGCGGCGCAGGCGCGAGCCAGGCGTGGGCGCAGGCGAAGGTGCCGGTATCGGTCACGCTGACCGACGTGGCGTTCGCCGATGCAAGCAATGGCTGGGCGGTGGGGCACGATGGCGTGATCCTGTCCACCAGTGACGGCGGGGCGAACTGGCGCACCCGCTTCGACGGCGACAAGGCCAACGCCCTGATGCTGGCCGACGCCAAGGCGGCGGTGCAGAAGGCGCAGGCGGCCGGCGCGGGAGCGGCCAATACGGCCCTGGCCGACGCCGAGAATGCGCTGGGCGATATCGAAGCGGCGGCCAAGTTCGGCCCGTCGCGCCCCTTGCTGGGCGTATGGTTCCGCGATGCCAGGACCGGCTACGCGGTCGGCGCCTACGGCCAGGCTTTCCGTACCACGGATGGTGGGGCAAACTGGACTTTCATGGGCGCGGGCCTGGCCAATCCCGAAGGCTTGCACTACAACGCGATCGCGGGCGGTCCCGGCAATATGCTGGCCATCGCCGGCGAGGGCGGCTACGTCTACCGCTCGCTTGATGCCGGCGACAAGTGGCAGCGCATCGAGACCGGCTACAGCGGCCAGCTGTACGGCGTGCTGTTCACCAGCCGCGGCATGCTGGCCTACGGTTTCGGCGGCCACGTGTTCCGCAGCGAGGATGGCGGCGCCACCTGGCGTGAAACGCCGGCCGTGACGAAAAAGAGCCTGGTCGGCGGCGCCGTGCTGGGCGACGGCGGCATCGTACTGGCGGCGCAGGACGGCGCGCTGCTGCGCAGCGATGACGATGGCGCCAGCTTCAAGCTGGTGCGCCAGGGCGACGCGGTGCAGACGGCGGATATGCTGGCCGTGAACGGCACTGTGCTGCTGGCGGGTGTGGGCGGCGTGCGGGAGGCCAAATGAATCGCGATCACGACAAGGCCTGCAAGGTGGCTGAGGAAGGCCACCAGCGTTTCACTTCCGTCGAGCACTGGCTGGAACCGCGCCTGTTCCGGCACCGGCTGGCCATCATGCTGGCCTTCCTGCTGGCGTCGGCGCTGTTCGCCTGGCAGGCGGCGCTGCTCAAGCCGGACGCCAGTTTCCAGAAGATGGTGCCGGCCACGCACCCCTTCATCGCCAACTACCTGAAGTACGAGAACGAGCTGCGCCCGCTGGGCAACAACATCCGCATCGCGGTGGAGGCGACCAGGGGCGACATCTATTCGAAGGAATACCTGGACACGCTGAAGGCGGTGACCGACGAAGTGTTCTACATCCCCGGCGTGGACCGCGGCAACCTGAAGTCGCTGTGGACGCCCAATGTGCAGTGGATGGAAGTCACAGAGACCGGTATGAACAGCGGCCAGATCATCCCGCAGGGCTTCGACGGTTCGCCGGCCATGCTGGACGAGGTGCGCGCCAACGTGGCGCGTTCGGGGCGCATCGGCAGCCTGGTGGCGGCGGACCAGAAGTCCACCATCGTGCAGGTGCCGCTGCTGGAAATCGATCCGGACAAGGGCACCAAGCTCGATTACGGCCTGTTCTCCGAACGGCTGGAAAAGCTGGTGCGCGACAAGTACGAGCAGCAGGGTGTGAAGATCCACATCGTCGGCTTCGCCAAGGTGGTGGGGGACCTGATCCACGGCGCAAAGGCGATCGGCCTGTTCTTTGCGATCACCTTCGCCATGACGGTGGTGCTGCTGCTGTGGTATTCGCGCTGCTGGAAGTCGACCCTGGTGACGGTGTTCTGCTGCTCGCTGGC
>CBHWEO010000059.1:0-23314 GCA_966112955.1 uncultured Duganella sp. | reverse complement strand
GCCAAACTGCGGGAAGACTTCCACGAAGAGCCAACCATCTTCAAGCTTTCGCCGCTGGCGCTGACTGTGGAAGGCTATTCCAGCGCGCCCGGCGCGGCAGCCGAAGTGGCGCTCAGCACTGGTATCAATAAAGGGCAGCTGGAGTTGAAGGGACAATTGGCCCCGTGGCCGCTGAAGGCCGACCTGGCTCTGGACCTGAAGAACTTCGACCTGCTGCCATTGCAGCCCTATGTCACCGATTATGTGAACCTGCGCTTGGTGCAGGCGGCCGTTTCGAGCAAGGCCCGTTTGCGGCTGGAGGCCGGCAAGGATGGCGCGGTCGCCGGCGGTTTCAAGGGCGACGTCAGCGTGACGCGCCTGGCCACTGTCGACAAATCCAGTTCGAACGACTTCCTGAGCTGGAAATCGCTGGCCTTTGGCGGCATGGACGTGAACTTCAAGCCGTTCAAGCTGGATATCGAGCGCGTAGCGCTGGACGATTTCTTTGCCCGCGTGATCATCGACCCGAATGGCCGCATCAACGTGCAGGACGTAATGCGCAAGGAAGGCGAAGAAGGCAGGAGCCTCACCGAATCGGGCGCCCGCGCGCAGGCAGCCAAGGAGGCCCCGAAACCTGCCACGCAGACGGCAGCGTCGGCGGAACCGCTGCCGCCGATCCGCATCGGCAAGCTGCAGCTGTCCGGCGGGCGGGTGCGCTTCACGGACAACTTCATCAAGCCCAATTACACGGCCAACCTGAAGGAACTGGGCGGCGCGGTGAATGGATTGTCGTCGGACCCGGCGCACAGTGCCAGCGTGGATGTGCGCGGCAACGTCAATGGCGCGCCCCTGCTGATCGCCGGCCGCGTGCATCCGTTGAAGCGGGAACTCTCGCTCGACTTGCGGGCCGACGTGCGCGGCATGGAGCTGTCCCAGCTGTCGGCCTATGCGGACAAGTACGTCGGCTACGGGATCGAGAAGGGCAAGCTGACGTTCGAAGTGTTGTACCAGCTGGAAGACCGTCAGCTCAAGGCGGAAAACCGCCTGGTGCTGGACCAGCTCACCTTCGGCAAGGAGAGCACCAACCCTAACGCGACCAGGCTGCCGGTGCAGCTGGCGGTGGCCCTGCTCAGCGACCGCAATGGCGTGATCGACATCAACGTGCCGATCGGCGGTTCCCTGGACGACCCGCAATTCTCCCTGGGCGGCATCATCCTCAAAGTGATCGGCAACGCCATCGTGAAGACCGTGACCTCGCCGTTTGCGCTGATCGGTTCACTGTTCGGCGGCGGCGAGGAATTGTCGATGCTGGAATTCGAGCCGGGCCGCGCCGCATTGCAGCCGGCGTCGGAAAGCAAGCTGAAATCGCTGGCGAAGGCATTGGCCGAGCGTCCCGGCCTGAAGCTTGACATCACCGGCCGCTTTGACGACAAAGCGGAACTGGAAGCGCTCAAGCACGTGGCGCTGGAGCGCAAGCTGCGCCAACTCAAGACGCGCGACCTGCAGGCACGCGGCGGCGCGCTGCCGGAAGGCGGCGTGGTCGTGGCGAAGGAGGAGTATGCGGGCCTGCTGGCGCGCGCCTACAAGGACGAGACCTTCGACAAGCCGCGCAATGCGCTGGGCCTTGCCAAGTCGCTGCCGCCGGAGGAAATGGAAAAGCTCATGCTGGCCCACATCAAGTTCGATGAGGACGACTTCATCACCCTTGGCAACCGCCGCGCGCAGGCGGCCAAGGACTGGCTGGTGGGACAGGGCCAGGTGCCTGCCGACCGAATCTTCCTGGTCGCGCCGAAGGGCGGTTCGGCGGGGCGCGTCGACTTCGCGCTGCGCTAGGAGTGCCGCATGCCGATGCTCGATCTGGATGGGAGCCAGCTGCACTACCAGCTGATCGACGGCGATGCCGGCAAACCCCTGCTGGTGTTCCTGCACGAAGGGTTGGGCAGCATCGGCCTCTGGAAGGGATTTCCCGAGCGGCTGTGCGCAGCCACGGGCTGCGCCGGCCTGGCGTACGACCGCCTGGGCTATGGCCTGTCGTCACCGGCCACCGCGCCGCGCAGCATCCATTACCTGCACCTGGCCGCGCTGGTCGAGCTGCCGGCCGTGTTGCAGCGGCTGGCGCCTGGCCGCGAACATATCGTGGTCGGCCATTCGGATGGCGGCAGCATTGCCCTGATCTATGCGGCCAGCCGTCCGGCGGGCTTGCGCGGGGCGGTCACCGCGGCAGCCCACGTCTTTGTCGAAGACATGACGCTGTGGGGCATCCGCGCCGCGCTCGAGGCCCATGGCGCGGGCAAGCTGCGGGGCCTGGCGCGCTATCACGGCGACAAGGCGGGACAGGTGTTTGCTTCCTGGGCCGAAACCTGGCTGGCGCCCTGGTTCAGGCAGTGGGATATCGCATACCTGCTGCCGGCCATCGGCTGTCCGCTGCTGGCCGTGCAAGGCAGCGCCGACCAGTATGGTTCGCAGGCCCAGCTCGATGCGATCGAGGCGGGCACGCCCGGGGCGCGCCAGCTGGTGCTGCCGGATTGCGGCCATAGCCCGCACTTGGAACAGCCCGAGGCGACTGCGCGGGCGATGGCGGCCTTTATCGCTCCTTTGGCGGGGTAGGCACCGGCTTTGGCGGGTTGGCGTGCTTGAGCATGGCCGCCAGCAGGGTGACGTCTTCATCGCTTTCCGCCGTTGCCGGCGCCGCGCGTGAGGTGCGCGGCGGCGGCTTGACTGTCCGCTGGCGCGCGGTTGCCGCCGCAGCCACGCGCGTTGCCGCGCCCCTTTCGACGACAGGCGATTGCGTGCCGCCTTCCGGAAGCGCCGGAGAGTCGACGATGGCTGCCGCCTGCGGCTGCGGCGCGTCGCCCGGCACGGCATCGTCAGGCTTGCCCGGCCCGGCGTGGGCGGCTTGTGGCGTGCGTGCCATCGCCTGGCCGGGGCCTGCCGCTTGCCCTGCGCCTTGCAGCCAGACCCATGCTGCGGCACCTACCGCCAGCAGCGCCGTCACAGCCGCAAGCCGCGCCCGCAGTGCCGCGTTCCACGGCACCGTCCATTGGCGCGGCGGCGCCGGCACGCTGCCGCCATTCGCCAGCCGCGCCAGGATCCGATGGCTGTCGTCCCGCAATGCGGGTTCCGCAAACAAGTCTGGCCGCATGGTTCCTCCCAAAGCTTGATTTTGCTCGACCCGGTCAACGGCGGGCCGGCATAGGATGCAAGTGTCGCGCGCGCCCTGCGCTTTCGTATTGACGGATCGCACCATGTTGCCATTTATCGTTACGGGCTTGTTCCTTGCGGCCGGCGCCGCCGCCTGGCTGTTGCTGTTTCCCCCCAAGCGCGGGCCTGGGCTGCGCCAGCGCCGCCTGTTGCTGCTTGGCGGCGGCGCAGTGCTGCTGGCGGGACTGCCGCCGTTGCTGGTGCGGCTGCTGCGCCCACGGCAGATGGTGCCGGACTTTGACGATGCCGCACGCGCTTCCGACCCGCTGATTGCGGCGCTGCTGCAAGGTGAGCAGCTGGTGCCGCCGCCGCCTTTGCCGCCGCTGGCTTTCGCCACGGCGGAAGTGGAGCTGTTGCGGCCCATGCTGGCGCAGGCCGACCGCGATTGGCAAAGGCTGGACCAGGATTTTGCACGGCGCCTGCTGGTAGTGTTCAATGTGATGCGCGAACGCCACGGGTATGAGATGGCGCTGCTGGAAGGCTACCGCAGCCCGGAACGACAGGAACGCCTGGCGGCGGCAGGCACCCATGTCAGCAGTGCGCGCGCCTTCCAGAGCTTCCACCAGTTTGGGCTGGCCGCCGATTGTGCCTTCCTCCGCGAGGGCAGGCTGGTGATCAGCGAGCGCGATCCCTGGGCGATGCGCGGTTACCAGTTGTACGGCGAGGTAGCGGAATCGCTTGGCATGGTGTGGGGCGGCCGCTGGACCATGATGGACTTCGGCCACACGGAATTGCGCGCACGCGACGCCAGGACTTGAGGCGGCTCAAGGGCCGCTACGCGGCTTGGTGGCAACATCGGCCAACCTGCCTCCCTTCTCCAAGCCATTATGCTGCAACGAATCTGGTACCTGCTGACCGACCGGCGCACCTTGAACATACTGGCGTTTGCCCTGCTGGCAGGCCTGTTCTTCCTCGGCGCCGAACTCCTGCAACTGGCGCTGGCCTGGGCACTGGCCGGCCTCGCCGCCCTGGCGCTGCTGGCCCTCGCGGCGTGGGGCACGCGGCGCTACCTCGCCCGGCGGCGCAGCGTGGAACCAGCCGAGTCGCGCGCCGAGGCCGACCTGGATGCCGTGCGCAACGCGCTGCTCGAAGCCGTCGGCACCATCCGCAACTCCCGCCTCGGCCGCAGCAGCGGCGCGCGCGCCCTTTACGAGCTGCCGTGGTATATGGTGATCGGCAACCCGGCGGCGGGCAAGAGCAGCGCCATCATGCACTCCGGGCTGCAATTTCCCATCGCCGGCGCCAAGGCTATCCAGGGTGTGGGCGGTACCCGCCAGTGCGACTGGTTCTTTACGGCGGAAGGCATCCTGCTCGATACCGCCGGGCGTTATGCGGTGCAGGCAGCGGACAGGGATGAGTGGCACGGCTTTCTCGGCCTGCTGAAGAAGCACCGGCCGCGTGCACCGGTCAACGGCATCATCATTGCCGTGAGCATCGCAGAGCTGCGCACCGGCGAACCGGAGGCGGTGCTGCAACTGGCGCGCAGCCTGCGCCAGCGGGTACAGGACCTGATTGAAAAGCTGGAAGTGTTCGCACCGGTATACGTGATGTTCACCAAAGCCGACCTGGTGGCCGGCTTTGCCGACTTCTTCCTGGATGCGGAAGCGGCCGAGCGCGAACGGGCCTGGGGCGCCACCATGCCTTTCAAGCAGAAGGCCGGCTGCGGCGAGATGCTGGCCTTCTTCGAACAGAGCTTCGACGAGCTGTGCGAGGGCTTGCGCAACATGGCGGTGGCCACCATGACCCAGCGCCGGCGTGAATTGGTGCCGGCCGGGGTGCAAACATTCCCGCTGGAGTTTGCCGCCCTGCGGGCGCCTTTGAAAGCATTCCTTGCCACGCTGTTCGAGGACAATCCATTCCAGTTCCGGCCCGTGTTCCGGGGCTTCTACTTCACCAGCGCGCTGCAGGAAGGGCAGCCGCTGTGCGCCCAGTCCCAGCGGGTGGCGCAGCGATTCGGCCTGGCGCTGCCGGCGGATGCGACGCCGCGCGCGGGCGCGCAAGCCGGTTACTTCCTGCCGAAGCTCTTCCGCGAAGTGATCTTCGCCGACAAGGAACTGGTGTCGCAGTATGCGTCGCGGCGCCAGCGCCTGGTGCGCATCGGTGGCTCGGTCACCGCCTTGCTGCTGCTCGGCGCCGCGCTCGGGATGTGGACCTGGTCCTATTCCGGCAACGCCCAACTGGTGGCCAATGCCGCGGCGGACCTGGATAAAGCCGTCAAGCTGCAGGCGCAGCGGCCGGACCTGCAGGCGCGCCTGGAAGCCTTGCAACTCCTGCAGGAACGCATCGAACAGCTGGATAAGCTGGACCGCGAAGCACCATGGCTGCTGGGCATGGGCCTGTACCAGGGCGAAGCGCTGGGCCGCAAGCTGCGCAGCGAGTACTTCAAGGGCATGGCCGAGATCCTGCTGAAGCCCGTGGCGGGCAGCCTGGAAACGCAATTGTTTGCGCTGGGACGGCGCGAAGCGGGCAATGTGGAGGACTCATACAATGCGCTGAAGACCTACCTGATGCTGGCTGATAAGTCGCATGCGGAAACCGGCCACCTGGGCGACCAGTTGACGCGCCATTGGCGCGGCTGGCTGGAAACCAACCGTGGCACCATGCCGCGCGAGCAGCTACTGCGCAGTGCCGAAGGCTTGCTGGCGTTCTACCTCTCGCAAGTGAACGATCCCGCCTGGCCGCGCATCGAGGCCAGGCTGGCCCTGGTCGATGCGGCGCGCGAGCAGCTGCGGCAGGTGGTGCGCGGCATGACGGCGCGCGAGCGCGTCTATGCCGAAATCAAGGCGCGCGCCAGCACGCGCTATCCGGCGATGACGGTGGCGCGCATCGTTGGTGAACAGGACCGCGACCTGGTGCAGGGCAGCTACGCGGTGTCCGGCGCCTTCACGCGCGAAGCCTGGGAGGGCTATGTGCGCGCGGCGATCCGGGACGCCGCCAACAGCGCCCAGCAGTCGAGCGACTGGGTGCTGAAGACGGCGGAGCGCACCGACCTGACGCTGGAAGGCAGCCCCGAACAGGTGCAGAAGGCGCTGACCGACAGCTACAAGGCGGAATATGGCAAGGAGTGGCGTACTTTCCTGCAGGGCGTGACGGTCGCCGGCATGCCGGACTTCGCGCGCACGGTCGAGGCCATGAACCGGCTGGGCGACCCCGCCATCTCGCCCTTGCTGAAAGTGTGGAGCACCGTCGTGGCGCAGACCGGCTGGGACAATCCTTCCCTGTCCGGCGCAGCAATGCAGCAGGCGGATCCCGGGCTGGCCCAGTGGTTCAAGGCGCGCCTGTTCGAGCGCGCTCCGGCGGCCGGCGCGGTGGCGGCGGCAATGCCCCAGGCGGGGGCGCTGGGCCGCGAGTTCGCCCCGGTGGCCGGCCTGCTGGCGGCGCGCGACAAGGACGCTTCCCTGATGCGGACCTACCTCGATCACCTGTCGCGGTTGCGGGCGCGCCTCAATGGCATCCGAAACCAGGGCGATCCCGGCCCGGGAGCGCGGCAACTGATGCAGCAAACGCTGGAAGGCAGCGGTTCCGAGCTGGCCGACGCGCTGCGGCATGTGGACGAGCAAATGATGGCGGGGCTCAGCGACGCGCAGAAGCAGGCCATCCGTCCGCTGCTGGTGCGGCCGCTGATGCAGGTATTCGCCGGGCTGGTCGCGCCGGCGGAAGCGGAAATCAACAAGACATGGCAGGCGCAAGTCTACGAGCCTTTCAACCGCAACCTGGCGGGCAAGTTCCCGTTCGCCCCGGCCGGCAGCGCGGAAGCCAGCCAGGCCGAGATCGGCCAGGTGTTCGGACCGGAAGGCGCGATCGCCAGATTCGTCGCCTCTTCGCTGGGGCCATTGGTGGTGCGGCGCGGCGACGTGCTGGCGCCGCGTACCTGGGCCGACATGGGCATCAGCATCGCGCCGCAGACACTGCAGCGCTTTCCGGCATGGATGGCGCCCGTCGCCGCCGGCGGCGTGGCGTCCAGCAGCCAGACCGTGTTCCAGCTGTTGCCGCACCCCGCCAGCGGCCTGGCCGAATACTCGCTGGAGATCGACGGCCAGTTGCTGCGCTTCCGCAACGGCGTGCCGCAATGGTCGAACATGGTCTATCCGGGACCGCAGGGCAACAGTGGCGTCCGCATCAGCGGCGTGACGCCCGAAGGCAGGGTGGTGGAGCTGTTCAGCGACGCGGGGACAGCCGGACTGCGGCATATGATCGATGCGGCGGCGCGCACCCGCAAGGAAGAGGGCGTGCACGAACTGCGCTGGAGCAGCGGCGGGGTTGCGGTGACGGTGGACTTGCGCATCACCAGCACACCGGGCAGCGCCCAGCCGGACGGCGGCTTCCACGGCATGCGGCTGCCCGATTCGGTGGCCGGCAAAAGAGGTGCGCCATGAGCGCCGCAGCCCTGCGCATCGCCTGGTTCGGCAAGCTGCCCGAGTGCGGCGACTTTGTGCGCTCGCCCGGCGAACCGGTGCTGGTCGAACTGGCCGACCAGTGGCTGGCAACGGTGATGCAGCGTTTGTCGTCCAATCCGCGCTGGCGCCAGCATTACGATGCCTGCCCGCCGCTGGACTTTGCATTTGTCGGTACCCGGTCGCGCCAGGTGGTCTGCGGCCACCTGCTGGCCAGCCGCGACCAGTCGGCGCGGCGTTTTCCCTATACCTGCATGGCGGTGCACCAGGTGACGGCGACGCGCGAGTTCCTCGCGGTCAGCCCGTTGGCGATGGCGCCTGTCTGGGCGCGGCTCGCCGGGGCAGCGGGCGCGCCACTCGACGGCATGCAGTTGCCCGGCGCACTGGACATGGCGGCCGCGCATGCCGCTTTCGAACGCTATCTGGCGGATGCATGCCTGGCCAGCCTGGAGGAGGGTATGCGGGGCCAGGACGGCATCCTGCCGGCGCGCCGGCTGCTGATGGCACTGGGCCTGCTGCTGGCGCCACTGCGCGACAGCGCGCGGCTGCCGTCGCGCTGCCTGGCCTTGCCTTTGCCGTGGGAGGAAGCCGCCCGTGCGCCAGCCGCCGCGTTCTGGCTCGCGCTGGCGGCGCCGCTGCTGCTGCGCCACGACATCGAACTGGCGATGTTCTTCGCCACCGCTGGCGGCATGCCTGCGCTGGTACTCGGCATGGACGGCGCCAATCCGGCCACCCTGCAAGCAGTGATCGACCCCGACGCGGCGCGCGGGCAGATGGTCATGCTGGGCGATTGCGCCTGGGTGGAAGGCGCGTTGGCCGGCAATCCACCGCTGCAGCGCCTGTCGGCCTGCCTGGAGCAGGACCAGCTAGGCCTGCCCGCCGCCATGCAGCTGTTCCACGAAACCTTCTGCTGACCAGGGAGGCGCCGATGCGCATCATTGCCACAATTCTCAGCCTGGCCGCCGTTCCCGCCGCGGCGCAACTGGCGCCGGTGACGGTGTCCGGCACCGTGCCGGACGAGGCGACCAAGGCCGCCATCCTGCAGCGCGCGCGGGCACTATACGGCGCGGCGCGTGTGGTCGACCAGGTCGCCGTCGGCAATGTGGTGGCGCCGCCCAACTGGAGCAGCCATATGCAGAAACTGCTCGCGGAGCCGCTCAAGCAGGTCAGCCAGGGGCAGCTGACGGTGGAGGGCAACCGCGTCGGCATCCGTGGCGACGTCGCCAACGAAGCGCTGCGCCAGCAGATTGCCAGCGAGCTGGCCAACAGCCTCAATCCGACCTACACCATCAGCAACGGCTTGCGGGTGAACGCCCCTGCGCAGAAAGTACTGGACAGCGCGCTGGCGAAGCGCATCATCGAATTCGAAAGCGGCCAGGCGGTGATACGGCCTTCGGGCATGCTGATCCTCGACGAAATGGCGGCCGCCATGGCGCACATCGGCGGCCGCAAGGTGGAAGTGATCGGCCATACGGACAATACCGGCGCGCGCGAAGCCAATCTGGCGCTCAGCCTGGCGCGCGCCGGCGCGGTGCGCAGCTACCTGGCAGGCAAGGGCATTGCCGCCGCCAGCATTGCCGTGGCAGGGGCGGGACCGGACCAGCCGGTGGCCGACAATACCAGCGCCGAGGGCCGCGCGCGCAACCGGCGCATCGAATTCCGCGTCGTTGATTGATCAGGCGCCAGGCAGGGTCACGCTGAGCGAAGCGGGGCGGGGCGGCTGCTTGACGATATCCTGGTAGGCCGCCAGCGTGGCGCGCGTCGAGGTGTCCAGCGTGTAGCGCATGGCGCCGAAAGAGGCCAGCGCGGCCAGGGCGAAGGCGCCGCCCGCAATCCACAGCGGTCCATTGCTCTGCAGCTTGTGCGCCACATTGTCCGGGCGCGCAGCACGCGGTGCGAAGCCCTTGCCCTGTCCGCGCAGGTGCGCGATTTCGTCGCCCAGGCGCGCTGCCAAGTAGGACAGGCGGTCGGCGCCATCCAGCGCATAGCGTCCCTTGAAGCCAAGCAGCAGGCACATATGGAAGACCTGCAAGGCTTGCAGCCTTTCGTTGCCACGGAGCCGCAATTGTTCCAGCTTGTCGAAGAAGTGTTCGCCGGCCAGCTGGTCGCCGAACAGCAGCAACTGCAGCGGGCGGCGCTCCCAGGCGTCGCGCAGCGGGAACGCTGAGGCGAGGATCACTTCATCCAGCGCGGCGCAGAAGGCGTATTTGGCGGCGTCGATGTCGTCGGCGGGAATGCGCAGCTCGCGCGCTTCGCTGCTGAACGTGTCGAGGAAACCGCGGATTGCGGCCGCGAATTCCGCCTCGGCCGGCGGCGCACTGCCATGGCGCAGCAGTGAAAGGAGGTGGAAGCCCTCGTGCATCAGTTCCACCAGAGAGGGAGTGCGCAGCTTGGGCGGCGCTGCGCGCCGTTCGACGAAATGGCTCATGCTGTCACCACAAGAAGTTCGAGCCGCAGTTCCTTGATCCCTGCCGGCACGTAGATGGAAATGGATTGCGCCTTGAGCATCTGCTCGTACAGTACGCCGCGGTTTTCCAGCGCGAAGTAGCAGGTGTCCGGGCGCACGGGAATGGCGGAGGGCACCTGCGGTGCGTGCACCAGCTTCACGCCGGGCATGGCGGACAGCACGCATTGCTCGACGTCGTCCGGTGCCCCGGCCTTGACGCGCAGCGGCACCGCCTCGACCAGCTCCAGCGCCGGCATGGCGGCGGCAATCGCAAGGTAGAGCGTGGCGCCGGCGCCGATCTTGCCGGAATCGAGCTTGCCGGTGTGGTAGCCTGGCTTGTCCTCGCGCAGCGCAATGGAGAAGTAACGCGCGGAGATCACGGTGTCGAGCAGTTCACGCACCAGGACGTCGAGCTGCAGGAAGCACTGGTGCGGCGCCGCGTGGTCGTAGGCCGGCAAGCTGCCCAGGTGGACCAGGCGCGAATAAGTCATCAGGCCGCCCGCCAGGCCCAGCATGGCCTGGTACAGGCGTTCCGGATGCAGTTCGGGGTGGCGCAGCAGGTGCAGCAGCGTCGCCGCCGAAGTGGAGACCGTGTGCAGTAACCAGAAGGAGGACACGTCGCCGCTGCGGAACTCGATCACATTGCGGCTCGGCTCGCGCATGTGTCCTTGCAGCGCGTTGGCCTTGGCCTGCAGCGCGTCCATCAACTGGTCCAGCAGGAGCTTCAGGCGCGGCGTGGCGCCGACCGACAGCGACGGCGGCATGAACGTTGGATCGGGTTCGAAGCTGCCGGACACCATGCGGCGCAGGCGCAGCAGCGGAAAACTGTCGTAGGCGCCGCGCGGCTCCAGGTCGGAAACCAGCCGGAGCTGCTTGCGCAGGTAAGTCAGGCCGGCCGGCAAGGCGTCGCTGAACAGGTCCGCCGTCTCGCGCTCCGCCTGCTGGAAGCGGTCCGATTCCTGCGACGGCAATGCCGCGTGGTACGTCACTTCCTGCAACTCGGAAGGCAGTTCGCCAAGGTCGACGGCCGCCGGCAGCAGGTCGCTGGCCGGCGCGTCAAACAACTCGCCCTCGCGGAAGATGGCGCGCAAGGAAAGCAGGCGCAGTCTTCCGTTTGCCAGGGCGGCCGTATCCCACTCGACCGATTGCACGCCCCACAGCATGGGCTGCGCCGCCAGCATTGCCGTGTGCATGCGCGCCTCATGGTAGCGGTCCTGCTGCTGGAAGTGCTGCGGGCGTAGGAACAGGCCTTCGCTCCACAGGATCTTTGCGGGGTATGTCATGCCGGCCTCCGTGGTTGGAGTGTCCATTAAAGCTGGCGTGCCACGGGCTGCGTTTGCGCGCGCTCAAACAGTGGCGCGGCCAACACGGCGGAGCTTGAGGCAGCGCAATGGCGAAGCCGCGTATCGCTTCAATAATGGCCTTCACTTTGCGAAGGAGGAAGTGATGCGCAAATCATTGATCGCAGTACTGTTTGGCGCGGCCATGCTGGCCGGCTGCGCCACCGATGCGCCGCCGGCGCGCGCGGACAAGGCCGGCCTGCAGACCCTGGAAAGCATGCTGGCCGATGCCGACCGGGCGGCAGCCGCGGGCCAGCAGGAAAAATACCAGGCCGCCCTGAAAGCCGCGGCGGCCAGCTATCCCGCCGAAAAGGCGCCCTGGCTGCAACTGGCGCAGATGCGCTTTGACCGCGGCAATTACGCGGACGCGATCGTCCAGGCGCAGGAAGCGCTGCAGCGCGATCCGGCCGACAAGCAGGCGCACAGCATCATCGCCGTCAGCGGCTTGCGCCTGTCGACGCGCTCGTTGGCGGAATTGAGCCAGCAAAGCAACCTTGGCGGGTCGGTGCGCACCGAAGCGCAGGAACTGGCGCGCATGCTGCGCAATACGCTCGGCGAGGAAGTGCTGGTGCCGGTCGCCGGCACGGGCAAACAGCCGCGCAAGGTGGCGCCGCCGCTCAAGCCGCCGGCAGCGCGCCCGGCGCCCGCACCATCCACCGCAGCCGATCCTTTCGGCGCACTCAAATAAGGAGCAAGCAATGGCAAACCGAGACAGCGTGCAGAAACGCCTGGCCAAGGTCCGTCCGCCGCGTGTGCAGATGACCTACGACGTCGAAGTGGGCGACGCGATGGAAAACAAGGAACTGCCTTTCGTGGTAGGCGTGATGGGCGACTTCGGCGGCAATCCCGCCGTGCCGCAGAAGCGCCTGAAAGAACGTAATTTCGTCAACATCGACAACAGCAATTTCGACGAGGTCCTGGCCGGCATCAACCCTGTGCTGCAATTCCAGGTGCCCAACCGCCTGGGCGGGGAAGGCGAATTTCCGGTGGAGCTGCGCTTCGCCTCCATGCAGGACTTCCGTCCGGAGGCCATCGTGCGCCAGGTCGAGCCGCTGGGCAAGTTGCTGGAGGCGCGCAGCAAGCTGGCCGACCTGCGCAACAAGCTGGCCGGCAACGACAGGCTGGAAGACCTGCTGACCGACGTCCTGCAGAACACGGAACACCTGGCGGCAATCGCGCCCGCGGAGGAATGACATGAGCGCACAGGCAAAGGCCGCCGCAGCGGCGGTGGCGCAGGAAGGCGACCTGCTGGACCGCATCGTCGAGGAAAGCCGGGTCGCCAAGTCCGGCATCGAGCATGCGCGGGCACGCGACATCATCGGCGAACTGGCGCGCCAGGTGGTGCAGGGCACGGTGCAGGTATCGCACAACCTGTCCGCCACCATCGATGCCCGGGTGGCGGAGCTGGACCGCATGATTTCCGACCAGTTGAGCGCCATCATGCATACGCCGGCCTTCCAGAAGCTGGAACAAAGCTGGACCGGCCTGCACTACCTGGTGCGCAGCACGGCCACCGGCCCGTCGCTGAAGATCCGCCTGCTGAATGCCAGCAAGCGCGAACTGGTGCGCGATTTCCAGAGCGCGCTGGAGTTCGACCAAAGCACGATTTTCAAGAAGGTCTACGAGGAGGAATTCGGCACCTTCGGCGGTTCGCCCTACGCGGCGCTGCTGGGCGACTTCGAAATTTCGCGCCAGCCGGAAGACATCTATTTCATCGAGCAGATGTCGCACTTGGCGGCGGCAGCCCACGCACCCTTCATCAGCGCCGCCTCGCCGGAGCTGTTCGGGCTGGAAAGCTACGGCGACCTGGGCAAGCCGCGCGACCTGGCCAAGGTGTTCGATACCGTGGAATACGCCAAATGGAAGGCCTTCCGCGAATCGGAGGATGCGCGCTACGTCGGCCTGACCCTGCCGCGCTTCCTGGGCCGGCTGCCCTTCAACCCGGTCGACGGCACCACGGTGGAAGGCTTCAACTTTGTGGAGGACGTGGACGGCCGCGACCACCACAAATACCTGTGGTGCAATGCTGCCTATGCCTTCGGCGCCCGCCTGACCAAGGCGCACGAGGAATTCGGCTGGTGCGCCGCCATCCGCGGCGTGGAAGGGGGAGGCCTGGTGGACAACCTGCCGACCCACACTTTCAAGACGGACGAGGGCGAGGTGGCGCTGAAGTGCCCCACCGAAGTGGCGATCACCGACCGCCGCGAAAAGGAGTTGAGCGACCTGGGGTTCATCTCCCTGGTCCACTGCAAGAACACGGCCTACGCCGCCTTTTTCGGCGCGCAGTCGGCGCAGAAGGCCATGCGCTACAGTTCGGAGGCCGCCAATGCCAACGCCGTGCTGTCGTCGCAGCTGCAGTACATCTTCGCCGTGTCGCGCATTGCGCACTACATGAAGGCCATGATGCGCGACAAGATCGGCAGCTTCGCCGCTGCCTCCGACGTCGAGGATTTCCTGAACCGCTGGCTGATGAAGTATGTGCTGCTGGACGATAACGCCAGCCAGGAGCAGAAGGCCCAGTTCCCCTTGCGCGAAGCCTCGGTGCAGGTCAGCGAAATGCCGGGCCGGCCCGGCGTATTCCGCGCCGTCAGCTTCCTGCGGCCCCACTTCCAGCTCGATGAATTGACCGTTTCCCTCCGCCTCGTGGCGGAACTGCCGCAAACCACCAACCACTGAAAAGGAGTATTGCAATGGCAATCGACGTCTACCTGCATATCGACGGCATCAAGGGCGAATCGGCCGATGAACGCCACAAGGACTGGATCGAGTGCAAATCGGTCAGCTGGGCAGTGGAGCAGCCGCGTTCCGCCACGTCTTCCACCGCAGGCGGCCACACGGCCGAACGCTGCGAGCA
The DNA here is from genome assembly GCA_966112955.1 of uncultured Duganella sp. Taxonomy (GTDB): domain Bacteria; phylum Pseudomonadota; class Gammaproteobacteria; order Burkholderiales; family Burkholderiaceae_D; genus Rugamonas. The sequence continues at coordinate 9,100 of CBHWEO010000059.1, read as the reverse complement.
CCGCGAGGTGGTGATCACCAAGCTGGCCGACCTGGCATCGCCGATCCTGCTGCAAACCTGCGCCGCCGGCCGCACCATCCCCAAGGCCAAGCTGGAATTCATGCGTGCCGATGCGCAGGGCGAACGGGTCAAGTACTTCGAGATCGAACTGGATAACGTGCTGATTGGCGCGGTGTCCCCGTCCGTGAGCGAAGGCGACATTCTGACCGAAGAAGTGGGCTTCAAGTTCTCGAAGGTGCGCTGGAAGTACACGCAGCAACGCATCTCTGGCGGCGTGGGCGGCAATACCTCCGGGGGCTGGGACCTGGCGGCAAACCGCATCGTCTGATTTCTGGAGGGAGTTGCGGCTGCGGTGCACCAGTGCTGCAGCCGCTTTTTTATTTACGGAGGTGCGGTATGGAAGGCTGCCGGCCAGGCCTGCTGGATCGCTTGCTGGGCTGCCACCCGGGCGGGCGCTTCCTCACGCAGGAACAGTTGAAGGAAAGCGTCGCGCGCGACCTGGAAGTGCTGCTCAATTCGCGCAGCGCGCTGCCGCAGCATGTGCTGCAAGCCTATCCGGAATGCGCCGCCTCGGTGCTGAATTTCGGCCTGGCCGATTTTGCCGGCCTGTCGCACAGCAGCAGCGAAGACCGCCAGCGCATTTGCGCCAGCGTGCGCCAGGCGGTGGAGCGCCACGAGCCGCGGCTGTGCAATGTGCAGGTCACGCTGGCCGAGCGCAACGGTGCCGTCAACCGCATCGACCTTGTGATCGTGGGCCAGTTGCGGGCGCATGGCTTCAATGAGGCGGTCAGTTTCAGCGCCGCCTTGCAGCCGTCTTCCCTGCATTATTCCATCAAGCGCGGAGCCATCGCATGAGTATTCAACTGAAAACCCTGATCGGAAAACTGAACGGCGCCTGCCGGACCGCCGCCACCCGCGCAGCCAATATCGCCATCGGCATGGGACACGGCGAAGTCGACGTCGAGCATTTGCTGCTTGCGCTGCTGGAGCAGCCGGATTGTGACCTGGTGGCCATTGCGCGCCGCAGCGAGATCAGTACGACGGCGCTCGAAGCGGACTTGCGGCGCGAGCTGGCCGGCGTGCGCAGCGCATCCGCCCGCGTGCCGGTCTTTGCGCGGCGGCTGCAACTGATGCTGGAGCATGCCTGGCTGATCGCCTCGCTGGCGCTGCCGCAGCCCGACCAGGTACGCAGCAGCCACTTGCTGCTTGCCCTGCTGACGGAACCCGAACTGTCGCAGCAGGCCGCCCGCATATCCGGCCTGTTTGCGCGCTTTCCGGTCGATGGGCTGAAGCATCGCATGGAAAAATACGTCGCCGGTTCCGCCGAGGCGACAGTGCCGCTGGCGGCCGATGCCGCACCGCTGCAGCCCGCGGCGCAGCCGGCGGCGCTGGCGCAGTATACGGTGAACCTGTGCCAGCTGGCGCGCGAAGGTAAGCTCGATCCCGTCATCGGCCGGGCGGCCGAGGTGCGCCAGCTGATGGACATCCTGCTGCGGCGCCGCCAGAACAACCCGATCCTGACCGGCGAAGCGGGCGTCGGCAAGACCGCCGTGGTGGAAGGGCTGGCCCTGCGCATCGCCGCCGGCGAAGTGCCGCCACCGCTGCGCAATGTGGCGCTGCACGCGCTGGACCTGGCGCTGTTGCAGGCCGGCGCCAGTGTGCGCGGCGAGTTCGAAGCGCGCCTGAAGAACGTGATTGACGAAGTGCGCCGCAGCCCGCATCCCATCGTGCTGTTCATCGACGAGGCGCATACGATGATCGGCGCCGGCGGCACGGCGGGGCAGGGCGATGCCGCCAACCTGCTCAAGCCCGCGCTGGCGCGGGGCGAACTGCGCACCATCGCCGCCACCACATGGAGCGAATACAAGCGCTACTTCGAGAAGGATGCCGCGCTGGCGCGGCGCTTCCAGGTGGTCAAGGTAGACGAACCGGACGAAGAAACCGCCGCCGCCATGCTGCGCGCCATGGTGCCGCTGATGGAACGGCATTTCGGCGTGCGCGTGCGCGACGATGCGGTCACGGCGGCGGTGCGGCTGGCGCATCGCTACATCAACAGCCGCCAGTTGCCGGACAAGGCGGTCGGCGTGCTGGACACGGCTTGCGCGCGGGTGGCGCTCGGCCAATGCGCTGCGCCCGCGCTGCTGGAAGATGCGGCCTGCCAGATCGAGCGCCTGTCGGCGCGCATCGCGTCACTGGAGCGCGATGCGGCTACCGGTGCGGGCGGCGCCGCAGCGGGCGCTGCGCCGTCGCCGCTGCCGGTCCTGCGCGACGAACGCGGCAGCCTGCAAGCCTGGCATGCCGAGCTGGCCGCGCGCCACGAGCGCGAACGTGAGCTGTGCAGCCGGGTGTTGGCGTTGCGCCAGGAGGGCGACGCGCAGGCGGCCGCCTCCGCCCAGCAGGAATTGCATGCCCTGCAGCGCGAAGCGCCCATGGTGCCGCTGGAGGTCGACCAGCACGTAGTAGCCGGCGTGGTGGCGGCGTGGACCGGCATCCCGGTTGGCCGCATGCTGCGCGACGAGATCCGCACGGTGCAGCAGCTCAAGCCCGCGCTGGAGTCGCGCATCCTGGGGCAGCCATACGCCGTCGACACCATCGTGCAGCGCATGCGCACGGCGCGCGCCGGCCTGGACGATCCGCGCAAGCCGAAAGGCGTATTTCTGCTGACCGGGCCTTCCGGCGTGGGCAAGACCGAGACCGCGCTGGCCCTGGCCGATTTGCTGTACGGCGGCGAGCGCAAGCTGGTGACCATCAATATGAGCGAATACCAGGAGCCGCACAGCGTGGCCGGCCTGAAAGGCTCGCCGCCGGGCTATGTCGGCTACGGCGAAGGCGGTGTCCTGACCGAGGCGGTGCGGCGCTGCCCGTATTGCGTGGTGCTGCTTGATGAAGCCGACAAGGCGCACCCGGACGTGCTGGAACTGTTCTACCAGGTGTTCGACCGCGGCACGCTGGAAGACGCGGAGGGCCAGGCGGTCGATTTCAGCAATACCGTGATCGTGCTCACTTCCAATCTCGGTTCGGGCGCCATCATGCAGGCTTGCCTGGGGCGGGGCGACGCGCCGCTGCCATCGCCCGAGGAACTCGATGCCCTGCTGCGGCCGCAGCTGGTGCGCCATTTCAAGCCGGCCTTCCTCGGCCGCCTGCAAGTGGTGCCGTATTACCCGATTTCGGACGAGGCCCTGGCGCAGGTGATCGCGCAGAAGCTGGGCCGCATCGGCCAGCGCATCGGCGAGCATCACCATGCGGAATTCTGCTGGGACGACGCGCTGGTGCAGGCGGTGCTGGCGCGCTGCACCGAGACCGATTCCGGCGCTCGCAATATCGACAACATCCTGCACGGCAGCCTGCTGCCCAGCGTGGCGGATGTGCTGCTGGCGCGCATGGCGGACGGTGCTCCGGTATCGAAAGTCAAGGCCGGCGTCACGCGCCAGGGCCAGTTCCGCATCACCACCCGGTAGGAGGAGCCATGTTCACGAACGAAGACTTGCTGGTGCCGCTCAGCGCAGGCCAGCCCTGCGGCGAAGACGTTTCGTTTGACGGCTGCATGGATGCCATCGCGGCGGCGCGGCGGCAGGACGACCCGACGCTCGAGCAGGGCGAATGGGCGGTCCCGCTGCATGCGGCCGACTGGCCGCTGGTGGCGGGCCGCTGCGCCGAGCTGCTGCGGTCGCGCAGCAAGGATTTGCGGCTCGCCGTGTGGCTGGCCGAGGCGCGCGCCCATACCCACGGCTGGCGCGGGCTGGGCGATGGCTTCCTGCTGCTGGCGGGGCTGTGCGAGCGGTTATGGGACCATGTGCATCCCCTGCCGGAAGGCGGCGACCATGAGCTACGCAGCGGCAACCTGGCCTGGCTGCTGGGGCGCACGCCGGCACTGGTGCGCGACTGTCCGGCGCAAGGCGACCCTGACACCCGCCTGCGGGATGCGCAGCATTGCCTGGCCGCGCTGCAGGCCCTGCAGGCGGCGGTGGATGCGCGGCTGGGTGCCGCCGGGCCGGCATTCGGCCCTGCGCGGGAGGCGCTGCGGCGCGCCGTGGACGATGCGGCGCGCGACGCTCCGCTGGCCCAAGCCGGCGCGAGCCGCGTGGATGACAATGGCGCTGCCGGCGCCGTCCCTGCGCCAGCCACGGGCGGGGCTGGGGCAGGGCTGCCCGCCATGCCGCAGTCGCGCGACCACGCGCTGGCGCAACTGCGCCAGGTGGCGGACTTCTTCCGCCGTACGGAGCCGCACAGCCCCGTCGCCTACCTGGCCGACAAGGCTGCCAGATGGGGCGAGCTGCCGCTGCACGAATGGCTGCGCGCGGTGGTCAAGGATCCCACCCAGATCGCGCAACTGGAGGAATTGCTGGGCGCCCCTGGTGTATGATGCGCGGCATGAACACCATGCCGCGGCGACCGACGTGCGCCACCTGCCTGCGTCCCACCGCCACCTGCATCTGCCACTGGGCGGCGCCGGTGAGCAGCGCAGCCGAAGTCCTGATCCTGCAGCACCCGATGGAAGTGGCAAACGCCAAAGGCAGTGCGCGGCTGCTGCACCTGTGCCTGCCGAGCAGCCGCATCGCGGTCGGCGAACAGTTCGACCCGCAAGCCTTGCAGGCCATGCTCGGCCCGGATGGCCGCCAGCCGGTGCTGCTCTATCCTGACACCCCGGGCGACCGCTCGCTTGGCATCGCCCCGCCGCCGGCTTATGGCGCCGGGCTGCCGGCCGCGCAAGTGCAGCTGGTGGTGCTGGACGCCACCTGGCGCAAGAGCCGCAAGATGCTGTACCTGAACCCCGCCTTGCAAGCCTTGCCGCGCCTGCCGCTGCGCGACACGCCGCCATCGCATTACCTGATCCGCAAGGCGCATGCGCCCGACCAGTTGTCGACGCTGGAGGCAACCTGCTATGCGCTGGCGCAGCTGGAAGGCGATGTCCACCGCTATGACAGCGTGATCGCAGCCTTCGATGGATTCGTCGCGCAGCAGCAATCGCAGGTTGCGCAGGGCCGCACCGTCAGCTGAGCAGCTTGAGGCCCGGCGGCAGCGCTTCACCCAGCATGCGCTGTTCGCTGGCCTGGTCCAGCTGCACCACTTCCCGCACCATGGCGGGCCAGCTGGGCGGGGCGCCCGCGGCTTCCAGGCGGCGCAACACTTCCGCGCGCAATGCATCGCCGATGTCGCGGGAACGGTCGCCCGTCATGCGTGCCAGGTGGGCGGCTGCAAAGCCCGCCGGTTCCACCTTGCGCCAGTCGAGCTGCATGACGGCCTGCAGCCACTGTTCGACGGTTTCGGCCGGCGCCACGTCATGCGCGCTGCCGTGGAAGGGACGGCGCGCGCCGACCCGGCCCAGCGCCCACAGGTAGCGCGTCTGCGCCGCCAGGGTTTTCGCCTTCGGCAGTTCGCCAACCATCCAGTTGCCGATTTCCGCCTTGTAGGCCGACGGGATGCGCTCCAGCGAAGCGCCCAGGCGCAGCATGTCTTCCTCGCTGCCGTTGACCAGTGTGACGGGGCGCTTGCCGCGCTCGGCGGCATCGGCCTGCAGGTTGAAGGCGAAATCGTCCAGCAGGCGCAGTTGCGCCGCCGGCGGCAGGCCGCCCGATACGCGCCGCCACAGCGTCCACCATTCGGCGCAGACCTGGCTGTCCTTGTGGTGCTGGACACCGGTTTCGAAGATTCCCCACAACTGTTCGATGCGCCATTCATCCAGCGGATGGCCGAAGCCCGGGCGCAGGCAATAGCCGGCCAGGTTCAGCCAGGTGCGTTCGTGTTCCGCCGAACGGCGCCGGCCTTTGGCGCGTTCCATGAGGGCGTCGAACAGCCGGCGCAGCAAGGGCGTGGCCCAGCGCTCGCGGCTGCCCAGCAGGTGTTCCAGCTGGCTGCGCAGCTGGCGCACTTCCCTGGCTTCCACTTGTTGCGCGCGGCTGCCGAAGATGCGGTCGATTTTGTCGAGCGCTTCCGGCAGGCGCGCGGGCAGCGGCGCTTCGGCAGCGCCTTCGCCGGCAACGTCGCCGTCCGCTTCCGCCGGAGTCTCCGCGCCATGTTCGCGCAACTGGAATTCAAGCTGCCAGCGCTGCGTGCCGGATGCGCAATGGACTTCCAGCGTGCCCACTTCCGTCAGGGAGGCCGCCAGCTGCACGGTGATCTCCTTGCGCGCGCCGGCATCGCTGCTGTCGCGCAGCACCGTGGCGATGGCCGGCAGGGGAGACAGCGCGTCCGGCGCCAGGTCGGCCACGTCGCCCGCTAATGGCGGCGTGGCGTCGGTCAGCGTGGTGGCGATATGGAAGCGCACCGGGCGGCCAAGCCGCAACGCGAAGCTGCGTTCGTTGAGGCGCACTTCCTGGCCGCTGGCGGTCCCACGCGGCAGCAGGCAAACGGCGCGGCGCGTCACGCCGGGGGCGCGCGCACTATCGAGCAGCAGCCAGTAGCTGCGCGGCGAACCGCCGGCAATGGTGGGGGCCAGTCCTTGCCGGCCCAGGGCGTAAGCAACGCCGCCGCGCGCGACGGCCACGTCGGGGTCGTCGTTGTGCAGCACGCGCACGTCTTGGCCGCGCCACAGCGAGAGGGTGGCGGCGAGCCGCTCCGCCAACCTGCCGGCGCGGAATACGCCGCCGTTCAACAGCAGGGTGTCAGGCACGGGCAGCCTGCCGTCGTCCGGCAGGCCCAATGCTTCGCGGGCGGCGGCCGCGTGCTGGCGCAGGAAGCCGGCAAGGTGGCGCGTGACGGCCGGGTCGCTGGCATATGGCAGGCCGAATTCGACGATGGCGCCGCGCCTGGCCTGTGCCGGCTGCTGCGTTTCATTGGGGGGGAAGAAGCCGTCCAGCACGATGCGCTCGACGTCTTCGCGCGTCAGGGCCACAGTGCGGCTGCCGCCCACCAGCTTCGAGCCGGAACCGAGCAGCGTGACATTAACCTGCTCCGGCGCGCCAGGCGCCAGCAAGGCTTCCTTCGCCGCCCGGCAGCGTTCCGTCAGCTGCGCCAAGCGCGCCGCGGACAGCCGCTGGGCGCCGTCAGCGGCCCCAAGGCGTTGCTCGGCCAGGTGGGCCAGTGCCAGGTCCATGTTGTCGCCGCCGAGGATCAGGTGGTTGCCGACGCCGATGCGCGTCAACTGCGGCTCGCGGCCCGCCATCTCCACCTTGACCAGCGTGAAGTCTGTAGTGCCGCCGCCGACGTCCGCCACCAGCACCAGCCTCGCCTGCGCCAGTTCCTGCGCCAGCGATGCGCGATGGCGGTACAGCCAGTCGTACAGCGCCGCCTGCGGCTCTTCCAGCAGCCGCAGCGCCGGCAAGCCGGCCATGCGCGCCGCCTCCAGCGTCAGGGCGCGCGCGCCCTCGTCGAACGATGCGGGGACGGTCAGGACCAGTTGCTGCTGTTCCAGCGGGGCCGCAGGAAAGCGCGCATTCCAGGCCGCGCGCAAGTGGGCAAGATAGCTCGCACTGGCGGCCACCGGCGAGATACGCGCCACGTCGCCGGCGGCGCCCCAGGGCAGGATGGGCGCCATGCGGTCGACGCCCGTGTGGGACAGCCAGCTCTTGGCGCTGGCAACCAGCCGCCCCGGCACCTGGCCGCCCAGCGTGCGGGCGAACCGGCCGATGATGCCGCCGACAGGCGCGCCTTCCACCACCGGCGCAGGCCAGGGCAGCTGCAGGTCGCCCGCCGCGAATTCGCCCTCGGCGGCATGGTAGCGGGAAGAGGGCAGCAGCGCCGCCCGGCCCACTTCGCCGGGCGCGGTGAGCTGCTCCACCTCGAACAGCTGCACCTCGCCGCCCGGCGCCGCATACGCCAGCACCGAATTGGTGGTGCCCAGGTCGATGCTGACCAGGTACTGCGTCATTGGCCTTCGCCGGCGCCGCGCACGTCGAATTCGACCTTCCAGCGCTGGCCGTCCTGCGCCACCGCCAGCAGCTCCAGCGTGCCCGCTTCGCTGGCGTAGGCGTGCAGGCGCACCTGCACCACTTCGCCCACGGAGCGGCCTTCCGGCGACAGCGTGGCCTGGATTTCGTTCAGTTCGATCAATTCCTCAGGCCCCCAGAAATCCAGCACGGTGCCGATCTGGTCCTGCCGGCGCACGGAAGAACCGAAGAAGCGGAAGTGCACCGGCTCGCCCACCACCAGGCCGAATTCCTGGCCCGGCAATTCCAGTTCGCTGCCTTCCTCCATGCCGAACGGCGCCACGCACAACGCCTGGACCGGCGGCTCCATGCCCGGAATGGCCGGCATGGACGATTCCACCGCCACATAATACGAACGCGCCGTGCCGCCGCGGATGCGCACACCGGCGCCGCGCCGCACATAGCTGTAGTAGGCGGCGCCGCGCGCCACCGCCAGGTCCAGGTCGGCGCCGCCCAGCATGCGTGCCGGCGCCGCGCCTTCCGCGGCCAGCCAGCCGTTGATGGTGTCCATCACGCGCTGTGCCAGCAGGTCCGACTTGAATACGCCGCCGTTGAACAGCACCGCGCTCGGATGCAGGAAGCTGTGCTCCGCGCTGGCGCGGCCGGCAAAGCCTGCCAGGTCCGCGGTGGCGCCGGCCTGGCGCGCCAGGAAGGCTGCCAGGTGTTTGGTGATCGCCGCATCCTGCGCATAAGGCAGGCCAAGCTGGGTCAGGCCAGCGCGGGTGCGCACCGCGGGGCGCGCCGATGCGTCCACTTGCGGGAAGAAGCCGTCGGTGATGAAGGCCGACACTTCAGCGCGCGTCAGTTCGGTGCGGATCGAGCCGCCGATCAGTTTGGAGCCGCGGCTCGGCACCACGATCGGCCAGGTCTCCGCCTGGGCGTTGGCCAGCAGGTTTTCCTTGGCGCTGCGGCAGCCGTAAGTCAGCGCGCGCATCTGCCAGGCGTCGAGCTGGGTGCCGTTGGCGGCCAGCTTGCGTGCCACCAGGTGCGCCAGCGCCAGGTCCATATTGTCGCCGCCCAGCAGGATATGGTCGCCCACGGCCACGCGGTGCGGTTCCAGCACGCCGTCGCGTTCCAGCACGGCGATCAGCGAAAAGTCGCTGGTGCCGCCGCCCACGTCCACCACCAGGATAATGTCGCCCGGCTTGACCTCCTTGCGCCAGCGGCCTTCGCTGCCCTGGATCCAGCTGTACAGGGCCGCTTGCGGCTCTTCCCGCAACGTCAGGTTGGTGTAG